>CAZLXF010000109.1:0-10691 GCA_964563065.1 uncultured Rikenellaceae bacterium | reverse complement strand
TTCATAGCCAACACTGGAACCCGGCAAAGTACGCATTCATCGATAAGCAGTTTGGACTTTCACTTTCGTATACTCCATGGCTTCGAAATCTTATAAACGACATAAATCTTTCGTATCTGGCAGGCTACTACAGGCTCGACGACCAGCAGGTTATTAGTGGTTCCCTTTTGTATTTTTCCATGGGTGACATAACATTCACCAACGACCAAGGGCAAACCATGACCACCCACAATCCCAACGAGTTTGCTTTTGATGCAGCATACTCGCGTAAGTTTGCCGATAAAATTGGTGGAGCTATTGCTTTTAGGTACATCCGTTCCGATTTAACCGGTGGCTTTTCGCAGCAGGGACAAGCTGCTGCCAAAGCTGGTAGCTCAGCTGCAACAGATGTTTCGATTTATTACGAAACTCCAATCTCGCTCGAAGGTAGGGATCACGAGTTTGCTTTGGGACTTAACATCTCCAATATTGGAAATAAAATATCGTACAACGACGACGCAACCAAGGATTTTATTCCAATAAACATGAGGCTTGGCGGGCGTTTTACCTATAATATGGACTTGTACAATGCCATTGGTATAATGATTGACGCAAACAAGTTACTTGTTCCTACGCCCCCAATTTATGATCCCGAAAATGAAGGTGTAATAGTTGCTGGAATGGATCCATACGTTTCAGTTCCAGCCGGAATGATGCAGTCGTTTTACGATGCACCGGGAGGATTTAAAGAGGAGCTGCACGAGTTTAGCTTTGCCGTTGGTTTGGAGTATTGGTATTCAGGGCAGTTTGCAATTCGTGCGGGCTACTTTAATGAACATGAAACCAAGGGGAACCGCAAGTATTTTACCATTGGGGCTGGGTTGAAGTACAACGTTTTTAACCTCGATTTTGCATACCTGGTTCCAAGTGCAGGGCAGGCAAACCCATTAGCAAACACTGTACGTTTCACTCTTGCGTTCGAATTCGAGCCCTCGCGAAGAGGCGGTGGTTCGCAACGACAAAATTAGCCATGAACTTTAGGGTTGGAATCGGTTACGATGTTCATCAGCTTGCTGAAGGGTTTCCTCTTTGGCTTGGTGGAATTAAGGTTGAACATTTCAAGGGAACCGTTGGCCATTCCGATGGCGATGTTTTAATTCATGCTATTTGCGATGCCATGCTTGGCGCTGCTTGTCAGCGCGATATTGGATTCCATTTCCCCGATAACGATCCTTCTCTTAAAGGAATTGATAGTAAAATTATCCTTTCCAAAACCTACGATATTGTACGCAAAGAGGGTTACTCAATTGGGAATATCGATTCTACCATTTGTCTTCAAAATCCTAAAATTAAAGGGTTTATACCTCTTATGCAAGAAACACTTGAAAGAGTTCTTAGTCTCAAACCGGGCTCAATTTCTGTAAAAGCAACCACAACAGAAATGTTGGGTTTTGTTGGGCGCGAAGAGGGTGTAAGCGCTTACGCTGTAGTTTTATTGCATCAATCTTAACAAATGAATAAAAAAACTTTAGTGCTGGGAGCCAGCACACGTTCTGGCCGTTTTTCGTACCTGGCGATAAAGAGTTTGGTTAAGCATGGTGTTGAGGTAGTGGCAATTGGACAGCGCGAGGGAGAGGTTGACGGAGTCAATATTTTTACCTATCCTGTTTTTCCCGCCGATATTCACACCGTGACACTCTACTTAAATCCTAAAAACCAAAAACAGTATCTCGATTATATTATTTCGCTTAAACCCAAGCGAATAATTTTCAACCCCGGTACAGAGAATCCAGAACTTCTGAAATTGGCCAAAGAGAATGCTGTTGAAACCATTTTCGATTGCACACTGGTAATGCTAAACGCAGGAAGATACTAGTCCTAGTGAGCATTTTTGCTTTTTCAAAGCAATCCTTTTTACATTAAAATTCTTCCCTCCTCGTTTA
The DNA here is from genome assembly GCA_964563065.1 of uncultured Rikenellaceae bacterium. Classification (GTDB taxonomy): domain Bacteria; phylum Bacteroidota; class Bacteroidia; order Bacteroidales; family Tenuifilaceae; genus DAOSWM01. Next base: position 8,769 of record CAZLXF010000109.1, on the reverse strand, counting down.
AAATCTGAACCGTTTTATTACGATTCGTTTTTCGCAATTCTCCCTTTTAAAAAAATGTTAAACAATTTGCCATTTTCAATTACACTTTGTAACTTCGTGGGGTAATTTTGCTTTCTTTTTTTTGAAAATACAGGTTTATTTGTTACTATTTGTATTTTATCCTAAAATTCTAATGTCATGATATCAGATCTTAATCAAATTTTTTCGGTTAGCGCCAACTCTATGAAACGTTCGGCTATTCGCGAATTGTTGAAGCTAACACAACGCAAGGATATTATTTCCTTTGCTGGAGGATTGCCTTCACCTGAAAGTTTTCCAATTGAACAGTTAAAAGAAATTACTGCAGAAGTGCTCGACACACAAGGTGCACAAGCGCTTCAGTACGGAGCTACCGAAGGCGACTTAAAACTTCGTGAAATTCTGGTGGATCGTTACCGCAAAGATGGAGTTAATATTACTGTTGATAACCTGATCATTACTACTGCATCGCAGCAGGGGTTAGACTTGATTCCTAAAATTTTCATAAACCCGGGCGATAAAATAATATGCGGGCTGCCATCGTACCTTGGCGGTCTTTCTGCTTTCAATACCTACGGAGCAAAAATGGTAGGTATTAAGTTGGACGACAAAGGAATGCGTGCCGATTTGCTGGAACAAACCCTTGCTGACATGAAGGCAAAGGGAGAAAAACCAAAGTTTGTTTACATTATCCCCGATTTTCAGAATCCTGCTGGAATTACCATGCCTAAATCGCGCAGGCTCGAAATAATTGAAATTGCCCGTAAGTACGATGTGCTAATTCTAGAGGACAGTCCTTACCGCGAACTTCGTTTTGAGGGTAAAGCCCAACCTACAATATACGAGCTTGAGGGAACTGGACAGGTGATTCTTTTGGGAACAATGTCGAAAATATTCGTACCCGGTTTCCGTATTGGATGGGTTGTTGCACACGAAGCCATCATCGATAAAATTGTAATGGCAAAGCAGGCAACCGACCTTTGTACCTCTCCATTCTTGCAAAAAATTTCTGCCAAATATTTTGAAAAGGGATATTTTGATGAAAATTTGAAATTTATTATTTCAAGCTATCGCGAGAAACGCGATGGTATGCTGGCAGCCTTTAAAAAGTACATGCCCGAAGGAGTTTCGTGGACTGAGCCCGAGGGCGGTTTGTTCCTATTCCTCACTCTTCCCGAGAATATGAAATCGGAAGATTTATTCAATATTGCCATTAAGGAGAATGTAGCGTTTGTGCTTGGGCACGTTTTTCACTGCGATGGAAGCGGCCTGAATACTATGCGTATTAACTTCTCTTTTGAATCAAAAGAAAAGAATGAGGAAGGAGTTAAGCGTTTAGCGAATTCAATTCGAAAGCTGATGAGCTAATACTTTTCTAAAGGTTAGTTGGCATCTGAGCAATTCAGGTGCCAACTAATTTACATATTTATACCTCTTAATTTTGTGGGTAGGGGTTTTCTCAAAGGGTTCAACCTGTTCCATAATACCAGATAGTTTAGAAAAAGCGGCAACTTTAGCATTTACACTTCTTCTAATATCTTTCATTAAATCCTCAGTTTTCAGTTTAAACTCTTGGTGCATAACTGTTGCAGTTTCTTTCACATCCTGCTTCATGTTATAAGCTGCTTCTTTGAAGTTGGCATATGTGGCTTCAAGTTCAGCGTAGTTAAGGTGTACCTTTGCAACTAGTTTTCCTTTCATCTCGTAAACTAGCGAATCGAGAACATGGGCATGTGTGTTTATAACTTCCTCAATATCTTCTGGGTAAATGTTTTCGCCGCTAGGACCAACAATCATATTCTTTAGCCTGCCTCTTAATTCAAGGAAACCGTTTGGGTGAATGTAACCTAAATCGCCAGTTTTTAACCATCCTTCCTCAGTAAACATTTCGCGGGTAAGTTCGGGTTCCTTGTAGTAACCAGCCATAACGTTCGAACCTTTAACAACTACTTCGCCTTCACCGGTTTGTGGGTTTGGATTGTCGATTTTCATTTCCTGTCCGGGAAGCGAAAAACCTGCGCAACGAAACTTAACAAGCGATGGGGTACATCCTGAAAGAAGTGGCGAAGTTTCGGTCATTCCGTAGCCAATGGAGTAGGGAAATTTTCCTTCGTACAGGAACCGTTCAACCTCGTACGAAAGTTTTGAACCGCCTACGCCAAAGAAATGAAGCTCTCCACCAAACGTTTTATGCAATTTCTTTGCAGCAATTCGATGTAAAATTTTTCTAAAAACAGGAACCTTATAGAGTCTCGCTGAAATTTTTGAGGAAGTTAGTTGTGGTAAAATTTTTCCTCTGAAAACTTTTTCAATTATTAGCGGAACCACAAGCATCATGGTTGGCTTAACCTCCTGCATGGCAGGCAGTAATACTGGTGCTGTTGGAGGTTTTTGTAGGTAGTAAACCGATGCTCCATGCATTATGGGCATAATAAACCCAATGGTGCACTCGTATGTGTGCGATAGTGGCAGGATGCTTAGTAGCCTGTCGGTTGACTTAATATCCTGAATTTGGAAAGTGGATAAACTATTTGAAATAATGTTTTTATGCGTTAGCATAACACCTTTGGGACGACCCGTTGTGCCCGATGTGTATATAATAGCAGCAACATCATCTTCCTGTGGCTCAGGAAAATCAAAGTTTGAAAAGTCGATGTTGATTATTGGCTCAGGTTGCGAGTAATTTTCAACAGAATCTATATCTGAGCTACCTGCTTCAACAACCTGAAGGTTGTTAAGAAGAATTACATCGGGTGATCCTACTTTCCCACTGTTTTTAATTTTGTGGTATTGTTTTGAAGAAACAAAAACCACTTTGGCTTCGCTGTGTTCAAGGATTTTCTCAACCTCAGCACTCGAAAAATCGGGTAGTATGGGTACAGCAACTGCTCCCATGCATGTTGTAGAGAAGTAGGCAATTCCCCAGTTCGGGCTATTCTCGCCCAAAATGGCAACCTTATCACCCTTTTCAATGCCAAGAGTAATCAGCAATCCGCTAGTATTTCTAACATGTATAGAAAGATGGCTGTAGGTTAGCGGCTGTTCCCCAACAAAAGCTAGCGAAGGTTGATCGGTGTATTGTACTCGTGAGCGATTTAGTACATCCCTGATCGTTAAATTGTTGTATGTTACCATTCAGAGTCGATTGGTTCTATAAAACACTATTAATTCAAGGTTGCAAATATATGCATTAAAACCATTTTTGGTTTCACTTACCTAATAAACCTTGTCGTTTTTTAAGTGAGTATAATCACCGCAATCGTTTGTTGTATTGTAAAAAAGTTGAAAAGATAGTGTTAACTATAAGAGGAGTAATGTTTTAAATATATTGTAAACGGTTGATAACTTTTGCTTTATTTTTATGGTAAATATAACATAAATAAAAAAATATTACGAAAAACGTAAAAAAAATATAAAAAACGTATACAAATTTTAAAAATGTAACATATATTTGCAGTAAGAAATAATTTATAAGTAATGGGAAAAATTGGAAAGAAACAGCTGTCAATACTTCTGAAATCTAAGGAATTGTTTTGGAAACATGGGTTTAAGAGGGTTACAGTTGAAGAAATTTGCCAGCAGGCAGCAGTTAGTAAAATGACCTTTTACCGTTTTTACCCCAATAAGTTGGAGCTGGCAAAGGCAGTTTTCGATATGGTAATCGATGAGTCCATTGCCGATTTTAAGGAGTTGATAGGATTGGATATTCCAGCATCGGAAAAAATGAAAAGGATGCTGATGATGAAGTTTGAGGGTACAAATGATATAAGCAAGGAGTTCCTTATGGATTTTTATAACAATCCCGAGCTGGAGGTTTCGGCATACATTCAAAAAAGAATTACCGAAGTTTGGACTTCAATCGTAGCCGATTTTAAGAAAGGGCAACAGGAAGGTTGGCTACGTAAGGATTTTAAACCGGAGCTTATTCTAATTCTTTCACAGAAAGTTATGGAGTTGATAAATGACGAGAATGCGATGAAACTCTATGGTAGCCCTCAGGAATTCATAATGGAGATTGCAAGTTTTATTACTTACGGTATAGCAAACCACGACTAGCAATGCGACGGTTTTTAGTACTAATTATAATGGTTTTTTTCTGCTTCTTTAATACGAAAGGAAGCGAGAGTGATACAACAATATTTAAGGGTCAGTTTTCTGCATTTACCAACTACAACTTCACGGGCGATGATTTGGCAATTGGCGGACGCTACATTCCTCAGTTAAATTTCTCGAATCGATTTTCAGAGAAAAGTTTGTTTGATGTTGAGCTTTCGGCAAATATTTATTTAAACTGCTACAGTAACCAAGAACCCTATGGTGAAATTAAACCCTACAGGGCTTGGGCACGCTACTCTACACCACAGTTCGAAATTAGAGCCGGGTTACAGAAAATAAATTTTGGATCGGCAACCATGCTGCGCCCGCTGATGTGGTTCGACCAAATGGATCCGCGCGACCCGCTGCAATTAACCGATGGAGTTTGGGGCTTGCTGGGAAGGTACTACTTTCTAAACAATGCGAATATTTGGGTGTGGGGACTTTATGGTAACAATGAGCCAAAAGGCTGGGAGTATTTTGAAACTAAAGAAAAGACTCCTGAATTTGGTGGGAGAATTCAATTCCCAATACCGCTGGGCGAGGCAGCATTATCGTACCATCATCGGACAACTTTTTACAGCAGTTTTACGCATGAGTTTGGTGAACCAAATTACCCAACATTACCTGAGAACAGGATTGGTTTTGATGCAAAAATAGATTGGTTCGTTGGATTTTGGGTTGAAGCCTCATGGAAACACTTTAGCAAGAATCTTGGTTTGTTCACAAACCAAACACTGGTAAACCTTGGTGCCGACTACACTTTGGGAATTGGGAACGGCTTGCTTGTTACATACGAGCATCTTGTAGTAGCATATGATAGTGTTTCTTTTCAATTCGAGAATCCAGTAAGCTTTTCGTTAATGTCAATTTCATACCCGATAGGACTGTTCGATAATGTAGGCGCAATGGTTTACTACAGCTGGGAAATGGATCAGGTTTACAGTTTTGTTAACTGGCAAAGAACTTACAATAGAATCTCGTTGCACTTAATGGCATACTGGAACCCTGAGAATATTTTTTTACCCCAACAGAATTTGAGCAGTAACCTGTTTGGAGGGAAAGGAGTGCAGTTTATGTTTGTGTTTAATCATTGAAATAATAATAAATCTATGAAAACACTTGAGATGTTAAATGAAACTGAAAAGCAAAGGGTTAATAAAACAATTGCTCAATGTTGGATTCCTGTTAGCCGGGAACTTCCAATGCGAAATGTCCCATTATTCCTATACGAAGGATCTGTTAGCAAAAACTTTTCAACCGGATATTACGAAGAACAGTGGTTGGACAACGAGATACATGGTGATGGCGTTTTCTATTGCACAAACCGGTATGTAGTTCACCGGCCAACACACTGGATGTATGCAGTGACTCCTTTAATATATAATGGTAATGACAAATAAGGAGGTAAGCAAAAAATATTCTTTACATATTATAAAATTGGAACACAGATAGTTTGTTAACTTTTAATAAATAAATTTTATTATGGAAATAATCCAAATAACTAACCTCACCAAACGATTCCCCATGGGGAAAGGTGAGTTTACCGCTCTAAAGGGAATTGATTTAACATTTGGCAAGGGGGAGTTTGCCGGACTTGTTGGCCCGAGCGGTTCGGGAAAAACTACGCTGCTCAACATCGTTGGGTCGCTCGATGTGCCATCCGATGGAGAGGCTCTGGTTCTTGGCAATTCCATCGGAAAACTTAACGCGAAGCAGGCTGCTAAACTCCGTAAGGAGAATTTGGGGTTCATTTTTCAGAGCTACAACCTGCTGCAGGTGCATACCGTTTACGAGAACGTTGAGTTTCCTCTGTTACTGCTAAATCTTTCATCAACAGAAAGAAAGAAAATGGTGATGGATGCGCTCGAGTGGGTTGGGTTAACAGATAAGGTTAAGTCGAAACCACCGCAACTTTCTGGGGGCGAGTGCCAGCGCGTTGCCATTGCCCGGGCAATGGTGAAAAGGCCATCGCTGGTTTTGGCCGATGAGCCAACCGCAAACCTCGATGCGGCAAACTCGCACAATATCCTAAAAACCATGGAGAAGCTAAACCGGGAGTTGGAAACTACCTTTCTGTTTGCAACCCACGACGACAAGGTTATCAACTACCTGCGTCGAAAAATTTATCTTTTAGATGGCAAGGTTGATAAGGACGAAGTAATTTCATAGAACAAAAATTGAGAAAAATGAGACTAGCAATAAAACTTGCAATTCGTAATCTCATTGGAGCCGGACTCCGAACCTGGCTCAATGTGATTGTGCTATCGTTCTCATACGTGGTAATTATTTGGATGAACGGTGTAATGATTGGTTGGGAGGAGCAGGCAAAGCACGATATGAAGAATTGGCAGATTGGTGCCGGACAATACTGGCATCACACCTACGATCCTTACGATCCGTTTACCATAACTGATAGTCACGATAAAATTCCAAAGGAATTTGAGGATGAGATAGCACGTGGCGATATGGAGCCAATCCTTATCGTTCAGGGAACTATATACCCACAGGGCAGAATGCAATCCGTTGCCATAAAAGGAATTAACCCTAGACAGAAGATTTTTGAACAGCCAACCCACAAACTCGACACTACTGTGAGTGGAGTGCCAGCAATTATTGGTGCAATGATGGCTAAGGACATGAAAATTGAAAAAGGCGATTACCTAACACTCCGCTGGCGCGATAAGAATGGAACATTCGATGCAACAGAAATTTGCATTGTTGATATTTTTGCGAGTAACGTTCCTGCCATTGAGAATGGACAGGTTTACCTTTCGCTTGACACCCTTCAATCGTTGGCTTTGTTGAAAGGACACGCCACCATGTTAACCTTTAAGGACGAAAATAAGGATAGGCCTCAACTTGAAGGCTGGACCTTGAAAACATTTGAAGATCTTACAAAATCAGTTGACAATTTGATTAAAACAAAATCAACTGGATTAACAATCTTTTACTTCATTCTAATTCTGCTGGCCATGCTGGCTATTTTCGATACCATGGTGCTCTCAATTTTCCGAAGGCAAAAGGAAATTGGAACATACATAGCACTGGGGTATACTAGGAGGGAAGTTGTTGGCCTTTTTACTGTTGAGGGGGCGATGTACTCAATATTTGCAGCTCTTGTTGGTGCTGCATACGGACTGCCATTTCTTGGCTGGCAAGCCAAAGTGGGATGGACAATGCCAATTGATGTGAGCGAGCTAGGAATGGCTATTGCGCAAACCCTTTACCCAGTGTATAGTCTGGGGTTAGTGCTTTCAACAGTACTTATTGTTGTAGTTACCACAACCATAGTAAGCTACTGGCCTTCAAGAAAAATTGCAAAAATGAATCCAACCGAAGCGTTAAGGGGGAAAATACAATGATAAAATTTCTAATAAAAGGTCTATTCCGCGACAAGAGTCGCAGTAGGTTGCCCATAATTGTTGTTTCAATTGGAGTTATGCTAACCGTTTTAATGGATGCTTACATAACTGGTTTTATGGGCGATACCATTGAAGTGAATGCGAAATTCACCAATGGACACCTTAAAGTTATGAGCCGAGCGTACGCCGAGGAGGAGAATCAGGTTCCAAACGATTTGGCTCTTACCGAGGTGAGTGATTTGCTGGTTGAACTCCGTTCAAAGTATCCTGAAGTTGAATGGGCGCCACGCATTAAGTTTGGCGGACTGGTTGATGTGCCCGACGAGAATGGTGAAACTCGTTCGCAGGGTCCGGCAATTGGAATGGGAATTGATTTGCTTTCCGATGATGGCAAAGAAATTCAACGGTTGAACCTCGAAAAATCAGTTGTACGTGGAGGTTTAGTTGCTAAGAGTGGTGAGGCTTTGCTGAGCGAATTGTTCGCTCAAAAGTTGGGGGTAAATATTGGCGACGAGGTTACCCTCATTGGCTCATCGATGTTTGGGAGTATGACAATGTACAACTTTACGGTTGTAGGAACAGTTAGTTTTGGTGCCGAGGCAATTGACAGGGGCGCAATTATTGTTGATATTGAGGATGCACGGTTTGCCCTCGATATGAATGATGCTGCAAGCGAAATTCTGGGTTTCCTAAAAACTGACTTCTACGATGACGACCGTGTGGTTAGCATGGTAAAAAGCATGAATGAGTTTTACGCTAACGAAGCGGATGAGTTTGCGCCTGTTTTTAAAAGTTTGAGTCAGCAGGGAGCAATGGGTCAGTACGTTCAGCTTACCAGTGTTTGGAGTGTGTACATTTCGTTGGTTTTTATTTTTGCTATGTCGCTGGTGCTATGGAATGCTGGGCTACTTGGAGGACTTCGCCGGTACGGCGAGGTGGGAATTCGAATTGCCATGGGTGAGGAGAAGGGGCATGTTTATAGAACAATGATTTACGAATCGGTTTTTATTGGAATTGCCGGATCGATTGTTGGCACAGCATTTGGACTCTTTTTTGCGTGGCTAATACAAAAGTATGGTATCGATATTTCGGGAATGATGGAGGGTTCATCCATGATGCTGCCTTCCGTAATAAGGGCACGAATTACTCCAGCTGATTTCTACATTGGGTTCTTCCCCGGGTTAATGTCAACCGTTGTGGGAACAATGCTCTCCGGAATTGGAATTTACAAACGCCAAACAGCAAAACTATTTAAAGAGTTGGAAGCTTGATGGAACGCTGATAGCGCAGA
>CAZLXF010000108.1:8547-10705 GCA_964563065.1 uncultured Rikenellaceae bacterium | reverse complement strand
TGGCAAAACCTGTTGTTGTTCCCAGCGAAATTACCTGGAAAGAACCATAGCGAAGGGAATCCCAAATGTTGTAAAATCCCGAGAAGTAAAGCTTTGCAGCAACAAGAAGTACGCCAATTAGTAGTATCGCAATAAAGCTTTTTGCTACGGATGATTTGAAAATGTTCTCGGCCCGTCCAGTGATAGTTCCGTAAAGCAATCCGAAGTGCAGTCCCGAAAGCACCATAAAAACCATTATAACAACTTCAATGGAAGGGCTATTAAAAAAAGCAACGCTGCTATTTTTAGTTGAAAACCCGCCTGTTGCAATGGTTGCAAACGAGTGGTTGATAGCATCAAAAAGGCTCATGCCTAAAGCCCAGAGTATTAGGGTTTGAACAACCGTTAATCCAACGTAAACAATAATAAGAACCTGTATAATTTTTCGAGCTTTATACCTGAAGTTAAGTTTTGAGAGTTCACTCATTTCTGCGTTTAGCAGGGTGAGCCTTGAACTGGTTGACTGCGGAAGGATTAATAACACAAACATTACAATTCCAACTCCCCCAATCCAGTGGGTTGCCGAACGCCAAAAAAGCAAGCCTTTGGGTAAGGCTTCAATGTTATTAAGAATTGACGAACCGGTTGTTGTAAATCCCGAAACGCTTTCGAACCAAGCATTTACTAAAGTAAATTCTCCTCCCCACATTATGTAAGGGAGCATGCCTATTGTACAGGTAATTACCCAGCCTCCAACCACAATTGCCAACCCCTCAGCAAAAGAGATGTTGTCTTGTTCTTCAACAAAAATAAATGGGAATAAACCAAAAATTATACAAATTAAACCGCTGAATAGAAGTGGAATAGTTGAGGTTTCCCCATGAAACAAAGAAATAAGAAACGAAACGATTAAAAAACATGCATTGAAGAGAAGAACATAGCCAGTAAATTTTAAAACAACTTCAGTGCGCATAACTTCTATTTTTGGGGATAATTATTTTTTTTTAACCTGTCAATCAGATTGTTGATTTCGTTCTCAAGTTGCTTAATATCATCCTCCGATTTAATATTGGATCTAAGCGTATTATCTCTCGGGTGGAAAATCCTTATGGCTTCAACAATTTGGTTAATAGGCGAAACAAAATATTTTGAAATAAAAAAGCTGAGAAGGAGAGAAAAAATAAGAGCACCTATAATGGCAACAATTCCGGGCATAATGGCTCTATGCGATTTGTCTTTTAACAAAACTGCTTCATCGTACATGCTGTTTTGGTTAAGCGACATTAACTCGTTAACGGCATGTTTTACTGCCATAAACGAGCTGTGAACATCTTTCGAGTAGAATTCAATATCATCTGCACTTGCCTCGTTATCCAAAAATCTTGCTTGCCACTTCTGTTTAAACTCATCGTAAGACATTTTAATACCTTGAATTCTTTTGTCCTCGCCTGATTCGGTTATGTTGTTTTTTGCAATGTTAAAAGCAGCCTTAAAGCTGCTATCAGCCGAAAGCATAATTTCTATTCCTTTGTCATTCTTTCCTAGAATCACTAGCAGTATGCCGCTATCTTCGCGCTCAAGGGCCTCGAGCATGGTTTTCGATGCTTCAATGGTTTTGTAGTTATCCTCAATAAGTTCGGTAAAAGAATTGCTAAGCTTATTAAACTCAATAATTGATGCTGTTCCTGCAACAATTAGGAGTGCAACCAGCAGTAGGAATCCCGAAAGGATTTTTAGTTTAAGTCTCTTTTTCATATGGATGGATTATTCTATTATTGGAATATCATTGTAAAAGTAATATAAAGTTAAGTCTGCTGGAATTTAACATGAATATTTTTTTACAAATCAACTGAGTATGAAACCCCAATAACATTCATCTCATTGGGGTAATCAACGTCAATGCCTCGTTGTAATAGGAAGTAAACTCCAATATCGTTTCTCTTGTTAATTCTATAATCTAACCCAAAACGGTACCGTTTTTTTGTCCATGTTTTGTTAAACTCTGTTTCCCTTGCATCGGAAATTTGATAGTAAACCTCTGCGCCCACAAAGGGCGAAAAGCGTTTTATAGAGTACTCAACGGTAAGCCTATTGCGCCATTCCCACGATGGCGTTTTGCCGTTCGTGCTGCTGTTGAAGTTTTTAACTTCCGATTGAATTCTGCTCCGGTATGAAAATT
>CAZLXF010000108.1:0-8447 GCA_964563065.1 uncultured Rikenellaceae bacterium | reverse complement strand
GATATTACCCTAAAGGCAAAAGCCAGAAATAGGTAAAGAAGAAGGGATACTTTTTTCATCTAATCGTCGTCGTCGTTGCTGTTCGATTTGCCGTAATCAGAATCGCTTGCATTAATACTAAGCGTTGATTCCTCGTAGTAAACTTTAAGCTGGCAGGTGTCGTTCAGAAAGTTAATTTTGCCTACTTCAACCCGTTTAATGGTATCAATTCCGGTTCTTTCCTTTAAGTCCTGCACCATTAAGTTGTAGTTTTGGGGTTTAATCAGTTCAATCTTTTCGTATACCACAATTTTTACCGATTCGTGCTTCAATAGCCAACGTTTCTCGAAACCGTATGAGAGGGCTACCACCAACAGGTTGGCAAAAAGCACATCGGCAACTCCCACCTTTTTGTTAACCAGCGCATTTATCATTGAAAGCGAAATTACCAGAAAAAGGTATGTCATTTCTCGAATGGGAATCTGGCTGGTTCGGTAACGAATAATGCCAAACAGGGCGAAAAGGCCAAGCGCAAATCCCAGCTGCAGCTTCACGTTCTCTAGCAGGTAGCATAGCAGGAAAATAATGGTTCCAATTAGGATGTAGGTGAAAAGGTAATCCTTCCTGCGGGTAACCGAGTAGTAAATCCATCGAACCAGAAGAATGAGCACCAAGGAGTTGAGCGAAAGTCTGAAGATGAACTCAAAAAAATCTTCAAATTCAATAATTTCAAATCCGAAAAGCTTGATTTTATCAAGCAGAATAAGCATTGTATTCATTTTCAATTCTATTAAGTAGGAGTAGCTTAGGTTTCATGCTGTTAGGTTTTGGGGCTTCGCCGAGCAAGGTTTTCCCAACACAGTACTTGCTGAAACCGGTGCTACGAATTAGCATTTTCTTTAGCTGCAACTCTATTGGTGAATACTGTGAGGTTGCATCTCTTTTAATTTCGGCAACAACAAGGTGAGGTAAGCTAACCCATTGGTTGTTTTGGTTGCTGAATTTAATGTTAAAGTCGAGGGTTACCCTTTCTTTGCTGGTTTTTCCAACCAGCGTTACCCTTTCGAAATGTGTTTCAATGGTTGGCTCAAGTAGATGAGCAATACCGTTTAAATGGGTGTTTAAAAAGTTTAGCGATGCTGAATCGTTACGGTCGAAATTACCCTTAGGTATTCTCCATTTTTGGGTTTTTCGTTTTAGGTTCCTGTGTTTAACCTCAAGAAACGTGTCGTTTGTTGCGCGGTATGTTCTTACCCTAGCCTTGTACCGTTTCAACGAACCACGAACGTGTTGAAGGAAAAGGCTGCTTTCTGGCGTGTCGAGGTAGGTTGTATGGTAGGGCAGTTGTCTTAACTCTTCAATATCAAGTATTTGGTAGTTGCTAGAGATTGTTTCGAGAATTGTGGGTAAATTCGATGATGCAAACGGATACTTCGTGTCCATTCGATCCATGAATTTGTACCCGTTCATTTGCGGCAAACTAATTGGGCTAAATTTTTTTAGTATATCTTCCAAATTAAACAAGCTAGTAACTTTTTTACTGTTGAACCTTGGCTTTCCTTACCCTGCTGCAAATGTAACCTATGAATTATGGAAATTTCAAAAACTATCAACCGGGAAGAATTATTTATCAGCAGAATCCGTTTTTATTTCATCAAAATTCATTTTTAGAATAGTACGAGTTAGATACTTTAATATTTTATTGAAAGAACCTTCAATTTATTACACTTTTTTAGTTACACACCAAGGAATCAGTTTATAGTAAACAACTTGTGAAAGTTGTATTAGCTAGTTTTCGCTGTTGAATGTTGGTTCTCCCCAATTGAAATTTCCTGTGCCGTTAGGCTTTCGTGCATACGAAAATTCAGCGGCTTGGCCGCTAAAACCTACCTTGTCAATAGTAACCATTTCGGGCGATGAAAGAATAACCTCTTCACCGTCGGCCGAGAGTTTAAAGTTTGTGTGTAATCCTAGCTGTTCGGTATCGTCATCGGCCCAAACAATAAGGTAACTTTTTGCAGCAATTTTTGTGCCTACGGGGAATGCCCACATGGAAACATTCGAGCTGTTGTCGGAAAGGAAGTATCCCGAAAGGTCAATCTCTTGGCTGGTATTATTATACAGTTCTATCCAGTCGTCGTACTCACCAGCGTTATCGCTAACGGTTGACGTGTTTTTGGGCATCAACTCGTTTATTACCAGCCCTGTTGGAACGTTATCCTCCTTAGTGCACGCGATGGCAGCAAGTAAAACAGAAGTGAACAATATGAAATAGTAGCCTCTTGAATTTTTCATTTATAAAAATAATTGAGAGGAAAAAAATCCCAATGCCATTTATGGAATTGGGATTTAATGTGGTTTTTCAAATATTTTAGATTATCAGCATAGCGTCGCCGTATGTTCCAAAGCGGTACTTCTCTGCAATGGCAACTTTGTAAGCCTCAAAAAGAAAATCGTAGCCTGCAAATGCAGAAACCATCATTAGTAGCGTTGATAATGGAAGATGGAAGTTTGTAACCATCATATCGGGTACGCTGAATTCGTAGGGAGGAAAAATGAACTTGTTTGTCCAGCCCGAGAAAGGTTTCAGATATCCATCGGTTGAAACCGAACTTTCAAGAGTTCGTAGAACGGTTGTGCCAACGGCACAAACTTTACTTCTATTTTCCTTGGCTGAGTTAACAATGCGAACGGCTTCCTCGGGAATAATAATTTGTTCCGAGTCCATTTTGTGTTTGGTCAGGTCTTCAACATCAACGGTTCGGAAGTTTCCTAAGCCAACATGTAAGGTAATCTCAGCGAAGTCAACGCCCTTAATTTCCAGACGTTTCATTAGCTCGCGGCTGAAGTGAAGGCCGGCGGTAGGGGCAGCAACTGCACCCTCGTGCTTGGCGTAAATGGTTTGGTATCTCTCCCTGTCCTCGGGAATAACCTCACGACGAATAAACTTTGGAAGCGGCGTTTCACCAAGTCTGTATAGTGTGTCCTTAAACTCATCGTACGTACCATCGAACAGGAAGCGGAGAGTTCTGCCTCGGCTGGTGGTGTTATCAATAACTTCGGCAACTAGCACATCGTCGTCACCAAAATATAGTTTGTTTCCAATTCTTATTTTACGGGCAGGATCAACCAGAACATCCCACAAACGTTGATCCTTGTTTAATTCTCTTAGTAAGAAAACTTCAATTTCGGCACCGGTTTTCTCCTTGTTGCCGTAAAGTCGTGCTGGGAAAACTTTGGTGTTATTAAAAACAAAAACATCTCCTTCAGATACGTACTCAATAATGTCTTTGAACGTTTTATGCTCAATCTTTCGATCCTTTCGGTTAAGCACCATCAATCTCGATTCGTCCCTGTTATCGGCAGGGAATTTGGCAATCAAATCCTGAGGGAGATTGTACTTGTACTGCGATAGCTTCATGTTTTAAAAAGATTATATGTAGGATTAATAATTATTTACAGTAAAACTAAATTTACGTGATGTTTATTATGTAAAAAATGGTTGGTTGGCTGTGTAAAAAACTGGAAGTCATAGGTTTTCAAAAAAATAATTGCAAATTGAGCACTGTGCACCTTATACGTAAAAAAATGCGGTTGGTTACAGTCCTTCAATTTTTTTCTCAAAAAAGTTTATATCCATTGCGTTTTCAACAGAAAAATTGCCGCTAGCAGTTCTTCTAAGTTCAACCAAATGAGCACCCGAACTAAGAGCCTTCCCAAAGTCGCGGGCTAATGCTCGTATGTAGGTTCCTTTTGTGCAACCAATTTTTAACGTTACGTTTGGCAGCGAGCAATCGAGCACTTCCATGTAGGTTATTTCAATGGGCGCTGGTTCCAGCTCCATGTCAACTCCTCTACGAGCCAGCTTGTATGCTCTTCCTCCATCAACACTTTTTGCTGAAAACAGTGGAGGAATCTGCATCTGTTTGCCAACAAAGTTGGCAGCAGTTCCCTGAACAAGTTCGTTGGTAATGTGCTCAATGGGGTATTCGTTGTCAATTTGTGTTTCCAAATCGAACGATGGAGTAGTTGCTCCCAACTTGAATGTTGCAATGTACTCCTTATTCTGAAGTTGAAATTCGTTTACCCTTTTGGTGGCTTTGCCAACACAAACAATTAGCAATCCGGTTGCTAACGGGTCGAGCGTGCCAGCATGTCCAACCTTAATTTTCTTGTAACCAAGCCTGTATCGAAGAATTGATTTTACCTTGCTCACGAGGTTAAACGATGTCCAGTGCAGTGGTTTGTCGAACAGCAGAACAACCCCTTCGTTCCAGTCGGTATTTTTATCGAATTCAAACATTTTTAAAATAGTATTACCGATGAAATTGCTATCAATCCAACCGCAGCACAGTAAATTGCAAACCAAATTAACTTTCCCTTTTTAACAATTGAAATCATCCATTTGCAAGCAAAAAGTCCTGTTGCAAATGCAGCAATAAATCCTGCTATTAAAACAAGAACATTAGGTTGATTTATTGTTGTTTGAGCAGAAGCGGTGAAACCATCAAGGATGCTTAAAAAGTTTTCGCCAAGAATGGGAACCAGAACCATTAGAAACGAGAAACGGGCAACCTCTTCTTTTTTATTTCCAAGTAAAAGTCCTGTGGCAATGGTTGCTCCTGAACGTGAAATGCCCGGAAGCACTGCTACTGTTTGGGCAATTCCAATAATGAAGGCATGAATGAAACCAATTTTTCGTTCGCCCGATTTACGGTAGTAAGCAAACCCAAGTAGCAACGCAGTAAAAAGTAGCATAAACCCAACAGTTAGCATTATGTTGGGTGAATTAAAAATGGTTTCAACATTTTCTTTGAACAAAAACCCAACTACAGCAATGGGAATCATTGAGATTCCAATGGCAACAATGTATTTTGTTTCCTCGTTCCATGCAAATTGGAAAAGGCCGGAAAAAAGCGAAACAATATCTTTACGGAAAACAACCAGCGTGCTGAGCACAGTTGCCCCGTGAACAACCACCGTGAAAAGTAGGTTGTCGGAGGTTTCAACACCCAGCAAATGTTTCCCAATTTCAAGGTGCCCCGAGCTGCTAACAGGCAAAAATTCGGTAAGCCCCTGAACAATTCCAAGGATAATGGCTTCTAGTAAATTCATTTAAAAAGTTGAAAGGGTAGAAGGGGTTATTCCTTCGGTTTCTTCATAATTGCATAAATCTCAAAAACGAAACCGAAAAGAACTACAATGGGCGCTAAAGTTATTCGGCGGAAGCTGAAGATATCCTCGCTAAAAACGTTGGGATCGTCGGATCCTCCTCCAATCATTAGAATAAAACCAAACACTATAATTGCAAAACCAATTATCAATAATTTATAGTTTTCCTTTCCAAGTGGGAATAACTTTATTTTTTCAGCTTCTTGCTGGGCTACACTTTTGTTTTTCATTGTTTTCAATGTAAGTATTGTTATTTAGTAGTACAGATCGTCGCCTTTAAGTTTAAGGTATTTATTTACAGCAAAGTATGTAGATGTAAAGTTGATAATGATTCCAATTATCAGAACAATTCCAAAAATACCTCCAAGAAGTTCAACCTGTTGAAAGTTGAGCAGCTCGTAAAACTCCGATTGAATAACGTAAATTAAACCGCAAAGCAAACCAATTGCAAGTAACGAGGCATAAATACCATGCCCTACGCCTTTTGCAAGCAGGGGCTTGCGAATAAAACTCCAGGTAGCTCCAACCAGCTTCATGGTGTTTATTATGAAGCGTTTTGAGTAAACCGAAAGCCTTATGGTGTTGTTGATTAGTACAATTGCCACGAAAAATAGTAGTGCGCTAAATAGCAGTATAATTGCGCTTATTTTGCTTACGTTTTCGTTTATAAGGTTAACCAACGATTTTTGGTAAAAAACTTCTTTAACGGGCCGAAGCGCCATAAGTTCGTCTTCAATTTTTCGGATGCTGTCGGGGTTTGCATAATCGGCTTTTAGCCTTACTTCTATGGACGATGAAAGTGGGTTGTAACCCAGAAATCCAATAAAATCTTCACCAAGTTCCTCCTGCAGCTCCTGAGCTGCAACTTCTTTTGAAATATATTCGGTAATACGAACGTAGGGGGAAGCATCGAGCGTTTTTCGCAAAAAATTGGCCTCCACCTCACGAACATCGTCGTGGAGAATAACTGAAAAACCAATGTTTTCCTTCACAAATATCGAAAGCCTGTTTGCGTTAAAAAGCAGCAAAAGCAAAACCCCCAGCATAAAAAGAACCAGGGCGTTGCTAATTATTGAGGAGAGATACGAACTCCTCAGCCTCCATTTAGTGCTTCTTTTTTCGGTTTTCATAATTTAGCCGCAAAGGTAGCTTAACAAAACTAAATAACGAACGGTGACGCTGTTAATTTTTATTAATCAAGGGTTTAATGTAATCAAGCGCAACCCATGTAAGTGTTACAATTATTAGCAGCAGCGAGCTCACAAGGTCGATTGTGTAACCTGCGGAGAACATTTTTGGCTTAAACTCAAACGTAACCTCGTGCTCTCCTTCAGGCAAAATCATTGCCCTTAAAATATAGTTTACCCTGAAATGATCGGTTTTTTCGCCGTCAACGTAAGCCGTCCAACCTTTTGGGTAGTAAATATCGGAAAAAACTGTAAAACGATTTGCTGATGCTTTGTACTTGTACTCTAGCTTATTGGCGCTGTAACTTGTAAGTTCAATAAAATCGGTTGAGTCAACCGGAGATAATTTTTGTTCTGGAACGAACTCCGAGAATCGTTTGTCAACAATGGCTTCCTTGGCAGGGTTAAAGTTGTTGAGCGCAGCAATTTCCTCGTCGGCATTTTCTACTAATCTATAGTTTTCAACAAACCAAGCGTTTCCAAGTGCATTTGGGTTTTGTAGGGCAACAATGCCTTCGCCCCGGCGGTTAATTATGTAACGCGTATTGAGCATATCGATTACATCCTGATTCTGCTTGGTTAAATGCTCGTTAATAATTTCCTGGTAGCGGCGTAGCTTCGCTCCGTGGTATCCGCCAATGGATTTGTGGAAGTACGAAGTGCTGGCATCGTTAAAGGGGCTAACGGTTAGGTTGAAAACTCGGAAGTAAAGTGTTGAGTCGGCAAGAATCTGCTGGTCGGCGCTGGTTGGAGCAAACGGAACTTCAACCTTGCTCATGGTTTCAAAGTTGTCGTTGTTAAGGTAGCGACGATTAACTACCCACATATCGGTGACGATAAGTATACCCAGGATGGCAATAAAGTAGGCTGGCTTAATTTTTTTATACTGGAACGCAAAGATTGAGCCGGCGCCAAGCAGCACGAAAATTAGCGAGCGGAAAGCATCGGCACGGAGCAGCGCTGCGCGGTCGGTGCGAATGGCAGCAAAAAGTTCCTGGGGGTAGCCGGCTTCAATGTACATCTGATCCATTTCGGCTTCGAAGTGAAACAATGTTCCACCCATAAGAATAAAGAGGAGACAAATTCCGCCAACAATTCCCAACGACCACTTAAGGCTGTTGATAAATCTTTCGTTGGTAACCTCACCATCGTATATTTGCTTAACGGCCATCATGCCCAGCAGGGGCATGGTGAACTCTGCAATGTACAGAATCATAGAAACAGTTCGGAACTTGTTGTAGCCGGGGAAGTAGTGGAGAAAAAAATCTGTAAGCGGCATGAAGTTTTTTCCCCAGGCAAGCATAATTCCTAGGATTGTAACGCCCAGTATAGCCCATTTAAATGAGCCTCTAACTAAAAAGAGACCGAGGAAAAACAGGAAAAAAACGATAGCTCCGATGTAAACCGGCCCAGAGGTCATGGGTTGAGGTCCCCAGTAAACCGGAAGATTTTGAACAAGCTGCCGAGCTTGTGCGCGTGGCACCCCGTTTTCTGTTAGAAATTTATAGGAGTGTGAGTCAGTTCCCAAATCGCCCGTAGACGAGCCTCCCATAAGATTGGGAATAAGCATGTTTAACGATTCGGCGATGCCGTAACTCCAGTCGGTTGCATACTTTTTGTCGAGGCCTGAAGTTCTATCGTCTTTATTTGTGGTTAGCTCAGTGGCTCCGCGAATGGAATCTTTTCCGTAGTCGTAGGTAAAGTATAGCCGTGAGAAGTTGGCTCCAAGAGCCAATATCCCAGCAATGGCAAGGACTCCAACCGATTTGCTGAACTTAATATACTCTTTCCGAACGGCGGCATCAATAAAATACGCAATAGCCATGGCAACCATAATAAAACCAGCGTAGTACGTTATTTGCACATGACCGGCATTTAGGTTTAAACCAAGGAAAAGTCCAAAAAGTGCAAGCCCGCCCAAATACTTGCCTCTGAAGGCAAGAATCATTCCAGCAATCATTGGTGCCACGTAACTTATGGCATGGATTTTTGCGTTATGCCCGGCTGCAATCACAATAAAAAAGTATGATGATAATGCGTAAGCAAAAGCACCCACAATGCTTAGCCACGGATTAACTCGCAGCACAAGCATGAGAATGTAGAATCCAA
>CAZLXF010000107.1:0-10723 GCA_964563065.1 uncultured Rikenellaceae bacterium | reverse complement strand
ATCAGATAATTGGCGGATTGTTGATTTTGACTGGAATTTTTGTGGTAAATAGAAGAAGGTAGTTTTTAATTTTTCTGAACCAAAGTCGGTGGATGAGCCCATTCCTCTCTTTCTTCATCCCAACTTAAATTTCCTACATAAATAGACAGGATATTACCGGAAATTTCCTTGTGGAAAATATTCTCGTTAAAATCTTCTCTATATGTTTGATTAAAACCGTAAACAATAGCAATTGTGTCTTGCGCGTGGTAACAGGTTGAATCAAACCTGTCGAATTTATCGAATGATTTTAATGAACTAAGTTTACCTCCATAATCTTTAACAATGCTGTAGTAACCATTTGCAGTGGCAAATGCATCCTCGTGAAGTGTAGTTTGCAGAATTCCATTTTCCGGAATTCGGATTATCGGATTTCCATCACTGTCGTATTCTGGAGAGATTCCATTAGGTTGGTTAAAAGCAATCCATGCTGCACCCACAAAATTCTTTGGAAAAACGTAAGTAATTCGAGTTCCTGAATACTCAGGTATGTTAGGATTAGGAACATCTTTTACGAAAATGCAATATTCGTCAATATGATTATTAATTCCCTTGCCACATTTGTACGAAAGGATTGTAATATAATCACCTCTAAGATTAATAGCATGCTTTTTTGTGTGGTTTCTTTTTCTTACTTCACCATTCGATTGGAGCATTGGAAGGTTTTTGTGCTTTACAATAAGCCAAATGGTATCTTCTCTTTCAGTAATTGTGAACTTTGAGGGAGAATCTTTGAAAACATCTACCGAATCTCTTATGTACCATTTATAAATTCCGTTTGGATGAAGAACCATTTTTGTGGAGTTTTTCCAAGTTCCGTAGTATTCCGGGTAGGTTACCTTTTTTTGGCAGCCATAAAATGTGGCTAAAACTATAATAATACAAGCAGCAAATTTCATTCTATTAAACTTATATACAACATTTTAATAGCATCAATACTAATCAGTTATTAAACTTTCAACTTCTGACTTTAGCTTTGGAATATGATTAATAACTATTCCCCAAATAATTTCATCGGAAATGTTGTCGTATGCATGAATAATTTGATTTCTAAGACCCACTATTTTTCTGGCATTTTGAATTGGGAATTCTGGCTCGGAAGCTAAGATTCTATTTACTGCTTCTCCAATAATCTCGAGGTTGCGTTCAATGGCTCTTTTAAGAATTATATCCTTAGTATAATCATCAAATTGTTTTGAACGATTAATAAAAAATGAATCTATTTCATCAATTGCCAATTTTATATCGTATAGATATTTAAGAATTTTTTCGTTCATAAATCAAACGTTTTTCTCGGTCAACTACTCTCCTAAAAATTGGATTTTTAATGGCTTGGTTTTCGACCAAATCTACAGGTCTATTAAACAGATTCTCAAGCTTCTCCTTCAAATCCATATAGTTATCAAAATAATCCATCAGGTCAACATGATAGAATTGAATAAGCATATCAATGTCGCTACTATCCTGAAAATTATCGGTTAGGATTGAACCAAAAAGATATAACTCTTTAACCTTGTGTGCATCACAAAGTTTGTTAAGCTTATCAATATTAATATCTATTAGGTTCATATTACAAATATACTAAAATTCTATGCAAGAGTATTTGTGATCAATAAAACAGTAAAAATCAATAAAAACTTTTTTTTGATAACATCTAATCTCCTAGCAAAAAGCTGTAACTTCGCACCTCGATTTGGATTTTTATAGAAATGACCAAGAAAGAAGAGTATAAATCGGCGCTATCAGTTAATCCGGGAGTGGATCAGCCTCCTGCTGTTAACCCAAATGCTGCCTCGCACTTCCATGGGAAGAAAAAGAAATTGCTGGAAGTTTCTGAGTATGTTGATGGAATTCTAAATCGTAACGTTTCTATTCTTAGTCAGGCAATTACTTTGGTTGAAAGTTCGCTACCACAGCATCACGAGCTGGGACAGCAAGTAATTGAGAAGTGTTTGCCCTACACGGGCAAGTCCATTCGCATTGGAATTACCGGCGTTCCCGGGGTTGGAAAAAGTACCTTTATTGAGGCGTTGGGCGGAACCATAACTTCGCAGGGAGGAAGGCTGGCGGTTCTGGCAATCGATCCCAGCAGCGAACGCAGCAAGGGCAGCATTCTGGGCGACAAAACCCGCATGGAAACCCTTTGCAACGATCCCAACGCATTCATTCGTCCTTCGCCATCTGCCGGATCGTTGGGCGGTGTTGCACGAAAAACTCGCGAAACCATTATTCTGTGTGAGGCAGCAGGTTTCAATACAATTTTTATCGAAACGGTTGGCGTGGGACAAAGCGAAACGGCTGTTCACTCCATGGTCGATTTTTTCCTACTGCTAATGCTCGCCGGCGCCGGCGATGAACTGCAGGGAATTAAACGTGGAATTATGGAAATGGCCGATCTGATTGCCATTACCAAAGCTGATGGTGAAAATATTCAGAAAGCAAACTCTGCCAAAGTTCAGTACGAGAGCGCACTTCACCTATTCCCTCCTGCCGAGTCGGGTTGGGCGCCCAGAGCAAGAACCTGTTCATCGCTAACACAAGAGGGAATTCAGGAAGTATGGAACCAGATTAACGACTACGTTGCTTTTACAAAAGCAAGCGGATACTTCACCGCTCGTCGCTTAAGCCAATCGAAATACTGGATGTACCAGAGCATAAACGAAACGCTTCGCGATCAATTCTACTCAAACAAATTTATTGCTGAACAGCTCGAACAACTGGAGAAGGAAGTTCTTGTTGGGAAAATAAGCTCGTTTGCTGCTGCAAAAAAAATTATCGATTTAAGTAAACATAATTCATAAAACCCTGTTTAAAATTCCAAAAACAAAAACATGAGAAAACTACTTTTTTTATCGGTTCTAGCAACCGTAATGCTTTCGTGCCAAACCGAAGGCTATAAAATTAACGGCAACATTGAAGGGGCAACCGACCAACAGGTTCTCCTCCAGTTTGTAAAGAACAACGAGCTGGTAGCCATCGACTCCACCATGATGAAAGATGGAGAATTTCAATTCAAAGGCACTGTTGAAGTTCCCGACATGGCGGCCCTAGAATTTACAAATAAGGGTGAGCGAATTATTATGTTTCTGGAGAATTCTGAAATTAACGTAACCGGAACAGCCGATAACGTAATGGCCAGCGAAATAACTGGTTCGGCCAGCCAGGATTTGCTGAATAACTTCAGCAAGGAGCAGCAGGAGAAAGCTCAGGGAATTACCGAAGTTAACTACAGATACCAACAGGCTGCTCAGGATGGGATTCTTACTCCTGCGTTACAGGAGGAACTTTTTGCCGAGTACCAGGCCGAGAATGAAAAGTACCAAGCATTTATCAAGCAGTTTGTTACAGATAATAATTCGTCGGTAGTTGCTGCGTACATTACGCTCCGCGAACTTGCCAACTCGCTTAGCACTGAAGCATTGGACAGCATCGTTTCAGCGTTTCCACAGGAAATTCAAGCGTCACCCTTTGTTACGGCGCTAAACGAGCAGCTTGAAGTGCAAAAACGTACTGCAATTGGCCAACCCTTCATCGATTTTTCACAGCCCGATCCTAATGGTAACGAGGTTGCTCTATCATCAGTAGTTGGAGAAAAATACGTTCTGGTTGATTTCTGGGCTGCTTGGTGCACACCCTGCCGTAAGGAGAATCCAAACCTTGTTAAACTTTACAACCAGTATAGCTCCAAGGGGTTTGAAATTTTTGGCGTTTCATTCGATCGTGAACGCGATGCATGGCTTGCTGCCATTGAGAATGATGGATTAACCTGGCCACAGGTTTCCGATTTGGGCGGCTGGGAAAATTCGGTTGCAAAAGTTTACGGAATCATGTCCATCCCCTCGAACGTTCTTCTCGATAAGGAAGGAAAAATAATTGCTAAGAACCTACGTGGAGAAGATTTAGAGAAAAAACTAGCGGAACTGCTTGACTAGTTAGTTAACCTAAAATAGAAAACGTTCCAGTTAGTTTGGTAAACTTTAACCAAATTAACTGGAACGTTTTTTATATAATACTATACATGAATCACCTCGCCATAAGCAGCAGCGGCAGCTTCCATAATAGCCTCGCTCATGGTTGGGTGTGGGTGAATGCTCTTAATTAGCTCATGCCCTGTAGTTTCCAAATTTCTTGCAACAACCATTTCGGCAATCATTTCGGTTACGTTTCCACCAATCATGTGAGCGCCCAGTAGTTCTCCGTATTTTGCATCGAAAATTAGCTTCACAAAACCATCGCGCATGCCAGCAGCGGTTGCTTTTCCTGAAGCGGTGAACGGGAACTTTCCAACCTTTATTTCGTAACCTGCTTCTTTTGCTGCTTTCTCGCTCATTCCTACCGATGAAACCTCGGGCATTGTGTATGTACAACCGGGAACATTTTTGTAGTTAATTGGATGCACTTCCATCCCTGCAATCTTCTCAACGCAAGCAATTCCCTCAGCAGAAGCAACGTGCGCAAGCGCAGGACCGGGAACAATATCGCCAATGGCGTAAATTCCCTCAACGTTTGTACGATAGAAATCATCAACTTTCACCTTCCCTTTTTCAATTTCAACACCAACTTCCTCGAGGCCAATTCCCTCAATATTTGGCGTAATACCAACGGCAGAAAGAACAATTTCGGCTTCAACAACCTGTTCGCCCTTTTTGGTTTTTATGGTAACCTTACAGTTTTTCCCCGACGTATCAACGGATTCAACCGAAGAGTCGGTCATAACTTTAATTTTATTCTTTTTGAAAGAACGTTCCAAAGTTTTTGAAACCTCCTCGTCCTCAAGCGGAACAATGTTGGGCATGTATTCTACCAATGTTACTTCGGTTCCTATGGCATTGTAGAAGTATGCAAACTCGCTCCCAATTGCACCCGAACCCACAACCACCATCGACTTGGGTTGCTTTGGCAACGATAAAGCCTGGCGATAGCCAATAATTTTTTCGCCATCCTGCTTTAGGTTTGGCAACTCGCGCGAGCGGGCTCCGGTGGCCAGAATTATATGCTTGGCTGAAATTTCCTGCTGTTTCCCTTCCGAATCGGTTACAACAACAACACCGTTGCCCTTGAGTTTTCCGAAGCCATTAATTACCTCAATTTTATTCTTTTTAAAGAGGAATTCAATGCCCTTGCTCATGTTAGCAGCCACGCCCCTACTTCGTTCAATCATCTTCTCAAAATCGGGTTTCACATCGCTGGCTATAACACCGTAATCGGCAGCATGCGAGGCATACTCAAAAACCTGTGCGCTTTTTAAAAGCGCTTTTGTGGGAATACAACCCCAGTTTAGGCAAATTCCACCAAGGTTCTCCTTTTCAACAACTCCAACTTTCATTCCAAGTTGGCTAGCGCGAATTGCTGCAACGTATCCTCCGGGACCGCTCCCAATAATTAGTACATCGTAGTTCATAATATATTATTGTTTTTAGTATTGTTTCGTAAATAGTATTACAAATTAAGCTTTTTCTTGTTTAATTCTTATCACAAAAAAACGGATAATTCGGGATATTAGGAACATAACAGTTAGCGAAAGAATTATTGTAACACCCGATGGTACGTTTAGGCCGTACGATATCACTAACCCAATAATTGCTCCAACAAAGCCCACAAAAATGGAAATGTAAATTATAGTGCTAAACCGTTTTGTAAACAGGTTAGCAATGGTTGGTGGAATGGTGAGCAAGGAAATTAACAAAATAATTCCGACCAACCTAATACTCAAAACAATGGTAAGCGCAATGAATCCTTTCAGTATGTATGTAAAGAGTTTCTCTGGAATTTTTTGTGTTCGTGCAAAAACTGGGTCGAAAGCGAGGTAAAGGATTGGCCGGTAAAAAATCACAAAGAAAACAACCATAATTACATCAAGGGCCAAAAGCAGAATTATGTCCTGTGTTGAGACGGTTAGAATGGATCCAAATAGGAAACTCATTAAGTTTGGCGCATAACCAGGAGTTAGAAAAACGAAGAAAACCCCAATGGCCATTCCCACCGACCAAAGAATACCAATAGCCGAATCCTCACGAACAGTAAATTTTTGCGAAAGCGCCTCAACGCCGAATGCCGTAAGAACGGCAAAAATTGCAGCACCAAGAATTGGGTTCAAACCAAGGTAATATGCAATTCCAATTCCTCCAAAAGATGCGTGGGTAATTCCACCGCTTAAAAACACAAGCCTGCGAGCAACGATGTATGCACCAACCAATCCTGCTGCAATTGCCACCAAGAATGCAGCTAAAAATGCATTTGTAATAAACTGATAATCGAAGAAATCGTAAAAAATTTGAAACATAACTATTTACTGTGCTTGGGTAAAACGGTATGAGGAATGGTTCCGTGAGTTATAAGCTGTATTGGACAATCGTATGACGCCAGCTGCTCGGATGTAATCAGATTTGAAGGGTGATAGTGCAATTGCTTGTTAACACAAGCAATGGTTTTTACATGCGTTGTAATTGTTCCCAAATCGTGCGAAACCATTAGAATTGCCATCTCTTTGTTTAGCTCCTTTAAAAGTTGATAGAGTTCCTTCTCAAACTTATTATCCACAAATGTGTTTGGTTCGTCAAGAATAAGCAATCGCGGATGCGAAACCAGCGCACGGCTAAGGAAAACGCGCTGCATTTGTCCACCCGAAAGTTCTCCTATTGCCTTCTCCCTTAATTCGGCAATACTCATGCGCTCAAGCATTTCCAACGCTAACTGCTTATCGTGTGCCGAGTAACGGCCTCCAATCCGTTTTCGACCAAGCAAACCCGATAACACTACCTCCAGCACCGAAATGGGAAATTTTCGGTCGATTGATGAAACCTGCGGCAGGTAGCCAAACATCGATTCGTTGGGACTCATGGGAAAATATTTCACCGAACCTTTAACAGGTTTTATCTCACCCAGCAATAAACGCAAAAGCGTTGTTTTGCCGCCACCATTGGGACCAATAACGCCAACAAAATCCAAATCGGATACAGTGAAGTTAACATCCTTCAGCACAATTTCATCATCGTACCCAACCGAAGCGTTAGCAATTTCTAGAATTTTCCCCATACAATCTATTTCCCGTTGAGGGCATCGTTAATTAACGAAACAGTTTTTTCCATATTTTCGAGCCAATTCTCTTCCAGGGGGTTCACCACCACTACCCTTCCGTTAATATCGTTGGCAATAGTTTCTGCAGTTTTTGCATCGAACTCTTTCTGTATGAATATGGTTTTTGCCCCCTCGCCCTTTGCCTGCTGAAGAATTGATTTCAAATGCTTCATTGAAGGAGATTTACCTTCCTCCTCCAACGAAATTTGCTCCAAGCCATAATCACGAGCCAAATATGTAAAAGCTGGATGAAAGATAAATAATTTTCTCGACTTCACCTTGGTAAACGATTCTTCCATTAATTTATCGAGCGAATCGATTTCTGCAATGAACGCTTCAGCATTCGCTGAGAAAAGATTTTTATGCTCGGGCAGAAGTTCTGACAAATTCCTCTCAATTGATTTCACCATAGTTTTCACCTCGCGGGGTGAAGTCCACACATGTGGGTCGTAAGCGTGGTTATGCTCTGCCTCGTGCGAATGGTTATGATCACACTGCCCTTCAATTAAACTCAGCTCCAGCGAATGGTTTACAAATTTTAAGTTTGCATTCTGCGAATGCAATTTATTGAGCGTATTCTTCTCGAAATCAAGAAGACCTAGAGAAAAGTAAGCCAACGAGTTGTTTAAATCCTTAAGTTGAATTGGTGTTGGTTCGTACGTTTCGGGACTCGAACCGGGAGGCACAAGCACTTTCACCTGTAGCAGCGTATCGGCAACACGTTCAACAAAATATTTCTGTGGTAGGATGCTAACTGTTACCATTTTTAAAGATTCTTTCCCCGTTGGTTTTTGCATGCACCCCGATGCAAACAGTAAAAAAATAAATACAATACCCAAATACTTTTTTTTCATAACACTTTGTATTTCTATATGTTAATTAGCTGAATTTAGAAATTCTTTTCTCTCAAAATTATCTACTATAACGCAAAAACACAAAACAGGGTAAATAGTTCCCATAAATAATGTGTTTTTAAAAAATATTTCCATTTTAAGTAAGAATGTTGGTGAATACAGTATATTTTTGTAAAAATTAGAAGGTTTTTCCATTTTTTTTCATTTCTTTGGTTAACAAATTTAAAACTAATGTACAAAAGGGGTCTTGGAATACTTTTTTTTCTTTTAGTAAACATTTCTTTTTGCCTGTCGCAGCAAAATGAGGTTGATAGTCTATCCAACCTTCTTAAAACTGCAGAGGGAATTGAACGGTTTGATATACTTATTGAACTAAGTGATCAAAAAATTTATGAGGAAGATGGTTTAACATACGCCAATGAAGCATATAGTCTTGCAAAAAAATTGAAAGATCTAAGTGCAGAAGCAAATGCGTTAAATGCTATTGGAAGCTACTACTACTTTAATAACGAAGAAGCAAAGGCTCTAGAATACTTTTTCGTATCACTTAAAACAGCTGAAAAACTAAATGACTTTTCTTTAACTTTTAAGACCTTGAATAACATTGGGTCAGCATACTACTATTCAGACTCATTAGATAAATCTCTTGAATATACTAGAAAATCATTAGCTCTTGCCAAAAGTCACAAAAATAAATCTAAAGAGGCAGAAGCTCTGCTTGATCTTGGAAGACTCATCCATGAAGCGGGGAATAGTGATAGTGCTCTCGTATATATGAACAAAGCGTTAATCATTCAAGAAAAAGAGGATGCCATGGATGAAGTTGCGCTTGCATACTTCAGAATGGGAACTGTTTATTTCGATATTGGAGATTATAAAAAATCAATTGATTGTTATTTAAAAGACATTGAAATTAAGACCAACCTAAAAGACACGAGAGGTTTAGCATTGGCTTGCCATAATTTAGGTCGCACTCACAGAACAATTGGAAATTTTCAGCTTGCACTTGAACAGTTCCAAAAGAGTTTGACCTTTTCTGAGAAACTTGGCGATAAAGAATATATAGCAGCAAACTGTAACGAAATTGGGTTAACATACGAAAGTCTTTCCCGTTCAGAACTATCTGTTGAAGATAACGAGGTTAACTTTCAGAAAGCCCTTGAATTCCATGAAAGAGCGCTGAAAATTTACGAAGAGACCAACGATCTTCCTTATGTTGGCCGTTCATTAAACAACATTGCAAATAATTACTCACGACTGGCAATCAATCAGTTTGTTTCCCATTACGGTGAATTTTGGGAAGATTCTCTTCAACAAGTTCCTTCTAATGTTATTCTCTCAACATTCGGACAAACAATAGAATACTATAATCGAGCACTTGAAATTTTTGAACAAATTAACGAAACCAATGAAATTGCTAACGTTAATATAAACCTTGGTAGTCATTATAGTTATGCCCGAAATTGGAATAAAACCAAGGAGTATCTGAACAAGGGATTAAGACTGGCTAAGGAGTTGAAAAATTCTTATTACATCTCCATTGCTCTATGGCATCTTGGCGAGAGTAATTTTTCGCAAGGTAATATGGAAGCCGCAGAGGTTAACCTGCTCAAAAGTGTTAAAATAGCAGAGGAACTGGGTCTTAAGGAAATCCTTATGCACAATTATAACAAGTTATCAAAAATTTACGAGCGAAAAGGCGATTTAGTAAAAGCCTTAGACTACAATAAAAAACACAACTACCTTAAAGACAAAATATTCTCGGAGCAAAGCCAGAAAATTATCACCGAGATGCAAACCAAGTACGAAACCGAGAAGAAGGAGCAGGAAATTAAGCTGCTAAGCAACGAGAAGGCGCTGCTTAACTCCGAGAACCAACGGCAACGGCTTGTAATTTTTATCACAATTGGAGGTTTGCTGGTTATCCTCGTTTTTGCCGGAATGCTTATAAATATGATTCGCCAAAAGCAGAAGGCCAACAAATTACTTGAGGAGAAGAACGAGCTTATCTCACATCAGAAACAGGAAATTACCGATAGTATACGCTACGCCAGCCGAATTCAGGGCGCCATTCTTCCATCGTCGAACCTACTCGCAGAATCGCTCAAGGAGCATTTTGTACTTTTCCTCCCACGCGATATTGTTAGCGGCGATTTCTACTGGTTCTCGCAAATTGGAAAGAAAATGGTACTGGTTGCCGCCGATTGCACAGGGCATGGCGTTCCTGGAGCATTTATGAGCATGCTGGGAGTTTCATTCCTATACGAAATTGTGAATAAGGAAGGAGTTACACAACCAGCAGAAATTCTTAACATGCTTAGAGACTTGATTAAGCAAACCCTTTCGCAAACCGGAAAGCAGAACGAGCAGAAGGATGGAATGGACATTTCACTCAGCGTACTCGATGTTGAAAACATGAAGTTAGAATGGTCCGGCGCTTACAATCCCCTTTACATAATAAGAAAGGGAGAACTTATTGAATACAAGGCCGATAAAATGCCTGTAGCAATACATGTCAACGATCACCTACCGTTCACAAACCACGAAATTGACCTAGAAAAGGGCGATACATTCTACATGTTCTCCGATGGTTTCCCCGACCAGTTTGGGGGTGAGAGTGGGCGAAAATTCATGTCGAAACGATTCAAGCAGCTGCTGGTGGATATTAACAACCATAATATGGACGAGCAGCGTGAAATTCTTCTGCAGGAGCACCTCGCTTGGCGAACTGGCTACGAGCAAATTGACGATAT
>CAZLXF010000106.1:0-10766 GCA_964563065.1 uncultured Rikenellaceae bacterium | reverse complement strand
CGATTCATATGTTTTTTCAAGAGTTAATCCCCATTTTTAAAAACAAAAAACCGGAGATTTTATTTCTCCGGTTTTTTGTTTTTGAAAGGAACTACTTTGTAAACAGTTCCTTTTCCTTAATTTCAACAACCTTTCCGTACTTCTCCAGTTCCTTCATATCAATCTGTTTCTTGTCGCCAACAATCATGTAAACCACAGGTTTATCCTTCATGTGTTCTTTGTAGTAACCATCAATGGTGTCCCAGGTAATATTTTTGTAGGCTGGAGTTTTTACCAGCATTGGGTCGGCCTCGTAGCCCAATTTTTTCCAACGTTCTACGGTTGAAGCAAGTCCCCTGAAATTTGGACGTTTGGTTAAGGCTGAGAGTTGCAGGTGGTTGCGAATCATGTCGATGCGCTCAGTTTTTGCTGGCATATTGCGAATTAGCCCGTTGAATGTTTCCATTGCGGTAAGGGTTTTATCGGCTTGTGTTCCTACGTAGCCAACAAAATCTGCCGGATTTCCGGCATTACTTGGGGAATTGAAGTATCCACCAGCCGAGTAGGCCAGTGAACGGTATTCTCTGATTTCCTGAAGAATAAGTCCAGAGAATCCGCCGCCAAAGTAGTCGTTAAACGCTTCCATTGCAACAACGTTTTCAACGCTGAATGGAGATCCGTTTGCAAAAAGGAACACCTTGCTCTGGCGTGCTTTGGATTTATTCACGAAAAGAACGGTGTTTTCGGTGTACTGCTTGGCTAGCCTATCGATAGGACTTTTTCCAGCGGTTGGGCTCTCCGCAAGCGGAATGTTCTTCTTAACCATTTCTGCCACTTCGTTTATTGAAGTTTTTCCGGTAAAGCGAACCTGACAGGTGTATGCAGCAGCGTTCTTAAAGGCATCGATTAGTTGAGTAGCCTGAAGTTTCTTCAGATCCTTTGAAGTTGGGCGATCGAGGTAGTTCGACTCATTCTCGTACAATCCGTACTCAAGGAGTGCTTGAGCAACGTTATCGGCCTCGGAGCGTTCCATCTTTCGGTTTGTGGCTTCGCCCTCAATAATGGTTTTTATTTTTTCCTGCTCAAGTTTTGGGTCGGAAATTAGCAGTCCAACCAGCTCCATGGTTTTTTCGAGGTTGCTTTCAATTCCCTGAACGTCAACAATTGTGTATGAGTCGTTTGAAAACACTCTGTACGATGTTCCAATTTTTGCAAACTCCTCCTTTAGCTGAGTTACGTTGTACTCGCCGGCACCGCTCATGTTCAGTCCTTCGGTGGCAAAACGTAGCAAGGGGTTCTCAATTTCGCCCGTTTCGAAGGCAATGGTTAGTGAAAAAATGTTGTTTACAGGGTTTGTAACCACAAGAAGTTTGTGCCCGTTTTCGAGGTCTTCAGAAAGTACATCCTTGTTAAAATCGATGGGTTGCATTTTGGGTTCGTGCGAGGGGATTGCTTCGAAATGTTTAGCGTACTTGCTTCTTGCATTGGTGTTGGCCTGCAGTGGTTTATAATCGGGCTTTTCAATTTTTTCCTTCTTTGGGAATCCCATTTTGGAGTGGAAAGCCATGTAGTTTGGACCGAAAATGGAGTTTGCCATTTTCACCACATCGTCCTTGGTAACTGCCATTACTTTATCGGCATATTCAAGTGCCTCCTCTATACTTTCGCCCTTGGCGAATGCATCTGCAAAAAGTATGGCTCTTCTTTGGTTGCTTTCCAAGCCGGTTGTGTGACTGCGGTACATTTCCTGTTTTATGGCATCGAGCATCCAATCTTCAAATTCACCTTTTTTTAGCTTTTCAATTTCCGCTAGAATTAGGTTTTCAGCATCCTCAAGTTTTTGTCCAATTATTTTTGGAATGGTGAAAATAATGGTTGCGCCGTGGTCGTAGTATGGCATGGAGAGTGCCTGAGCACCAAGAACTTTACCATCAATGGCAAGTTTGTCAAGCAGTCCGGTTGAGTAGCTGTTATTCAGCATTTTTAGTGTAACTTCTGCAACTAGGCTCTCCTTTTGGGTTGCAGAGGGTGCTCGGAAACCTAGCAAGGCCAGCTTAATGGGAGTAAGTTTTACTTCGTGAAGTTCCCGTCCGTTGAAGGGTTCCTCGTTCCAAACTTTTGGTTCGGGAATTTCTTTCTGCACCCAAGCACCAAATTTTTCTTCAATAAGTGGAATTACTTCGTTGGAATCGAAGTCGCCGGTAAGTACCAGCGCCATGTTGTTGGGTACGTAGTAGGTTTTGAAGAACTCGTACATTTTGGTTAACGAAGGATTCTTCAAGTCGTCGATGGTTCCGATAAGAGTTTGCTGTCCGTAGGGATGATTTTTGAAGAAGTATTTTTGAAACTCCTCCAGTAGTTTGGTTTGAAACTGGTCGTTGTACAAGTTTTTTTCCTCGTAAACTACTTCAAGCTCCGCTTGAAAGCTGCGGAAAACGGGTTCGGAGAATCGGTGTGAGTATAAATCAATCCACTTTTCAACCTGACTCGATGGAAATTTATTGTAAAAAATGGTATAGTCGGGGCCGGTTCCTGCATTCAGGTTGGTACCACCCATTTCGTTAATAAGATTGCTCGTTTCGTTGGGAATGGCAAATTCTGCAGCTTTCAACGACTCCTCGTTTATTTGTGTTTGAATCTCTTTTCGCTTTGCTTCGTCGGTGGTTTTGCCCAGCACATCGTACAGCTCAAAAATTTTGTCGATATGGGGCTTCTCCTTTTCCCAGTCGATGGTTCCTAACTCCTGGGTTCCCTTAAAAAGCATGTGCTCCATGTAGTGAGCCATTCCGGTAGCGTCGGCTGGGTCGTTTTTCCCACCAGCTTTCACCATAATCACTCCAAAAACTTCGGGACTGCTGTGGTCCTCGTTCAGTATTACAGTTAGTCCGTTGCTTAGCGTAAATTGGTTAACGGAAATGGTTCCCTTTGTGAACTCAATTGCATGTGAATTGCTTGAAAATCCTACAACAAAAAGGATTAATGCACTAATAATGAATTTCGTAGTGTTTCGCATTTTAAATTATGGTTAGTTTAATTAAGGTTAACTAGTTATTGACTTTTCTGACTGCTAGAAGTTTAAGGGGAAATTATAAAAATGATTTACTTCTTTCTCCTTCGTTGATTTGGTTTTGAGGAACTTGACTGCGTTTTTGTACGTGTTCGCGACTGTGGTTTAGGTTGCGTTCTACGAACCGGACTAACACCCGATTGTTCATCATTGCCTTCAGCATTAGCGAGCTTAAAATCGAGCTGTTTTTTTATAAGGTTTGCTCTCCAAACTTCAACGGTTAGCTCGTCGCCCAGCTGGTAGCGTTTGCCACTTTGACGGCCTGTGAGGCAGTAGTTGTCTTCGTCGAACTCGTAGTAATCGTCATCTAAATCTCGTACTGCAAGTAACCCTTCGCATTTCGATTCGAGCAGTTCAACGAAAACGCCAAAATGAACCACACCAGTAATAACTCCCTGAAAGTGTTGTCCAATTTTGTCGGCCATAAATTCAACCTGCTTGTACTTTATGGAAGCGCGTTCAGCCTCGGTTGCCTTAATTTCCATGTCGGTACTGTGCTTGCACAGCCTCTCAAGTTCGTCCTCGTTTTTTGGTTTCCCGTTGTTCAAATAGTGAGCAAGAAGCCGGTGAACCATCATATCGGGGAAACGCCTGATGGGCGAGGTAAAGTGCGTATAGAACGGGAACGCCAAACCGTAGTGGCCAATATTGTTGGAAGAATATCTGGCTTTTGCCATCGACCGGAGAGCAAGGGTTTCAATAAGGTTTTGCTCCTTTTTGCCTTTTACTTCAGCAAGAAGTTTGTTTAACGATTTGCTAATTTGCTTCTCGGTTCCGCCCTCCATATTATAACCAAAGCGGGTTATAAAACTCTTAAACGACTCGAACTTATCGGCGTTTGGTTTGTCGTGAATTCGGTAAACGAATGGTTTTGACTTAGCTTTGCCAGCGTTTTTCCCAATAAATTCGGCAACCCGTTTGTTGGCCAGCAGCATAAACTCTTCAATTAGCTGGTTGGCTTCTTTCTGTACCTTGAAGAATACGCCAAGGGGCTTACCTTCCTCATCGAGGTTGAACTTTACCTCCTCGCGCTCAAATGCAATGGCACCAGATTTGAATCGCCTTTGGCGAAGTTTTTGGGCTAACCCGTGAAGGGCAAGGATTTCCTCTTTCATGTCGCCCTGGCCGGTTTCAATTACTACCTGCGCCTCCTCGTAGGCAAATCGTCGTTGGGAAAGAATTACTGTTCTACCAAACCACTGATTCAGAATGTTAGCCTCAGAATCCAGCTCGAATACTGCCGAGAAACAGAGCTTCTCCTCGTTGGGTCGCAGCGAGCAAATAAAGTTCGAGAGGCGTTCGGGAAGCATGGGAACAGTGCGGTCAACCAAGTAAACAGAGGTTGCCCGTTCAATGGCTTCGTTGTCAATAGGAGAGTCGGGTTTAACGTAGTGCGTTACATCGGCAATATGAACTCCAACTTCAACAGTTGTTTCGCTAAGCTTTCTGAACGATAGGGCGTCATCGAAATCCTTTGCATCGGCAGGGTCGATGGTGAACGTTGGAATTTCTCTGAAATCCCGGCGTTCCTGATAATCGAGTTTGGTTATTTTTTCCGATATGGTTTCAGCAAGCTTGTTTAGCTCCTCGGGGAAACGGTATGGTAGTTCAAATTCGGCGAGAATGGCATGCATTTCAACCTCATGAACTCCTGGATTGCCAAGTACCTCAATAATTTCACCCATTGGGTTTTTTGTGTTTCGGGGCCAATCGGTAATGCGAGCAATTACTTTCTGCCCGTTTTTAGCCTTCTTCAACCCATCGTTAGGGATGAAAATATCGTAGGGCATTAGCTTGTTATCTGTGATTACAAATGCGTAGCTGCGTTCAACCTGAATGGTACCCACGAACGTTCGCTTGGCTCGTTCCACAACCTCAATAACTTCGGCTTCCATGCGTTTACGCCTTCGGCGTGCTGATAGCGCAATTTTAACACGGTCGCCGTTTAGAGCGTGGTTCAGGTTATACTCTGGAACAAAAACTTCCTGGTTATCATCGGTAATCACGTAAGCATTACCATCCCGCTCCATTTCAACAACGCCTTCAACAACACCGAGTTGTGCCTTAAGCATGAACTTTCCTCGGTAAACTTCGCGCAGCACTTCCTGCTGGGCAAGCTCGTAAAGCACCTCAGTTATTAATCGTTTTGATGAAGGATCCTTTGCCTCAATTCGCTTGGCAACCTGTTTATAGTTAAGGCTTAGCGAAGGGTCGGACGAAAAAATGCCGATTATTGATTTTACTAGTAAGTTTTTATTCAGGCCTTCGCCATGTTTTGCTTTCTTTTTTTTAGCCATTTTGTGCAAGTATTTTCAATGTAAAGATATGAAAAGATTACAACGCATGTTACTTAATAAATGTTAAGTCTTTACAGAATAATTAACTCAGTTCGATTGTCGTTTGGCTAAATGGCTTATTTTTGCCCTATGGCAAAGAAAAAAGGGAATAAGCTTAGTAAGGAACTTGGGTTGTTTGATGTATTTGCGCTCAGTACTGGGGCTATGATTAGCTCTGGGTTTTTCCTTTTGCCCGGGTTGGCAGCGAACTACACAGGCCCATCAGTTTTTGTTTCGTACCTACTTGCTGCAATTATAATTATTCCAGCAGTGTTAAGCATAGCCGAGTTGTCTACCGCTATACCTCGTTCAGGGGGTGTTTACTTTTTGCTTGATAGAAGTTTAGGTCCAATGTTGGGAACTGTGGGGGGAATTGGTGCCTACCTTTCGTTAGTTCTGAAAACGGCGTTTGCGCTTGTGGGTATTGGAACCTATACGGCACTCTTTTTCGATTTTCCTGTTCGTATAATGGCAGTTTTATTAACGTTGCTGTTTATGGCAATTAACATATTCGGGGCTAAAAAAACATCGAGGCTACAAAATTTTTTGGTTTTCTTTCTGGTTTCAGTGCTGGCTCTATTTCTTATTCAGGGATTTATAACAATTTTTGGGTTAGGGTTTGCGGAAACGGTTCAAACACAGTTTACACCCTTTGCCAGCTTTGGAATAGAGGGAATTTTAGCCACTACAGGATTTGTTTTTGTATCGTATCTAGGACTTACCGAACCTGCCAGTGTTGCCGAGGAGGTAAAGAATCCGGAGAAAAACATTCCACGAGGAATGTTTCTTTCGCTGCTGGTTACTACGTTGTTATACGTTGGTGGCATTTTTATTATGGTTGCAGTTATTCCTCATGCCGATTTTTTGGTTAATCGAACACCGGTTTGGACAGCAGGCCACACAATTTTTCAGTTTTACCCAAAACAAATTGTTGAAATTTTATTAGTAGGGGCTGCTATTGCTGCGTTTGCAACTACCGGAAATGGAGGTTTAATGTCGGCTTCGCGTTACCCCATGGCGATGGCTCGCGACAGAGTGCTGCCTTCATTTTTTACTCATGTTGGGAAATTCAAAACGCCCAGTTACTCAATTATTGCAACCTCCGCTTTAATGGTTGTTTTAATCCTTACATTGAATGTTGAGGTAATTGCAAAAATGGCTGGCGCATTCAAGTTCCTCATTTTTATTCTCATAAACTTCGCAGTAATTGTAATGCGAAATAGCCGCATTGAAACCTACGACCCGGGTTTCCATTCACCTTTTTTTCCATGGATTCAGGTTTTTGGAATTATTTCATCGTTAATTATTATTGTTTACTTGGGATGGATTCCTATCCTTTTTAGCGTTGGAATTTTTTTGTTAGCGCTTTTATGGTACTGGAATTACTCAAGAAAGAATGTGAAGCGCGAGGGAGCCATTTACCATTGGTTTGCCCTTCTGGGGCAAAAACAGCATGTTGGCCTTGAAAACGAATTGCTGAGTATTCTTAAAGAGAAAGGGTTACGTGAGGGCGATCCGTTCGACGAAATGGTTGTTCAGGCACAAATTACAAACCTACTCGATAAAAAAATTAGCTTTAAGGAGC
Organism: uncultured Rikenellaceae bacterium; assembly: GCA_964563065.1. GTDB lineage: Bacteria > Bacteroidota > Bacteroidia > Bacteroidales > Tenuifilaceae > DAOSWM01. The sequence goes on along the minus strand of CAZLXF010000106.1, from coordinate 3,799 downwards.
TGGTTGGCTGGGTTTCATCGGAGTTTGCGTTAAATAGCGAGGGTGTTGATGCTAAGGAGCTGAGGAAGGAAATATTGAAGGTTACAAGTATCGATCCGGCCTTGGTTATTCCTAGGGTTTCAATTCTCCACGGAAAGGTCGATTCGCTAGTTCATCCGATGCTGCATGTGGTAACCTCCGATGTTGGCATTGAAAAACCCGTTGAAAAGGGCGAGATTTCATCGCAGGATAATATTCGGGTATTCTTCTTTCTGGTTTGCCCAACCGACAACCCCAAGCTGCAACTTCGGTTGCTATCGCGACTTATGGATATTGTTGAAAGGGACGATTTTATTGAGCAAATATTAACACTTACCAACGAGCGCGAAATAAAAGAATACCTGTTGCATAACGAGCGTTACGTTACCCTCGAGCTTATTCGCAACACAACCACTGAGCATTTAATCGACAAAATGATGAAGGAGATACGTTTCCCGCAGGATGTGCTGGTGGCGATGGTTCAACGGCAAAACAAAATTTTAACTCCTCGCGGCGATACTCTTCTTCTGGAGGGCGATATAATTACAATTATTGGGGAACCAAAGGGAATAAAAAGTATTTTCGAGAAGTATATCCATGTCGAGAGTTAACTTTTCATCCCTTTTCTTAAAGTTTCAACTAAACCAAAATAGCAGGGTAAAATCTAACCTTTACACCAAACGAATATCCAATTATGAAAGCGAAAATAGTTTTAACTTTTCTTTTGTTGTTAGTTATAACACAAGTAAAATCAAAGCCTTTGGAGGGAAGGATCGTTTCTGTTGAAGGCTCAAATGTTTTCGAGAATACATTGTTACTATGCAAATCGGTGGGTCTCGATACAACCATAAAACCTGGTATGCGAATTGGAATTCTGGTGAATTCCGATTTTGAAATTAAGGGAGCCTACGTAAACCCCGATGTTACCCTGGCAGTAGTAAAAACATGTATCGATGCAGGTGCAGCAGAAGTTGTAGCCTTACAAAACATAAAGTCCGAGTACTGGCAACGGAGTTCGCATTTTAATAGCCTCAGCAATTACCTTGAAAAGGTTAGGTGCATTGAAAACAACACATTTCCCTCGGTTTTCGATTCTGTAAACTTCGTTAGAATCGATTCGTTTCCAGGAGCACCAAACCTTAAAAACCTTGAGGTTGTAAAGGAGGCTTTTGAGGTTGATTACTTCATAAATATCCCTGTGGCCAAGCACCATGCCTCAACTATTTTAACCAACTCAATGAAGAATATGATGGGGTTGAATACCCGTGCTTTCAACGTAACCTTCCACCTGAATGGACCAAAGCGGAACGACCCAGAATTTTTGGCAACCTGCATTGCCGAAATGAACCTGGTTCGAAAACCCGATTTAATAGTTGCCGATGTTACCGAAGTTATTAAAACTAATGGCCCCGTGGGGCCAGGTGAAATGGTGAAACCAATGAAGGTTGTTGCAGGAACCGATCCTGTGGCAATTGATGCCTACTGTGCAAAGCAGATTGGTTTCGATCCCGACAGAGTAATTACTATCCAAAAAGGTTACGAACTTGGTCTCGGCGAAAAAACGTTAGAGAAAATAGTGGTAACTGAAATAAAAGGGGATTAATTCATATAAAATAAGGAAATATTAGCGTTTCGAGTTGAAAAAAAGTTTAATTTGCTAGTTAAAAGTAAACTACTTTTTAAATGAAACGCATTGGCCTAGTTTCAATTCTATTTATATTCAGCTTATTTGCCAACTCACAAGAGCCTGAGGCAGTTGATGTACTTGGGCTTTCGCTTGAAGACCTGCTTAACCTTAAGGTTTCAGTTAGCACAAAACAGTCGACCGGAATTAGGGAAACACCCGGTATTATTACAGTTATTACCGAAGAGGAGATTCAACAGAGCGGAGCACGCGATATTATAGATTTGTTCCAACTGCTTGTTCCCGGTTTCGGTTTTGGCGTTGACGTTGAAGGAGTTGTAGGGATAGGTGTGCGTGGTTTGTGGGCGCACGAGGGAAAGGTTCTTTTTATGGTCGACGATCAGGAGATTAACGAGGGTATGTTCGGAACGGTTCAGCTTGGTAACCACTTCTCGTTAGAGAACATTAATAGAATAGAGATAATTCGAGGACCCGGATCGGCTGTTTACGGAGGATTTGCCAGCGTTGCAGTTGTGAATATAATTACTCGCAAAGGAAACGGAACGGGTGGTTATGCCAGCTACCTTGTCTCATCAACAGGTAAATCAACGCTTCATAACAACTTGTCGTTTGGTGCTTACACTGATAAGAATGATCTGAAATTCAGTTTGTCTGGAGTTTACGGGAAAGGTTCGCGAAGCGAAAGGAATTACGTTGACTACTATGGAACTGAACGTTCATTGAAGGGAAATAGTGAACTTAACCCTACTAGCATTAACCTTCAGTTTGCTTACAAAGGTTTCGAGTTTTTAAATATTATTGATGATTACAAAACCACCCAAATTGATCTTTGGGATGAGGCGTACACAGGAATAGCTCTCGATGAACGGTTTTTTGGGAACTTCACGCAGGCAAAATACACCATAAAAGTTAGCGAAAAGTTTACGGTAGTACCAAAGTTTAACTACAAAAGGCAGAAGCCTTGGAACCTGAATCTTACCGACGATTACTTCGCCTACACCAATAACAAGGAGTTTTCTCGATTCTCTGGTGGTGTTATGGCCAGCTATAATCAAAACGATAGAGTTAGCATTAGTACGGGAGTGGAGTATTCCGATGATCGGCTTCACATGCCCGAGTTTGTTCACCAGTACGAAGAAACCTTTGCCAATGGAACAAATACCTTGGCTTACAGCAATTTTGCTGCTTACATACAGGGAAACTTGAATACTAAATTCTTGAATGTTAACCTAGGTGCACGATACGATCTTTCGAGCGAGTTTGGTGATGCATTTGTTCCAAGAATTGGAATAACAAAGGCTTTCGAGAAGTTGCATTTTAAGCTAATGGCAAGCCAATCGTTTAGAGTTCCTGGAGGAATTATTCCAAACCGTATTCCTTTAGGGATTGATGGAGTTACACCCGAGCGAGGAACCAACTTCGAGTTTGAGTTGGGGTATAAACTTCCCTACAATTTTTGGGTTGTATTAAATGGGTTCGATATTTCCTTTAAGGATGTAATTGTTTACGGAGCAACCCCATCGGGAGTTGGAACCTATAAAAACGAAGGTAAAATTGGAACACAGGGTTTAGAAGGGGAGGTAAAGCATCTCTCAGAAAAATGGAGCGCAAACCTGAATGTTTCATACTACAGGGTTAGCAAAAAAAGAACCGATAATGCTTTCATTGTTACTGAGAGCGAAAATCTTTTCCTTGGTTTTTCACCCGTTAGGGTTAACTCGTTGGTAAGTTTCAAGCCCACACGAACTATTACTGTAACGCCATCACTGTTGTACTTTGGCAAGAGGTATGCTTACACATGTTACGATTCCACTCTCGATGAGGATATTCTCAGCTCTTTCGATCCGATAATTATTGCAAACCTAAATTTTAGACTGAAAGATTTTTTAGTGAAGAATTTTACTTTTGATATTGGGTTGCACAATATTCTTGCTGCAAACTTTGTTTACCTTCAACCTTACCAAGGAGCGCATGGCCCACTGCCCGGGCTCGACCGAAGTTTAAAAGTTAAGGCTAGCTACCAGTTTTAACAATAAAAAAGGCTGCAGCGAAAGCGACAGCCAAATTTATTCTCAAAAAAGTTTAAAACTTTTCGTATTCATCATCCTTACTACTGCTTAAATCTCCTCCCAGATT
>CAZLXF010000105.1:4551-10812 GCA_964563065.1 uncultured Rikenellaceae bacterium | reverse complement strand
TCGAAAGTTTCAAGCACCAAGGTTTCTTTCAGCAGCATCCTTATATTGGTCGAGTATATTAGGTTGCTGTAGTGCAAATCGTTATCGCTGGTAATGGTTAGGGTAATTGTATGATCGCCTTGCTCTGTGAAAATTTCTGTTGGGTTTTCTTCTGTGGAAGTGTTGCCGTTCCCAAAATCCCACAGATATGTATTGGCAAGTATCGATTGGTTGGAAAATTGCACCTCGAAGGCTTTGCCTTCGTTGTAATCAATCACGTTCATTGTGTAGGTGAACTTTGCCTGACTGCTGGCGGTTGGCACGGGGTAATCGTCCTCCTTACACCCGTTTAGAAGTGCTACTGCAGCTACTGTTAGGCCAATAATCAACGTAATAATTCTGTATCTTTTCATAGTTATGGAATTTTCTAGTAACCAGGATTCTGATCGGTTTCGTTAATCGCATTGTTGTTGGTAATCTCTGCCTTTGGAATGGGGAAGAGCGTATAGTCCTGAGAAATTCCCAGAACGGTTGTTGCTGCTCCTGTTCTTACCAAATCGAACCAGCGGTGACCCTCAAAAGCAAATTCAAGGCGGCGCTGAATCTGAATTTCCGAAAGGAAATCGGATCCACTATAGTTCACCAGCGAGGCACGATTTCGAATGGAATTTATATCAGTCCGAATATCGTTTTCGTTCGATCCAGGCGTGTTGGCAAGCGCCTCTGCTCGGGTAAGAATCATATCGGCCAAACGGAATACAATTACGTTATCGCTTCCGGTTGCAATATCGCGGTACTTGAACCCTTGGCCATCGGTGCCAACCGAGGAGGCTAAGCGAACATCGTTCGCAGAGAAAAGGTTCACCAGCTCTTCGGTTGGCCAGAACTCCTTCCTTCCACCCAAAATATTTGGAGCGAAGTACTGGGCTAATCTGGTCCAATCCTGTTCGTTAAATGCAACTCTAAAAATTATTTCCGAATCATCATCCTGAGCAAACAGGTCGTCGAAAGTTGGAGCAAGGATGAAAGGGCCATTCTCAATAATGTCGTTGGCCATGTTGTATGCCAAATCGAAGTGCTGAAGAGTAAGGTAAACTTTTGCTAGTAGTGCTTTGGTGCTCCAAATATTTGCTCTAAAGTTTGTGTTACTTGGAACGTAATCCAAGGCAAACTCTAAATCGCCAAGAATTTTTTCGTAAACATCTTCCTTGCTTGTACGAGCCACATGAAGGGCATCGCCAGCGTTTAGCGTGGGTAGTTCACGGTATGGAACATCGCCGAAAAGGCGAACCAAGTTGAAGTAGTGAAGCGCACGCAGAAAGCGGAGTTCAGCCTTTACTGCATTAATCTCGTCGGCAGTCATATCCTGAACGCCATCTATTCGGTAAAGAACATTGTTTACACGGTTTATTCCGTCGTACATGGCAGCCCAAAGGTTTAACACAATGGAGTTGTCGGCCTTATGGTTAAATAGGTCAATTGCTCTGAAATCGGCAATGGTTCCGGTGGCATCAAGGTTGTCGGCGGCGAGGTCGCCAACGGCAACCAAATCGCGTCCGTAGTAACCTGTAAGTTGAAGCGCATCGTAACAGCCGTTGAGTGCTTTGCTAACGTCGGCTTTTGTGCTAACCGCTGTTTCCTCGGAGATACTCATGGCAGGCTCCACATCGAGCAGGCTGCACGAGTTAAGTAGTATTGCCCCGAGAATAATTATAATGTATGCTTTTGCTTTCATCTGCATTTCGGTTTAAAAGTTTGTGCTTAATCCAATGGTAATGGTTCGTGCCTGCGGATAGGTAAAGAAATCGGTTCCAATGTACGTGTTACTCGAACCCGCAAAGTTCACATCGGGATCCATTCCCGAGTAGTTGGTGAATGTGTAAAGGTTTTGAACGGTTAGGTAAACCTTTGTATTCGACATTTTTAGCTTTGAAACAACCGATTTTGGCAGGTCGTATGATAGGTTCACGTTCTTGATTCTTAGGAAACTTCCATCCTCAATAAAACGATTCGATTTGAGGTTTGCGTTATTGTTGTAACCCAGTACGGTGGCTCGTGGAACATCGGTAATATCGCCGGGTTGTTTCCAGCGTCGCAGAACGGCGGTTGTTTGGTTGTCGTCGCCTCCTAAGCCTTCAATGTACATTCTTGAAGCGTTATAAATATCGTTTCCGTAGGTGTACTGAAGCAGTAAGTTGAGCGTAATTCCTTTGAAAGAAAATACGTTTGTAAAACCGCCCACAAATTTTGGATGTGGATTACCTATTATCTTTTGGTCAGAGGAAGTAATTTCGCCGTCGCCGTCAATGTCTTCATAAACGCAATCGCCGGTGCTGGGGTCAACGCCAAGCCACTGGTACCCGTAAAAAACGCCAATAGGCTGGCCAACAATAATTGCATTGTTTCCTCTGTTTCCTCTTGCTTCATCAATAATTCTGTCGATATCGCCGTAAAGTTTGGTTACCTCGTTGCGGTTAGCCGAAATGTTCAGGCTGGTGGTCCAGCCAAATTCCCCCTCAAGGTTATTCGATGAAATATTGAATTCGAATCCTTTGTTCTGCATTTCACCAACATTTTTGTAAACAAACTCGAAACCAGAGGAAGGAGGAAGAGGTTGGTCGAGCAGTAGGTCGGAGGTGTTCTTTATGTAGTAATCGAAGTTAACAGTAATACGGTCTCTTAAAAATCCGAGGTCAACACCGAAGTTATTTTCCAGCGTATTTTCCCATTTCAAATCGGGGTTTGGAAGTTGAAGGGGTGCGATACCCGATTCGCGACCGTAGTTGAAGCTTGCTCCGTAAAGTCCTAGGAAAGCAAAGTTGCCAATTCTATCGTTACCTGTAACACCCACAGAAGCTCTCAACTTCATTTCCGACAGCCAGTCGATGTTAGCAAGGAATTGCTCCTCTGAAATTCGCCATGCGGCAGAAAACGATGGGAAGAAACCAAACTGTTTATTCTCACCAAACCTCGATGAACCATCGTAACGTGCGTTGAAAGTAAACAGGTAGCGATACTTGTAGTTGTACTTTAAACGTGCAAAAAACGACAGCAAAGTTGAACTGGTTGATGATGCAGAGCCAGTTATTACCGCTGCGGAACCAACGTACTGAAGCGCATTGCTTGGGAAATCCTGCCCGCGAACGAAGGTATTCTTATTGTCGAAAACCTCTAAACTGTTTCCAATCATGGCGCCAAAATTATTCTCACCAATAGAAGTGTTATAATCGAGCGTGGTGCTGCTGGTAATGTTAGCAGCTTTCGAGAATGCTTCGAAACCAAGTCCGTTGTAACGGGCACCCTGACGGGTTGTGGTTGGGTCGAAGCTGTGCTCGGCGTAGTTCACAAAATCGTAACCAGCCTTGGTTAGCAGAACCATACCGGTAATGGGTTTGAATTCAGCAAAAATATTTCCTAACGCTCTAAAACTTCTTGCTTCGTTAATTGCTTCCGTTCCAATGGCCACGGGATTTGCAAAAAAACCTCCTTCGTAGTAGGTTCCATCATCGTTGTATATAGGTGCGGTTGGGAACGATGAAATGGCGTTGGGTAGCGGACCGTTGGTTGATTGGTCGCCCTCAACCCGGTTATTCATGCTTCCGGTTAGGCTAATGCTCGATCCAAGTTTGAACCAGCTGTTCACGTTGTGGTCAACGTTAAAGCGCCCTGAAAGGCGCGAAAAATCGGTTCCCAGTAGAATTCCTTCTTGTTCGAAATAGCTCCCCGAGAGGTAGAAAGAAGTTTTATCACCTCCGCTACTAGCCGAGAGTTCGGCACTGGAAATGGGCGAAGTTCTGAAAACCTCACCTAACCAATCGGTGTTAATGGCATAATTGTCAATATAATCTTGAGTGTAAAGCGGAGCACCGCCATCGTTTACAGCAATATCATTTTGTAGCTCGAGGAACTGTGTTGAGTTAAGCATTTCCAGCACGTTGAACGGTTGCTGAAATCCGGTATAAGCGTTAAAATTGAATCTGGTTTCCTTGGTTTTTCCACGTTTGGTTGTGATTAGCACAACACCATTTGATGCACGAGCTCCGTAAATGGCTGCAGCAGAAGCATCGCGAAGAATGGAGATGGATTCAATATCGTTGGGGTTTAGGTCGGAAAGTGCGCTGGTGGTTTGCCCCTGGAAGCTAACCTGACTAAAATCGCCGCTAAGAATGGGAACTCCGTCAACTACATACAATGGTTGGTTACCCGCGTTTATGGAACTGTTTCCTCTAATGCGAACCGTCATGGCAGCACCGGGAGTTCCCGAGTTTTGCGTAATTTGAACGCCAGCGGTTTGTCCTTGCATAATGTTATCGATGGATTGGATGGGGCGCTCCTGAATTCCTTCGGTGTTGATTGCTCCAATTGAGCCGGTAAGCAAACGCTTACTTTCGCTTCCGTAACCTATAACAACAACCTCGTCGAGTTTTGTGAATTCCTGCTCAAGGGCAACATCGATAAGCACTTGACCTACCAAAGGAACTTCCTGTGTAACGTACCCCACAAAAGAAAAAACCAGGATTGGGTCGGCAGTTGCCACTTCAATCCTGTATTTACCATCGAAATCGCTGGTGGTTCCGTTGGTAGTTCCCTTTACCATAATGTTTACACCCGGAATGGTTTCCCGGGTTTGCGAATCGATAATTGTACCCGTAACCGTAATTTTTTGAGGGGTTTGCGATCGGGTTGCTTCAACCTTCGCTGTTAGCACAATTTGCTTGCCCTCAATTTTATACGATATTTTTGTTGATTTAAAAACCTGATTGAGGGCTTCGGTAAGGGCTAGTCCCTGAATGCTAACCTCAACTTTCTGAGCAACATCCACTTTTGTGTCGGAGTAAAGGAATGTATAGCCCGACTGGGTTTCAATTTCCTTAAGAACTTGCTTAAGGGCAACATCCTTCATTTCAAGGGTTATGCGTGTATCCTGCGAAAAAAGTTGCTTGGTTGGAAGAACTAGAAATCCAAGCAGCAACAGAATCACTCCTAGTTGCATAATCCTTGGTTTTGATTTTACATGCAGCATAGCGATAAATGGTTAGGATTAGTTATTTGTTGAATTATTTTACAGCCTTTTGTGAAACGATAACTGTGTTGTCCACAACTTTAAAATCGATTGGGGCCGATATTTTTAACAGATTAAATATTTCAAAAATTGATTCATCGGTGAAGGTGGCAGTGAACCGGTACTGGTTTGCCAGCTGCTGAGGAACTACTATTCGCACTCCGAAGGTTTCCTCCAATGTTTTTGCCAGCGTGGCAAGAGGAGTATTGTCGAATCGAAGCTGATTGGCAAATCCCAAACTAAAATCGGAAGAGTTCACAGTATTAACCGAAAAGTTTTTGCTTGCTTCGTTCCAGGTAGCTTTTTGGCCCGGTTTCAGGAACACCTTTTCGATGTTATTGCCCTTTGAGGGCAAAATGCACACGCTTCCTGATAGCAAGGTAGTTTCCCATGTTTTATTTGGCGAGGATTTTACAATGAACCGAGTTCCCAAAACGTTTATTGTTGCGTTTTTTGTTACAACCTGAAAGGGACGGTCGGCATTGTAGGAAACATTAAAAATTGCATCGCCAGTGAGGTTTAGCTCTCTTTCTCTCTCATTGAATTGTTTTTTGTATCGTATAGTTGCTCCGGACTTTAGCCAAACCCGTGAACCATCGGGAAGAAAAACTTCGGCCCGAACGCCATCCTGAGCGGTTATGGTAACCATGTTTCTTCCGGGAATTACTCCAGTAAACCAAAAAATTCCGCTCATGGCAATAAGCATAAGAACTACAGCGGCAGCAGCATAGAAACGTTGAACCGATAGTTTTAACATCTTTGGAGTAACCCTGTTCTTATTTGTTCCAAGGGCAAGCCGCCTGTAAATGGCCGTTAATATTTTTTGGTTATCAGGTTTTGGGAACTGCTCCGATGCATCATCAAAGTTATCCCACTGTTTCTGCATTAAGTTTTTGACTTCTGAAGTGCTAAGCAGTTCACTCTCCTCATCGTTACTCGAGATTCCTGCCAAAAACTTTGCAAAAAGTTTTGCTTTGTGCTTCTGTTCCATTCTCATTGTAAATGGTTTTCAAAAAGTAATACACCTTTAGGCGTTTTATCCCTTAATGGGTTGATTTTTTTCTAACTAAATATACCTATAAATCAACGATAAAGGGGAATGTGTAAAACACAAATGATGAAAGATTTTTTTAAGGAATAATAAGATAGTTAGTTACAGAAATATTTTTCTTAAGGAATTACACAAAACTTTTGCCCTGGCAGGAACACATCCATTCGGA
>CAZLXF010000105.1:2452-4451 GCA_964563065.1 uncultured Rikenellaceae bacterium | reverse complement strand
CCAGTAATCATTTTTTTGCTTTGAACCGCAGCTCCGGCGCTGGTTCCCGCAATAACAACTCCTTTTTGATATGCAGCGTGAAGCGCTTCGTACAGTGGAGTTCCTCGGGCAATATCCATGAATCGATTCTGGTCGCCACCCGAAATGTAAATCATTCCAGCATTTACAATCGAATCAATTTTTTGTTGGGCCATGGGTTCGCCTTTCCTGAAATCGAACCACGTAATGTTTTTTACTCCAACATTCTTAAATTGCCGCATGGCATAGTACGCTGCGGTGTCAACATCCTCGCTGGCAAATGGAAGTACAACAATGTAATTCCCTTCGTTTACTCCAGAAAGTTCAATAAGCTGTTTAATCATTTCGGGCGGCCGCTTTCCCCCGCCAATAATGTAAAGTTTCCCTTGCGCATGGTTCGTGTTTTCTGTTGCATTTTCTTTACACGAAGTAAATAACAACGAAAGTGTTAATGCCAGAGTAAGTAGCGCGTATCTTTTCATGTTGAGTAATTTTTCTTTCTAAAAATACTCTTAAAGTTGTTTGTCCCCTTAACAGTGTTAAACAATTACTGTAATTTCCTGAAAAGTTTGTAGGTTTGAAAGAAAAAACGGAATGGTACAGCTACGTCGTCCACAAAGGGTAAGCCGAGGCACGGGCCTAAATATTAAGTACTTCGTACTTATAATTGCAGCAATGGTAACGCTTGTTTTTTGGGCATTTCAACGATTATACACAGGAACTTCATCAAACTGGCTTATTGTTGCTGCGGTTGTATTTGCACTGTGGGGTTTCGGTTGGGCAATATGGGATATCGTAATGGTTTGGAAAAGAAATCGGGAAAGGAACGAAGATGCTGAAAGCTAGTTGAAGCAGAAAAATGTTGGAATAATTCCTGCACTAATGGTATCAATTGGAATTCCGGCTGATGAAAGTCTGTACACAACGCCCTCGCTCATAAAATCTATGGCATCGGAAATGTAAATATCACCGTTTGCCGGATCGACCGAAAGTGCCCGAAAGTTTTTCCCATCGCCGGTGAAAATTGGTTCCGATGGAAGCTCGCTGCTGGTAATACCCATTTTATATAGATGATTTCGGATAAAAACTATGGAATCGCCAGCTTGGTTCATCGCTATTTGTCCGGTTTTATCATTTTCCGATGGAAAATCAAGTCGCAATTCTACGGTGTTATTTGTTGTGTTAATTCGCATCAGCGATGGGTTTTCGTGACCGAAAGGATTTCCTGCGTAACCGCCATCGTTAACTACCCAAATATTCTCATTCCTATCTTTTACCATCCAGTAGGGTTGTATTCCAACGGTAATTGAATCGGTTAGTGAAAGCGTGTTAACATCAATCACAAGAATTTTGTTATCGTAGCTCCAGCAGTTCGTGTACACTTTGTTGCCAACTTTTACCAAATTTTCAGTTGAATGCTGATAATATGGCAGTGAATTTCCACCCATTTTTATGGAACCTTCGATGCTTCCTGAATTAATGTTAACAATGCTAATGCTTCGACTGTAGAGGTCGCTTACCAGCGCTCGGTTATCGTCGATAAAAAGCATGTGGCGTGGTGAAGAAAACCCCGAAATGGTTTTTTCTAGTTGCAGCGTGTTCGCGTCAACAACGTGAATGCATCCGGAGTTGTTAACAACAATGAATGCTTTGCCGTTTCTAATTTTCATGCTGTAGGCAACATCGCCAAGCGGGATTCCGTTTGCAACGGAAAAAATTTCGTTAACAATCTCCTTTGTGTCCGAGTCGTAGTAACTGAGGCTGGAGTTTCCGTACAGGTAGTTTCCTTCGTTCACAATAAAAACACCTCTACTTCCGAAAAGGTCGATGGGCGAAGTTTGAATTACCGAATCGTCCATGCACGAGCTAAGTGCGATGGATATTATTAGGATTAATATTGATCTTGTTTTTTTCACCACAGTAGGCACATAGTTTTTAAAATTTCAGCCTTTTCTCCCTAAGCCTTAAATCGATCGAAGGG
>CAZLXF010000105.1:0-2352 GCA_964563065.1 uncultured Rikenellaceae bacterium | reverse complement strand
CCTAAGAAGTAAACTGTAATTTCTTCCGGGCATTGGTCGCCATAGTATTGTTTGGTAACTTTCGTCCAGAAGGTTGTCAATTCTAAGTTGCAATCCAATTTTCTTATTGTACGCAAAAAAATCTTTTCCCAAAGCAACGCTGCTCATGAAGTAAGGGTAAAGTCTTCGGAAAGAGTTTGGATTATTACTGGTTGTTGTAAACCTTTCGGAGAAGTGAGTAAAATTGTAGGTTGCATAAAATCCATTCCATACTGCATAGGCAACAACCCCTCCGGAATGAACCGGAATAAAAGGAAGTTGCATTCCGTGCGATTCGGGACGAATTATACCTCCAGCATTTTCAATGCTCGATTTGGTGAAGCTGTAGTTCCCTTTTAAGTTGAAATTTAAACTATGGAATTTTGTGCTAACCGAAGCAGAAACCTCAAAGCCTTTGGCTTTAACTTGTTCGAGATTAATGGGTTCCCAGTAGCCTTTCAGGTGCGGAAGCCACATTATCCAATTACTTATTTTTGAAGAGAAAACGGCAAACTCAAAATTCTGGTTAAATCTATCCGATTCATTAAAGTAGTTAATTCCGCCTTCCCAAGTTATGCCGTTTTCGGCTTTTAGGTTAGGATTTCCGCCCGGTTGCCAGTATAAATCGTTCAACGATGGGTAGTGGTAGTTTTGCCCAACGGAAGCTTTCAGGGTGAAATTTTCCTTTGGGAATAAACGGTACTCGGCTGAAAGAGTTGGGATTACTGGAGCGATTTTATGGTCAACAATTTCCTGATTAACAACAACGGAAACCGACGTTCTTTTTATTGGTTTAATTGTAGTTGAAACCCTTAAAACGCCTTGGTTTTGCTTGCCAAAAAACTCTGAACCGAGAACCCTTTCGCTGCTGCTTACATTGTGAAAGTTGAATTCTCCGGTAAGACTGGCATCAATCCATTCTGCAAATTCGTAATTTGCGTTTAGCTTATTGTACCAACTCCACGCTCTGCTGTTCGACTCAATTACAGGCAACCGATTTCCTTCGGTTGATGTTTTTTGAACATTGTAGTCCAAGGTTCTGTGCGATAATCCCGAAGAAACGGAAAGCTTGTAGGTGTCGCCGAATTTTTCCCATTCTGCAATGGAGTTCAGTATTCTGTCGTTTTGCCTGTTGGTTTCGTTACTCGAATAGTTCGACATAAGTTTGGGTATTCCCTTTTCATTTTCCTGCAACCAAACTTTGGCCGATATAATATTCTGGCTGTTTGGACGTACAAAAACTTCTTGAAGCAAACCTAACTTCTCATAATCGGCATTTTGCTGAATTTCGGTTGGAGTACCAATTTTTGCAACATTTTTATATGAAAAGTTGTTGAGCGAATTTTCCCTGAAAACTCTGGTTTGAGCTTTAACCCTGCTATTTCCGTAGGTAGTTTTTACTGCGGTTGAGTAGGTTTGAAAACTTCCAAACGATTGGTAAATGTTTGCCCCAAACTTTTTGTTCCAATCGGGATTGCTCTCCAAATTCACGGCGCCACCAAGTCCTCCGCTACCGAAACTCATCGACGACTGCCCAAAATGAATGCTGATATCATCAACAAAGTAGATTGGTATTTGCGAAAAATCCACCTCGCCACTCATGGGTGAGTTGATTTTCAGTCCATTCCAGGAAACTAGCGTATGCGAAGCCCCTGTTCCTCGGAGCGAGGCTGTGGCCGTCGCTCCCCGCCCATAGGTTTTAATAAAAATCGGACTGTTTTCAATCATCAATTCCGCAAGGCTAAGGTTGAGTTTCTCCCTGAAAACCAAGCTATCAACCCGAATTACTTTTGTTCCTGCCGGAACAGTAGCGGTATGGCGGTTTTTGTAAATCGTTACACCTTCAATTTCCAGAGTGTCTGTCGTTATAGTCTGAGCAATAGCAACTTTCATCGTCAAAACCGTAACGATTATCCAAAGTGAAACCGATGAAAGAAGAAATCCTTTTTTCATAAAAAAATATCTACTTTGCTTATAGAACAGGAGCGAAGGATTGATTTTTATGGCAGAATTTTACCCTTCGCATCCTGTACTAAAAATGCTCTGCCTTACTTGACAGATACCTGGGATTTTGTGAGTGTTGGATGAAGGGGTTCTCATCCTCGCTTTTGTCCCGAAAGCGCATCTGATTTGTGGCAGCGAATGGTAGGTCTTCTGACTTTCCCGATTCTCAACACCTTCCCATCCTTTTAAAGCTTAGAACAGTGGTTTGTTGTTGAGAACATAATTGTCGATAACTACGACATCGGGATCACAGCAGCGGGAACTGTTGCCGATTTACACGGCATTCCCTTTTAATCCTGTGAGATTTTATCTCAGCGGAACCATTTCGTT
>CAZLXF010000104.1:0-11144 GCA_964563065.1 uncultured Rikenellaceae bacterium | reverse complement strand
CCGGTTAATGCTATTCCTGTAGCCAAGTAACTCTAGAACTTCTTCGTACTCTAAATTTCTAACAGCCTGTTGCTTGAACTCAAGCAAAAAGTTTTGAGCCCGATTCTTATCGACCGAAAAAACGGTTTTCGCTCCCGATGCGGCTAAAGCCAACGAGTTGCATCCACCAGAAGTTACCGAGAGCACGATATCGGAATCTTCAATCTGCAACGCCTTAATTACAATTTCGGCATCCTCCCAGCACTGGCTGTATGAGATCATACTTAGGAAAAATTTGAGGTTGAGGTTGAGGTTAAGGTTGAGGTTAAGGATGAGTTGTATTTATAAACTTTTATATTCGGCGAGATCTTTGCCTCGTAAATCCTCGAGAATGCACGACGGAACCAGCTTCCCTTTGTAAATCATTCGGTCGGGACAACCATTACACAAATCCCACTTGTCCTTTCGAATTTCGGGTCCACGAATAATCAGCAGGGTTTGGAAGAAAAGTTTGCTTTTTTCTGTCGATGAATTTAACCTTCTGTATTTCATATAACTAAAAACTATTCTACGAACCGACTGCCAAGCAAAGAATCGAATTAAACTTGAGATTTTAATTGAATTTACACGGCTAATGAATAGATGTCGTCCGCTTTTCTTTCTGTATCGTTTATGGGCAAATCCGTAGAATGATGGTGAGAAATATCCGAGAATTTTCCCCGGCAATCCAACCCGTTGGGCAAACAGCCAGGCAAACTCGTTTGAGCTTCCTGTGGCTGGCAAGTAAGCCGCAGGAACATACTCGTAACCCTTTCGAATGTTATCAATAAGGTTTTGAACCGTAATATCGGTATTCAACTCCTTTGCGCAACTTTCAGTCCAGCAAATATTTCTATACAGCGTAAAAACCATTAAATTAACTACATCGATATTGTTCTCTAGAAACTCCATAACCGAAAGCAACTCACCGTTACAGTCGGCGGAAATTGGCTGAATAAATCCTAGCCTGAGAGACGGGATATTCCTGAAAATTTCAACGTACTTTTCGCGAAGTTTTATGTGCGATTCGTCCTTTTTCAAATCGGGGCGCGACTGAAACCTGTCGATATGAACAACAACCTGAGTTAAACCTGCGTCAGCAAGTTTTTCGGCCATTTCCCTGTTAAGTAGCACTCCGTTTGTATAGAGCATAGTTCGTAGGTTCTGACTGTTGGCGTATTCAATCAGCTCGAGAATTTGAGGATAAAGCAACGGTTCACCTCCTGCAATGGATATTGTGTGAACATTCCTTTTCAATTTAAACCAATCGATTTGAGCTTTCAGCTCATCGATACCTAAATGTTCTGGGTTATGTTCCGGTCTGTCGATTCCTCTGTAGCAACCGGGACAAGCAATATTACAGAAAGTAGTTGGCTCAATCCATCCGTTAGGATTATCGAGTTCAGTCCACGGTAACCGGTAACAATCCGCAACATTCAACAACTTATGTTGTTTTGAATTACTCATATATTCTCCAAATTGTATAGCAAGTTACACATTTAAATTAATCGCGTTAAACAATAAGCAGATTGAAACTAATTCCTTGACTTAAAAAGGTTACTGAACGATTCGGCTACCTCGTTCGAAATCCAGTCCCACCGGTATACTATTAGAACTATCAACAAAATTACTGTTCCCAGCAGAAGCATTTCGGTGGACGTAAGGGCTTTTAATTTATCTAGAATCTTTTTCATATGCTGAAAGTTAAACATTCATCTCAAACCCCAGCATTTTACCTTTTTTCATTACCAGCTCATCGTCGAAGTATACGTCGGGTTCCTTAACCAGCCCGTCGAGGTGACTGCTTACCGAAATTCGTCCGCCCATGGTAATATTATTGCCGAAGGCAATATGAATGGTACCAAGCACTTTCTCGTCCTCGAGAATCATTCCAGTAAGCTTTGCCTTGTAGTTTGTACCAATACCAAACTCAGCAACGGCTCTTGCTTCACGACCCGATTTTTCGAAAAGTTCATTCAACTTTTCAGCCTCTTTACCACCTGTAACTGTTTCGGCGTACCCGTTTATAATGTCAATTGTAATTGGTGTTTCGCAGAGTCCAACGCTAGCCATTGAGCCATCAACCACAACTCGTCCGTTGGTTTTATCTTCCCATGGCGCCAAAAAAACTTCACCTGAAGGAAGGTTTCCGCCTTCGCCTTTTTCTCTAAGTACGCCACGGCTCGGAATAATCATTCTACCCTCAACAGGCATGGTAACATCGGTTCCTTTTTCGGTAACAACGCGAATTGTTTTTACGCCCTCGAGTTTCTTGGCAATAAAGTTAGTTAACCCAACAATTTTTTCGTAATCGGCATTCAGGCATCGAACCATGGTATCGACAGTGATTCCCGGCATGGTTCCAACCCGAACCCCAACCTTCGACGCTTCGCGGCGAGCATTTGTATGTGTTAGCGATTTTGCGGTTGGACAAACTACCACGTCAACCATTTTCATTAAAACTGCTATAGCTTCGGGCGGTTCCTGCCCGTTTATTTCTCGTGATTTTATTTCAACTATCATCGACTCGCGGCAAAGTTCTTTACCTGCATTGTGCAAAGCCAAACCAATTTCCCTTCGAGTTTCATCGGTTATTACCAGAAGTGTTTCTTCCTTTTTAAGCCCCATGCAGTCTCTAAGAGCAATTAATGAAGCATCAATCAGTTCTTTTTCAGAAAAATTCATAGCGTTGTATTTTTTGATTTGAAGCATAAACGCAGCGAAAATAGCTAATAAATGGGGAAAAGTAAAGGACTACATTAATTACTAACACCAAAGCGGTATGCGATGTATAGCGAACCAAAAATTTGGCTATTGGGAGCAACCGCCATTATCTCAACTTTTTTTAGGTATGCCTGAAGCATTACTCCAAACTCTAATCGATTAAGAAAATCGTTACTACTACCATAGTCGAAACAAAAACCCGACTGTAGAAACAGCCCCGGGATCAATTTTATATCAGCCATTCCTTTAAAGAAAGACGATTTACTATAAATATTATCGGTAGTATGGTTCTCGGGATCGAAAAGTTCATCGTGTAACTCGAAAGAGTATGGTGTTAATGGGTATATAATTTGGTAGTAAATTGGTTTTTGAATACCTATTATTACACCAGCTGTTGAATTAAGGGATACTCCAATGCTTCCTTTCTCCGACTTTTCAACCAGTCTCTTATCAAAACCATAACCAACTTTTGCTCCCAAAAACGAATTTATTTTTCCGTAAACATACGACTTCGAAACCGAGTAGGTCCTATTTGTAATTCGATCCTCTTTGGGGTGAATAACATTAAAAACTTCGGCGTGAAATAATGTTTTGGTTCTATAGTTTTTATGCTTTAAAAAACCGTATCCTAAACTATATCCGTTGGTGTGCAGTTGAACTGCAAGCGTATGGAAACTATTGAATGTAAGAATTTTAACAGAATCGAGTTGACCCTGTGCAATTACTGTTTTATTGGGGAAAAACAAGAAAAGAAACAGTAAAAAGGCAGGAAAACAACGAGTAAAAAAAAACTTCTCCATTACCAAATGGCAACAGGAGAAATTTGTTGAACGAAAGAGATGTTTTATATTCTTAACTGTTTTGCTGAGTTTGTTGAACATTGGCTTTAGCATATGCCGGACAAGCAACTTTTTTAGTTGCACACGATCCCATAATTGCAACTACTCCAAGAAGAAGTATAACAACAAACACTTTTTTCGATGATTTCATAATGCTTAATTTTAAACAATTCTCATATTTTGCAAAACGTTTCATTCCCTCAAAAAATCAACAGGTGTATCCCTGTAAACAGGGCATGGGATACTACTGTGACAAGATGTAAATATAACAACAAAAATAATAACTATCAAAAATAATACCTTTTCTCTAAAAAATTTCTTTTTCATTTCAAACCTCAACAATTGTGAAAAACTATACAACAAATTAAACTTAAAAAAACCAGAAAAGTTTGATCAATTTGACCAAATGCAATTATGGTTAGATTAATTTTTCCAAAGATACGAATGATGAGAGCTAAAATCCACTTATTTCAGGTTTATTAATCCACAATTGATTTATATCATTCTTTAGAAGAAAGATTTGAAAAGATGGAAAAATCATAAAAAAATTCATTTACAATTTACTCCTTAACAAATTGGCTATCGCCTCATTTGGTTCAGGAAATGCAAACTCGAAGCCAGATTCAACGAGTCTTTTGGGCTCAATTGTTTGTCCGGAAAGAAGCAGTTCCTTCCCCATTTCTCCAAAAAAAGCATTAACAAGAAACGCAGGTATGCCCATAAAAGCAGGCCTATGCAAGTTTTTTGCCACACTTTTTACCAAAGTTTTTTGATTAATTGGGTTTGGGGCAACCAGATTGAAAACACCAGAAATATTTTCCTTACTAAGAATGTGAAGAATTGCATTAACCTCATCGTGTATGTGAATCCACGAAACCATCTGTTTTCCCCTACCAAACCAGGCACCCATGTAAAACTTAATTGGCGCAACTAACTTTTTTAACATTCCTCCTTTTGAGGAGAGCACAACGCCTGTTCGGATTATGGCTAACCTAACGCTGGTTGGGATTTCTTTCTGCGCAACCTTCTCCCAATCTTCAGTTAAACGGGAAAGAAATGTAGTTCCGGCTGTTGATTCTTCGTTGAAAATTTCTGAACTTGAAGTAGGATAAAAACCTATTGCTGAGGCCTGAACAAAAACCGATGGCTTAGGGTTAGCATAGTTACAAGCCTTTGCTAACGAACGGGTTGTGCCCAGCCTGCTTCGAATTAACTGCATTCGTCGCTTCCTTGTCCAGAGTTTTTCGGCAATGCCTGCACCAGATAAGTTAACTACTGCGTAACTTTTTTCAACCTCACGAACAAGTTTAGTTGAAAAACCTCCATCCCACTCAAGGTAACCAACTTCCTGAGGGAATTCTTTATTAACTTTTTGGGCATTTCTTGTTAAAACTGTAACCCTGTAACCTAGCGATAGCAGTGAACGAACGAGTTCGGTTCCAATTAAGCCGGTTGCACCAGCAACAAGTATTTGCCTCTCCGAAATTAGGTCCATGGCATTAATATACGAAAAAAATGAGGACTAGTCAACTTTTTCGACCCGAACAGTTACCTTTTCTGCAATTTGCAGCGCAGTTGTAAACGTTGAAATATCTGGAAATAGCTCGCCTGTTTCTCCTGAATGGTGGCTATGGCCAATTGGTTTAAGATCAAAAACCTGATCAATTTTGTCGACGTCAACTTCTACCATATAAACGAGAGCTGGCTGGCAGCTGGTTTTGTACTCCTCGTCATCGGGGTAAAGGTTGTTGTGCCAGTGGTTGTTCCAGTCCCAAGTTTGGTTAATCTCCATCATTAATCGAAACTTTTTCAAGCCCGGTTTAACGAAAGAATTTACAACGAAGTTGGTTTTTGGTGTTGCACCGGTAATTGCATCGGGCAAGGGATCCCTTGGTGTTGGCAGAAAAAGCCCATCGGGGGCTTTAAATCCCCGTTTATGACCCCAGTAGGGCAGTGCTGCTGAACGACGCCGTTCGCCGGGAGCCCACTTGCCTTTATCGTTCACTCCAAACTTAAAAACTCCGGTTGCAATTGACTGCGAAGCGTAAATTGTTTCAATGTAGTTTCCTTGCTCGTCCTCAATCCAAAAAACAATTAATGGATAGTAAAACTCCTCGCCTTTAGTAAAATCGATGCGAATTGGAGTTCCCTCAGTGTAAGGAAAAGTTTTTAGTGTAGTTACGGTTTCCTGCTCGGTGTTCTTCGGAGGCTTTACGCATGAAGAAACAAGCAAGGCGAGCAAAGGAATTATTAGAAAGTATCTTTTCATGGCTGATATTATTATCGGTGAATTATATTTTTTCTTTAACATTTTAAAATTCTACAATTATTCCAACCGTTGGAAGAATTGTTCCTCCTCCAGTACCCGAAATGGTTTCAAGCACATACCTTCCATCCTCAACAATTGGTGCTCCATTCTCGTTAACGCTTACAATTATATTATCGGGTTGTTCACCAGCAAAACCGTATAGATTCTGAACATCGACATAGAAGTTTAGCGTCGCTTTTTTCAGGTAGAACATCTTATCAACCCGAACATCGAGTTGATGGAATGGTTCAAGTCGCAAAGTATTGAACCGAGAATAATCGAGATATCCTCTTCCCTGCGCATCCCATGCCGAAATAATCGAGGAGGTTTCCAAATCCCAAGGAGTGTATGGCGACCCACCAACAAATCGCCACTTAAAACCAAAGTCCCATCCCTTATTAAATTCGCGTGTTGCGGTGAGAGTAAAAATATGACGATTGTCCCATGCAGTTGGAACATACTCACTATTTATTGTCTCAATGCTATTCTCGGAATCGCTCCAAACCAGCGTATAAGCCATAATAGTGTTGAAACCCAACAAATCTTTTGAGCGATAAAGAAGTTCCATTCCGTAAGCACGTCCTGTGGACGTTGAAGTAACGGCCTCATCGCCAAAGGTTCCAAAATCGGCACCCTTACTTGCCAACGAAATTGAATCGGTAAGGGAGAATGGATAATTCGCATACCATTTATAGAAACCTTCAAGGGTTAACCTGCTTTTCTGGTTTGGAAGCCACTCGAAACCAGCAACTACATGGTCGGCACGAATGTATTTCAAATTATTCTCCTTGTTCACCAGCGTTCCATCGGAAAGTGCAAAGCCAAGCATAGTGTACGGTGGTTGCTGGTAGTAACGACCAACATTGAAATTTAACGAGAAATCGTTGCTAAGCGAGTAAGCACCCGACAAGCGCGGACTTATCTGGTTTAGCATATTTGCCATGCTGGATGAGTAGCTGTTGGCATCGGCTCTTAACCCCAGAGAAAGGGTTAGCTTGTCGTTATAGAAACCTTGACTTGCCTGCCCAAAAACGCTCCACTTGAAAAGGTGAAGTTTTGTATCGTAATCAATTGGCACCAGCTGCCCGTTTGTAAAAAACGAGCGGTAAGTTTGGTTTGTGTAGCGAGCATGCTCGAAACCAGCGCCTACGTTTAGTTTAACTCCATTGTCGAGCCTTCTATCGTGCTCGTAACGTAGCTTATTCTCAGATTCCTGAGAAATATAATCGAGAATTTTTTGCTGGCTCTCATCGTTATCGGGATACTTGAACTGCCTATTGTTCAGCATATTTCTACTAAGAACCCAGGTGTCGTACCCCTTATCGCGAAAATGTTTGTAAACAATTCCGTTGGTATAGTTCCACTGAGTGTTAACCGGAACGTAGCTAAGAATGTAACGCTGATCGGGAGTTGGGTTTTCCAGCCCGGTGTTTAACGAAAATTGATCGATGGCACCAATACCAATTACAGTAATCTCATTTCGCTCATCGATGCGGGTTCTGGTTTTAAACTGAAAATCGTTATAGGTAGGAAGAAAAGGCAGGCCAATAGCGCTGAACAGAAACTGAAGGTACGAACGGCGTGCCGAGAATATGAATGTTGTATTATCGCCCAACGGGCCATCGAGTGTGAGTGCCACATCGCTAGCGCCAACGGCTCCTTTGAACTTCATGCGTTCGCTGTTACCATCAATTTGTCTGAAATCTAAAACTGAACTTAGGGCGTTACCCTTTGATGCGGGAAAAGCTCCCGAGTAAAAATTCGCTTCGCGAATAAAATCGGCATTTATAATACCCACAGGACCTCCCGAGGCACCCTGCGTAGCAAAGTGGTTTAAGTTTGGAATTTCCACTCCATCGAGGTAGAAACGATTTTCCCCGGGACCTCCACCACGAACAATCACATCGTTACGGTATGCTGGAGTAGAAGCAACGCCCGGTAGCGACTGAATTACCCTGCTGATATCACGATTTCCACCGGGATTTTTTTCAATCTCATCTATTCCAATACGTTGGAGCGAAACGGGACTCTCTTCGCTTCTACGAAAAGGGCTAGCAGTAACAACAACGCCCTCGAGTTCAACCGAGGCTTCTTCTAAAGGTATTTCGATAAAAGCAGTTCTAGCATTAGTTACCATAATTGCCTCCGAAACGTAGGGTTCAAAACCAATTGCAGAAACCCGGAGTTCAATAAAACCAGGTTTAATGCCAGCAAACTTAAAGTTTCCATCAAAATCAGACGATGAACCGATGCTCGTTCCCCATACTACAATGTTGGCGAAGGGAACAGGCTCGTTATTCTTGCTGTTAAAAATTCGGCCTTCAATGGTTCCTGTGTTCTGTGCAAAAACCTGAAGAACTATAAACATTAAGAAAATTACTGAAAAAAGGTTTTTTATTTTCATTGGTTCCTATTTTGTTATAAAGATATAATTTTTAAAATTACTTAATTTCCTATGAGTAACATTAGTTGTCAACTTTTGTTTAACTTTTTTCTATTTTTTTTTAGTCTTTACATTTAGGTATTTGGCAATAAGCTGTAAGCCTGACTTATACCAAAAAAACGCCATTTATCTTGAAATTTGTTTTGCAATAGGATACACAAAACCTTACCTTTGTACCATATCACTTTTAGGGGTGCCTTAATACAACAGGCTGAGATTACACCCTTTGAACCTGATCCGGGTAGTGCCGGCGAAGGGAAAAGAGTTCGGCAATCAACCTTAACGTATTAATTCCCCTTTTTACGGTTCAATGATTTTGTTGCGTTTTCACGCAGTAAACTCATTTTAAAAATTAACTAACCATAAAAAGGATTAAAAAAATGAAAAAGTTACTATTTGCCTTTTGCTTTTGGGTAATTGTTGTTCCCTCGCTTGCTGACACAAGCGAATCAATGGGAGGAATTACCATTAGCGGGAAGGTAACCGACAACGAAGGGATTGCACTAGTTGGTGCAACCATTACCGTTGAAAACACCCTACAGGGAACATCAACAACGCTGGACGGTAAATTCCAATTAAAAGTAACCAGCAAGGGAAACTACAAGTTCATTGCATCGTTTGTAGGTTACAAGCGGGAAGTAATTGAAGTTGAAGTAGATGAGAATACCGAATTAAACTTCGTTCTTACACCTGAAACAATTATGGGTGAAGCGGTTATTGTTAGCGCAACCCGGGTTTCGGAACGAATGCCAATTGCACATTCATCGGTAAATTCAAAAGAAATCAGGGAGCGAAACTCAGGGTTTGATGTTCCCTACCTTCTTGAAATGATTCCTTCGGTTGTTGCAGTTTCTGAAGGTGGAACAGGAGTTGGAAACACGGCTTTCAGAATTCGAGGAACCGACATGACCCGCATAAACGTTACAGTTAACGGCATTCCGCTGAACGATTCAGAATCGCAAGGGGTTTGGTGGGTAAATATGCCCGATTTCACAAGTTCTGTGGATAACATTCAGGTGCAACGTGGCGTTGGAACCTCAACCAACGGAGCCGGAGCATTTGGAGCAACCGTAAACTTCCAAACCGTTACGCTAGAGCCCGAACCATTCGCCTTTGGCGAAATTATGGGTGGCTCATTCAACACGTTCCGCACAACCATAAAAGCAGGAACCGGATTGGTAAACGACCAGTTCAGCTTCGAGGGGCGCTACTCAAAAGTTACTTCTGATGGTTACATTGACCGAGGAATGTCAAATCATCAGTCGCTCTTTTTTACCGGCGCCTGGCATACAGCAAAAAGCATTGTTCGGGTGAACCTAATTCATGGTGACCAGCATACTGGTATTACATGGGAAGGAACCCCAGGTTATATGCTCGACGAAAACCCACGCTACAACCCAGCCGGTTACATGTTTACCGATGAGTTTGGCGTTGAACAGTTCTACCGAAACGAAACCGACAATTATACCCAAACTCACTACCAGCTAGTTTATAGCCATCATCTTTCAAAAAATCTGTCGATGAACGTTGCTGGACACTGGACCGTTGGTAAAGGCTACTACGAGCAGTATAAGCGAAACCGTGAGCTGGAAGATTACGGTATAAATCCCATTACAATTGGTGAAGAAACCATAACACATACCGATATGATTCGCCAGAAATGGATGGAAAATGATTTTTTTGGTGCAACCTACTCGTTGGTTTACCGGAAAAAAAGTATAACAACTACGCTTGGTGGTGGATGGAACAACTACATTGGCGATCATTTTGGCAATGTACTATGGACCGAGGTTAACGCCGGAATTCCTAAAGATTTTGAATGGTACCGAAACAACGGAACAAAAACTGATTTCAACACTTTTGCCAAGGCAAACTGGCAAACAACCGAAAAGCTAAACCTCTTCGGAGATGTTCAGTACAGAAAAATTGAATACAACCTTAGCGGGAATGATGACGATTTAGCCCCTCTGGACCAATCACATTCGTGGGATTTCATTAATCCCAAAGCAGGATTAATGTACAACATTGCGCCCTCGCACGATATTTATTTCTCCTTTGGAGTTGCCCACCGCGAACCAACCCGAGCCGACATAAAAGATGCCATGAAGTATGGCTCCAACAACACCCCAACTCCAGAAAAACTAATGGATTACGAGCTGGGATACAACCATAAGTCGCAGAATTATGCCTTGGGATTGAACCTTTACTACATGGATTACCGGAACCAGCTAGTACTTACCGGAAAACTTAGCGATGTTGGCTATCCACTAATGACAAATGTTCCAGAAAGTTACCGAGCAGGAATTGAAACCACAATTGGACTCAAACCCTTCAGCTGGCTAACTTGGAACGGAAACCTTACGTTAAGTAAAAATATTATTAAGGACTACACAGAATACATCGATTTATACGACAGCCACCAAACCTGGGATTTCGTTGGCCAACAAGAGAACAATTTGGGCAACACCGAAATATCCTTCTCACCATCGGTTATTGGTTCAAGTATTTTCAGGTTTGAACCAATAAAAAAGTTAGGTTTATCGCTCACAACCAAGTACGTTGGCTCACAGTATTACGATAATACCAGCAGCACTGAGCGTATGCTCGATGCGTACCTTGTAAACAACCTAAAAGTTGACTATAAGCTAAACCTGAAAGGCACAAAGGGGCTAAATATTGAACTGATGGTTAACAACTTTCTCGACAATAACTACCTGGCAACCGCTTGGGTTTACCGCGCAGCATTCGCCGATGGTAGTCCGGAGTACCGCGAGGATGGTTTCTTCCCGCAAGCGGGAATTAACTTTATGAC
>CAZLXF010000103.1:0-11203 GCA_964563065.1 uncultured Rikenellaceae bacterium | reverse complement strand
GGAACACGACACAAGCAGCTGGTTTATTACCCAGCGGCAAAACGATATGGATAACGAACTTTAGAATGTACGCCGATAGCATAGACAACGAAAGTGTAGCACAGCTTCCCCGAATTTTTTTCGAAGGACAAATTGTGGTAATTAATTCCGAGGATGAGGTTAAAAAATGGCTTCCTGAATTGCTAAGGGATAAGATTATTGGTTTCGACACCGAAACAAAACCATCATTTCGCAAGGGTGAATCGAACAGCATTTCGCTACTTCAACTTGCAACCAAGAACTTAGCACTTCTTATACGCTTGAAAAGCACAGGTTTTCCCAAAGAACTTATAAAATTTGTTGAAAACCCACAAATACTAAAAATTGGTGCAGCAATACACGACGATCTGAAGTCGATGGCAAAAATTGCAAAATTTAAACCCAATGGGTTTATCGATCTTCAGCAAATTGTTCCAGAATACGGAATTGAGAACCTGAGTGTTCGTAAAATGGCGGCCATTGTACTTGAGAAAAAGGTTTCAAAATCGCAACAGCTTTCGAACTGGGACGCACCAACATTAAGCGAAGCACAGCAACAGTACGCTGCCATTGATGCCTGGGTATGCCGCGAAATTTACCTCAAACTTATCACCAGCAAAATTTGAAAAATGCAATACCCCAAAATAATCCTCAAACCAGGAAAGGAACAATCGCTCCAGCGATTTCATCCCTGGATTTTTTCCGGTGCCATAAAAAAACTCCCAGAAAATTTGAATGATGGGGATATTGTGGAGATTTACGACTCTAGCGAAACCTACATTGCAACCGGTCACTACCAAACAGGGTCCATTGCTGTTAGAATTTTCAGCTTCGAGAAGGCTGAAGTTAACGACAGCTTCTGGTTTAAGAAGTTGGAAATGGCGCTAGCCGTACGTAAAAAGTTGGGGTTTACCCAAAACGATAACACCAACATTTTCAGGCTAGTGCATGGAGAAGGCGACAGTTTACCCGGATTGATAGTTGATATTTACGGCTCAACAGCCGTAATTCAGGCTCACAGTGCCGGAATGTTTAGGATAAGGAAAGTACTCGCTCAGCTAATTATAAAACTACTTAACGGCAGCATTCTCTCCGTATACGATAAAAGCAGCGGAACCGTGTCCGGGAAAATTGAAGAAGAGTGCAAGGACGGTTACATTGCCGGTCCGCCAATAAACGAAGTAGTTGTAGAGCACGGAAATAAGTTTGCTGTTTCGTGGGAGGAAGGGCAAAAAACCGGATTCTTTGTTGATCAGCGCGAGAACAGGTTGTTGCTTGAAAAATTCAGCAAAAATGCATCAGTACTTAACACATTCGGTTACACTGGTGGTTTTTCAATTTACGCGCTTCGTGGCGGAGCCAGCAGAGTTGTTACTGTTGATAGTTCGCAGAAAGCCATCGACCTTACCAACAGGAATGTAGAACTTAACTTTGGGAAAACCGATAAGCACGAATCGGTTTGCACCGATGTTTTCAACTACTTAAGGAACAACACAGAAAAATTTGATGTAATCATCCTCGATCCTCCTGCCTTTGCAAAAAACACCCACGCATTAAGAAATGCATTGCAAGCATACAAAAGGTTGAACGCCGCAGCGTTCGGTTTACTAAACCAAGGTGGAATTCTTTTTACCTTCTCGTGTTCGCAGGTTGTGAGCCGCGAAAATTTCCGCAATGCCGTATTCTCGGGTTCAATAATTGCAGACCGTCAGGTACGAATTCTTCATCAGCTCACACAACCAGCCGATCATCCAATAAACATTTACCATCCCGAGGGAGAATACCTAAAAGGGCTTGTTCTTGAAGTTAACTAAACAGCAGTCAATAATTTAGGCTGACAATCGGAAGTACGAGATGATATCACCCTCCTGTTTTTTTTCTTCTTTATACGAATATTTTGCTTTAAACCCAAATTCGTTACCGATCTCCAACTATTGGTAATTTAAACTTATAGCTTCTTAACTTTTTCAACACACTTTCAACCGTTCTCCAGTTTTAAGGTTGTTGGCTTTGCTGAAGGGTAAAACGCATTCTATCAGCGGAGAAATATCCATCACTCAATTTTTTTTATGTTTTTTTCAAGAAGCATCCTCTTTTGCAACTTAATACATGTTTACCCTATGTTTACCCCGCCCCACAAACACCAAAGGCCTGCACTGCTGCAAGCCTTTGATTTTTAATTAGTCGGGGTGAGATGACTCGAACATCCGACCCCTTGCACCCCATGCAAGTGCGCTAGCCAACTGCGCCACACCCCGAACTATATTTCTATAAAGAACATTTACTACTTCTACCCCAAGCAAGTGTTTCGTTTAACTTAAAAAACCACACCCCGAGGGTTTTTGCGGATGCAAATATAACCCCTTTTTTTTATTCCTAAAACAGATAATCTATTTTTGTTCCAAAAAATAAACTAATTTTATGGTTGTAAAAAAATGGTTAAACATTTCTACAATCTTTTTGTTTTCACCAATTGTATAATCAAATAACTTCAAACAATATGTCACTATTTAAACCCATGGAAACTCAAGGCAGCGAGAAGGATGCTGCAAAAACCCCATCATCAAAGGAACACGTTAAGGTGCTAATTATTGGCTCGGGACCGGCAGGATACACGGCTGCAATTTACGCAGCGCGTGCAAATCTTAACCCGGTAATGTACGAAGGAATCCAGCCCGGTGGTCAGCTTACCACAACCACCGAAGTTGATAATTTTCCTGGTTACCCCAACGGCATCACTGGTCCCGAAATGATGGAGGATTTGAAAAAGCAAGCCCAACGATTTGGCACAGATGTTCGCTTCGGAATTGCAACCGCTGCCGACCTTTCGCAACAACCTTATTCTGTTACAATTGACAGCGAAAAAGTAATTACCGCTGATGCGCTAATTATTGCAACAGGTGCAACCGCAAAGTATCTAGGACTTGAATCGGAAGAGAAATTTAAAGGGCAAGGAGTTTCTGCATGCGCAACTTGCGACGGATTCTTTTACAAAGGACAGGATGTTGCTGTTGTTGGTGGTGGCGATACTGCTGCAGAGGAGGCAACCTATTTGGCCGGAATTTGCCGCAAAGTATACATCATAGTTCGCAAACCGTACCTTCGTGCTTCAAAAGCCATGCAGGAAAGGGTTGAAAATACTAAAAACATCGAGGTTCTTTACGAGCACGTTACCAAAGAAATTGTTGGCGACAACAGCGGTGTTAACGGCGTTCTTCTCGAAAACGGAAAGGGTGAAATTGTTAAAAAGGATATAACTGGCTTCTTTGTTGCCATCGGCCACCAGCCAAACTCCGATATATTCAAGGAATACATTGAAACCGATGACGTAGGTTACATTAAAACTATTCCCGGAACTGCTAAAACAAATATTCCTGGTGTTTTCGCCTGTGGCGATGTTCAGGACAAACATTACCGTCAGGCAATTACTGCTGCCGGCTCGGGCTGTATGGCTGCGTTAGATGCAGAAAGGTACCTGGGAACAAGGGTTTTCTAGATATCATTTCTAAACATCTCACGTACAAACAAATAAATAAAGGGATTGACGAAAATCAATCCCTTTTTCTTTTATCGAATTTTAAAAATTACCTTGCCTGAACAACTTCCTCTCCATAGTACTCACCTTTCTTTAGCTTCTCGGCACACTCGGCAAATGCCTTAACAGTAATATCAACATCTTCCAAAGTATGAGCTGCGGTTGGAATAAGCCTTAGGAGTATTTGCCCCTTAGGAATTACAGGGTAAACCACAATAGAGCAGAAAATTCCATAGTTTTCACGTAAATCTAGCACCATGTTGGTTGCCTCAGGAACGCTTCCTTTCATGTAAACAGGAGTAACAGGCGATTGGGTTTCACCAATATCAAGCCCAGCTTTTGTTAGTCCTTCCTGTAATGCCTTTGCTACTTTTCTCAAATTATCCAGAAACTCAGGATGTGTTTGAATTAACTCCAAGCGTTTAAGCGCACCAATAACCATTGGCATTGGTAGCGATTTGGCAAAAATTTGCGAACGCAAATTGTAAGTTAAATACATTACAATATCCTCATCGGCAGCAACAAAACCGCCAATTCCTGCCATGCTTTTTGCAAAAGTTGCAAAGTAAACATCCACTTTATCCTGAACTCCAAAATGCTCGCCAGCGCCTGCACCAGTTTTACCCATTGTACCAAAACCATGAGCATCATCAACAAGAAGCCTGAAGTTGAACTCCGACTTCATATCGGTTATTTCCTTGAGGTTTCCCAAATCGCCAGCCATTCCAAAAACGCCTTCAGTAATTACAAGAATTCCTCCTCCCGTTTTCTCTGCAAGTCGGGTTGCATGGCCCAGCTGCTTGCGCAAAGCAGCCATATCATTGTGGGCGTAAACGAAACGTTTACCGGGGAAAAGCCTCAACCCATCAATTATACAAGCATGCGATTCGGAATCGTAAACAACCACATCGTTTCGCGAAAGCAGCGAATCAATAATCGACACCATTCCTTGATACCCGTAGTTTAAAAGATAGGCAGCAGGTTTACCAACAAAAGCAGCCAATTTATGTTCTAGTTCTTCATGCAGGCTTGTGTGTCCGCTCATCATTCTGGCACCCATTGGGTAAGCCATTCCATACTTTGCTGCACCCTCAGCATCGGCCTTACGAACCTCAGGATTGTTAGCTAACCCTAAGTAGTTATTCAAGCTCCAGGTTAAAACCTCCTTACCCCGAAACATCATGCGAGGCTTAATTTCTCCTTCTAATTTTGGAAATGCAAAGTAACCATGTCCCTGCTTTTGGTACTGACCAATGGGACCCATGTTTTTTTTCAACTTTTCAAAAATATCCACGGCTTCTATTTTTTAAACGTTTATGTGTGTGTTGAAGAAAATAATGGTGCAAAAGTAAAAATATTTTAGCGTTACTCATATT
Source organism: uncultured Rikenellaceae bacterium (assembly GCA_964563065.1). GTDB lineage: Bacteria > Bacteroidota > Bacteroidia > Bacteroidales > Tenuifilaceae > DAOSWM01. Next base: position 6,274 of record CAZLXF010000103.1, on the reverse strand, counting down.
GAAGTGGCGATTTATAGAAAAAATAGAAAAAACTGATTATTCTGTTAAAGGAGAACCAAACTTTTTCAATTAAACTTTTTTAACATGTTTTTAACGTTTTATAGTTTTAACTACGTGCATTTTCAAAGAATCTTACTAACTTTGCTCGCTTAAAAATAGCGGAACAATATTCACAAGTTTTTCAGGTTTATTCATATACACAATAGCATTTAAGACTTTATGAATCGAAATATAGTTTTCATCTTTTTAGTTACCTTAATCCTTCTGGCTTCTTGTAGCGGTTACGATAAAATTCTGAAAAGCCGTGATTATCCCTATAAGTACAAGATGGCCATGGAGTACTATGAGAAACAGGATCATTACCGGTATACGGGTCTTCTTGAGCAACTTGCACCAATTTACAAAGGAACCCAAAAAGCTGATACCATTGAGTTTTACATTGCTCAAGGCTACTACTACCAAGGTGATTACCTACTAGCAGCACACTATTTTGACAGGTTTAGAAGAGATTACCCACGTAGCGTTTTTACAGAAGATGCAGAGTATATGTACGCATACTGCTACTATAAATCGTCACCTCGTCCTCTACTCGACCAAGAAACAACCAACGCAGCAATTTCAGCGTTCGGCGAATTTTTAGCCAAATACCCACGTAGTGAAAAAAGGAGTGAGGTAAACCAGCTTCTCGATGATCTTCGAAACAAACTTATTGAAAAATCGTATCTTAGCTCTAAGTTGTATTTTGACACAAAGGACTATAAAGCGGCTATTGTTGCAATAAAAAACAGTATTCAGCAGTATCCCGAATCGCCGCACCGTGAGGAGCAGCTGTATCTTGTTTTGCAAGCTTCGTATTTGTATGCAGATAACAGTATCCCTGAGAAACAGAGGGAGCGTTTTCAAAATACAGTGGATGAATACTACACCCTTATAGGTGAGTTTCCAGAAACTAACTACAAAAAGGACGCTGAAAGATTATACAGTAACTCGTTGAAAGCATTAGGAAACCAAATAAATCAAGAATAAACTATGGATTTTAAAAAAGTAGTTGCCCCAACAAGCACCACAACAATCGACATTAAACAAATCGACAGGGAAACCGAAAACATTTACGAAAGTGTTGTTATTATTGGCAAACGTGCCAATAAAATTTCTGTTGAAATGAAACAGGAGTTGAATCGTAAACTCGAAGAGTTTGCTTACTACACCGATAACCTGGAGGAAGTTTTCGAAAACCGTGAGCAAATTGAAATCAGTAAATTCTACGAAAGGCTTCCAAAGCCAGTGCTCATTGCAACACAAGAATTCCGCGACGATAAACTCTACTTTCGCAAAAATACACCTGAAAATTTGATAGAACAGCAGTAAATGCTTAAGGGGAAAAATATAATTCTTGGCATTACAGGCAGCATCGCTGCCTACAAGGCAGCCAGCCTTACCCGTTTGCTCGTTAAAAACGGTGCTCAGGTTAAAGTTGTTATGACACCCCTTGCCAAGGAGTTTATTACGCCCCTTACTCTTGCTACTCTTTCAAAAAATCCTATTCTTGTTGATTTTTTCAACCCCGAGAATGGCGATTGGAACAGCCATGTGGACTTAGGACTTTGGGCCGACCTGTACATTATTGCTCCAGCATCGGCAAATACAATTGGTAAAATGGCCAATGGTGTAGCCGACAACCTGCTACTAACAACCTACCTTTCAGCAAAATGTCCCGTAATGGTTGCTCCAGCAATGGATTTGGATATGTACCAACATCCCACAACCCAACGGAACATTGAAACGTTGCAAGGTTTTGGAAACATTATAATTGAAGCTGCAACTGGAGAACTGGCAAGTGGACTGAGTGGTAAAGGCAGAATGGAGGAACCCGAGAATATTTACCAGTATATTGCCAATTTCTTTCAAAAGCAACAGTCGCTAAGCAACAAAAAGGTGCTGGTAACATCAGGGCCAACTTTTGAAGCTATCGATCCGGTTCGTTTTATTGGCAACCACTCCTCTGGCAAAATGGGAAATGCTATTGCCCTTGAGCTGGCAAAGCGTGGTGCAACCGTTAACCTGGTTTCTGGTCCGGTTTCGAAATTGCCTGAACATCCCAACATTAAAACAACTAAGGTTACCACTGCGGAACAAATGCACGAGGCTGCAATAAAATTATTTCCAGATTGCAACGCTGCTATACTGGCTGCTGCAGTGGCAGATTTTAAACCAGCCAACCTTAGCGATCAGAAAATTAAACGAGGAAACCAAAACCTTTCCATTGAACTAGTTCCAACCCAGGACATTGCTAAAACGCTGGGCGAACTAAAGAAAGGGTCTCAAATTCTGGTTGGTTTTGCTCTCGAAACTCAGAACGAAACCCAAAACGCACAAAAAAAGATTGAGACAAAGAACCTTGATTTCATCGTTCTCAATTCTCTCAATGAAGTAGGCGCAGGTTTTGGTGTCGATACCAATAAAATTACCATAATTCGAAAGGATGGCTCAAAGGTACCGTGCCCGCTAAAATCGAAGGAAGAAGTTGCAAAAGATATTATCGACGAACTTTCAACCCATTTTAACAAACAATAGTTTTAACGCATTCACGTTAAAAGTAGCAAACGAATAATGATGAACAAAGCAAAATATTTGATTCTATTCATGCTACTTGCATCTACTCAGCTTTTTGCTCAGGAGTTAAGGTGTAACATACAAATAAACTCGCAAAAAATTCAAGGAACAAACCGCCAAATGTTCCAAACCCTGCAAACAGCAATATACGAGTTTATGAATAACACTAACTGGACCAACCACGTTTACGGCCAGGATGAGCGTATTGAATGCACAATAATGATTAACCTAAACGAACAAATTGGTTCCGATGAGTACAAGGGGACCCTTCAGGTTCAATCGCGCCGTCCGGTTTTCAATGCATCCTACAACTCGCCCATGCTGAACTTTATGGATAACAACCTGCATTTTCGTTACCTCGAGTACGACAAGCTGGAGTTCTCCGAAACTTCGCACCTAAATAATCTTACTTCCACGCTTGCATTCTACGCATACATAATTCTTGGGTTCGATTACGATTCGTTCTCGTACCTTGGCGGAACCGAGTATTTTCAGAAGGCCGAAAAAATTGTAAACAATGCGCAGAATGCGCAGGAGCGTGGCTGGAAAGCTTACGAAGGAAACCGAAAAAACAGGTACTGGTTGGCCGAAAATCTTTTAAACGACAAGTACCGCCCGCTGCGCGAGGTTTACTACCGCTACCACAGGTTGGGGCTCGACAGAATGAGCGACAAGCTAATGGAGGGTCGCGCTGAAATTGCTGAAACACTCACAAATATTCAGAAAATTTACCGTGAGAAGCCTGACCCTTACATGTTTTACCTGCAACTCTTTTTCGATGCAAAAAGTGACGAGCTGGTAAACATTTTCTCAGAATCGTTCCCAACCGAACAAACTCGTGTTAGCAATATCCTAATTGAAGTTGACAACGCCAATGCCAGCAAGTATAAAAAAATAACATCAGGCGGCGGCTCCGAAAGGTAAACGATTCAAAACCATACATGCTCAAGCATCTTCATATACAGAACTATGCGCTTATCGACCAGCTCGATATTGAGTTTAGTAAAGGCCTTAACATAATTACCGGTGAAACAGGAGCCGGAAAATCCATTCTTATTGGTGCATTGGGATTGATACTTGGCCAGAGAGCCGATACTTCAGTTCTGAAAAACAAGGAAAAAAGTTGTGTTGTTGAAGCGCTTTTTGAAATTGGCGGTTACAACTTAAAACCGTTCTTCGAGGAGAACGACCTCGACTACTACGATAGTACAATCATTCGCAGGCAAATTAACGAAGCCGGAAAATCGAGAGCTTTTATTAACGAAATACCAGTAAATCTTTCTGTTATAAAAGATTTGGTAAGTAGAATAATTGACATTCACTCGCAACACGAAAGTTTACTGCTGGCGGACAGTTCCTTTCAGCTAACCGTTCTCGACTCCTTTGCTGGAACAGCAAATTTGGTTTACAATTTCAGCCACGATTATACTATTTTCAGAACGCTGAAAGCCGAACTTGAAGATTTGAAACAGAAGGAACAGCAGGCAAAAGCGGATCTCGACTATTTGCAGTTTCAGCTAAACCAACTTGTTGAGGCCAAACTCATTGAAGGTGAACAGGAGGAACTGGAAGAGGAACAACAGAAACTAACCCACGCCGAAGAGATTAAGCTATCGCTTCAGAATGCTTCACTCATTCTCAACAATGAACAAACATCTGTTCTTGGACTGTTGAAGGAAAGCATCGCTTCCTTGAAAAAAATCTCCGATTATTTTCATCCTGCTAACGAACTAGCTAACAGGCTCGAAAGTTGTAGGCTTGAACTAAAAGATATTTCACAAGAAACCGACAACCATTACGAAAATATTGCTGTTGATCCTGAGCGCTTACAATGGGTGAATAGCCGCATTGACACCATTTTTTCACTTCAACAGAAGCACCGCGTATCAACGGTTAACGAGCTAATTAATCTTCGCGACAAATTACAAGAAGAAGTTGACAAAATTGCCAACTTCGATTCTGTTGTTGCCAAAAAAGCGGAACAACTCAGTAAAATGGAGGCCGAATTGCTTGATAAAGCCAAAATTATTAGCGAACAGCGAAAGGGAGAAAGCCCTAGCCTTGAAGCTGAAATTCAGGGAATGCTTAAGGAATTAGGAATGCCATTCGCCCTTTTTAAAGTTAACTTCGAAGAATCAACAAACTTCCTTCCTACAGGAACCGACAAGGTTTCGTTCCTGTTTTCGGCAAATAAGCAGATTCCAATGCAGGAAATTTCGAAAGTTGCATCGGGCGGCGAACTTTCAAGGCTAATGCTGAGTTTAAAGTCGCTTTTGGTTCGCACCAAGGAGTTACCCACAATTATTTTCGATGAAATTGATACTGGTGTATCTGGTGAAGTTGCCGATAAAATGGGTAACATCATAAATAGAATGGCCTTAAAAATGCAGGTTATAAACATTACGCATCTTCCCCAAATTGCAAGTAAGGGCCAAAACCACTTCCTCGTTTTCAAGGACAATGAAACGGAAACATCCACTACAAGAATTAAACTTCTGAACAAGGAAGAACGGATTGTTGAAATTGCAAAGATGCTGAGCGGCGAAAGCATTACCCATGCTGCCATTGAAAACGCCAAGCACCTTCTTACGAATAGCTAGCTTTATTAACACTTTTTAATTTGTAACCGAACAAAACAAGTTCTCAAGTTGTTTTAATAAATTGGTTCGTTTCATTTTTTGCGAATAACTAAACCCATAACTATGGCATACAATTTACTAAAAGGGAAAAAAGGAATAATTTTTGGTGCGCTCAACGAGAGTTCCATTGCGTGGCAGGTTGCAAAACGTGCTCACGAAGAGGGAGCCGAATTGGTTCTTACAAACACACCCGTTGCACTCCGAATGGGAAATTTGAAAGAATTTGCCGAGCAAACAGGTTCACTATTGATACCAGCCGATGCCACCAACATCTCCGATCTGGAGAATCTTCTAAATCAATCAATGGAACATTTTGGAGGAAAGGTTGATTTCGTTCTTCACTCCATTGGCATGTCGCCAAACGTTCGCAAGGGCAAAACTTACGATGATTTAGACTACGATTATCTTCATAAAACTCTTGATATTTCTGCATTATCATTCCATAAATTGCTGCAAACAGCATGGAAGCTCGATGCAATAAATCCTTGGGGATCAATAGTTGCTCTTTCGTACATTGCAGCACAGCGAACTCTATACGGGTACAACGACATGGCCGACGCTAAAGCACTTCTCGAGTCGATAGCACGGAGCTTTGGCTACATTTATGGTCGTGAGCGCAGGGTTCGAATCAATACCATTTCACAATCGCCAACGCTAACCACCGCCGGAAGCGGTGTAATGGGATTTGATGGGCTGCTCGATTTCTCCGATCGTATGTCGCCACTAGGAAATGCCGATGCCGAGGAATGCGCAAACTACTGCATTACTCTTTTCAGCGATCTTACCAAAAAGGTTACCATGCAGAACCTTTTCCACGATGGTGGCTTCTCAAGTATGGGAATGAGCCACAGAGCAATGGCCGTTTACAATAAAAATTTAGAAGAGTGTAGTGACTGCCATTAGCACCATGTAAGATGTAAAATGGCAAACGGCAAATGTTATGGTTAAATCTACCTGTCTGTATATCATACATTTGACATCATACATTTGACATCATACATTTGACATCATACATTTGACAT
>CAZLXF010000102.1:0-11259 GCA_964563065.1 uncultured Rikenellaceae bacterium | reverse complement strand
CTAGTAAAGGTGGATTTGCCGTTGGAGGACTAACACAAAGCAAGCAAAATACCGACTACTTTGTACTTCACCCCGACAGCGTTAGATTCAATATAGTAGAAACCTCCGATTTAAAAGCCGGAAGCAAGGGGGGATTTGCCGTTGGCGGGCTAACCCAAAATAAAGCAGTTACAAACGACTATCTGAACCTTAACTCCTACGAAGCACGCTTCACCGTTCGAGATGATGCAAAAGCTGGCAGCAAAGGAGGCTTTGCTGTTGGTGGCTTAACCCAATCGAAACAAGTTGACGATTACATTACAGTTAACAGCGACAGCACTTACATTTACACAAGTTTAACAACAACTGGCGATGTAAACGTAGCCGGTAACCTATACACTGGCGGAACCGTAGGCTCAACTCCTGTTGAGTATTATGGGCATACGTACCAAACTGTAAAAATTGGTAATCAGGTTTGGATGAAGGAAAATTTACAAACCATTAACTATCAAGATGGAAGTGCAATAAATACTTTCAACGATGTTTTTGACTACAGTTTAGATCCAGCAAACCGTGAAACTTACGGATTGTTATACTCTGTAACGGCTATTCAGTCGGCAATGGGACTTTGCCCTCAGTACTGGCATGTGCCAAACCAGAACGATTGGGAGGAACTTTTTGCATATCTTGGAGGTGAATGGTGGGGTGAAAACCCTGATATTATAGCCGAAAGGCTTATGGAGGTTGATTTTTGGGACTTTGCGTCAGGTACTATTTCACCCAGTAACCTGTCAGGATTTTCAGCACGTCCCGCCGGTTACGGCACCCTCCCTGCTACTGCTGGCGACCCAACTTTTGCTGAACAAAGAGAGAAAGCCTACTTCTGGACCAGCGGCGATGGTATTGGCGACCCTCTTGCAGGTGCATACATAATTTCTCGGATTGTAGGCGAAAGCCTTGTTTCAATCCCTGTTTCAAGTTTGCTGGGAACCGAATTGTATTCCGTTCGATGCGTGAAAGATAATTGGTAAAAAATATTGTTGAACAATTGGCGGTAAGTTTGGGTTATGTTTACTACTTTTGCATTTCAAATTACAAATCAATTTTTAAACTATGGCCAATTTAAGAAACCTTAAAAAGGATATCGACTATCTTGTAAGCGAGGTTGTTTCCGATTGTTATACATACATGTACCTACATGGTGAAGGAAAAAGGGAACAGGTTGTTAAGCTAATCGAAGAGGTGGTAAATACTCGTAACGATCTTTTTCGCAGAGCGAATAACCCCGATAAATCCTTAGATAAAAAGCAGCTAAAAAAACACTATAAGGATATCTACAGCGATTTGTTAACCAACGTCGACAGCGCTTTCTCGCAGCTTAGCGAATTAACAAAGTAGTATTTCTTAGAGAAATTTAATTAATGGTTTTCATCCTAACAAATCGGGGATGAAAACCATTTTTTTATATAACACTAACCATCTTTTTGATAAAAGTCCCGTTTTTATTGTTGTATGGCATGTTTTATGCGTTATCTTTTCAACAATTTATGGATGTACTATTATTTCAATTTCTTATCTTTCACACGTTTTTAGTTGATATTTTTTACTTGTTACTCTCTAAATGAAGTTTTGCATTCGTAAAATACATTCAAGTAAATTTGCCATTTTGGGCTTACTGGTTACCGTTTTGGTTTCTTCGTGTAGTATTACTAAAAACGTACCCAAGGATAAATATCTGCTCGATAAAACTACCATTAAAATTAACGACGCTAAACAGAAAAACATAAGTAGTGGCGAACTTGATAACTATGTCAGGCAGAAACCGAACAAAAGAATTCTATTGTTTCGCTTCCATTTAAGAATGTACAACGCAGCAAATCCCAGTAAGTACACAGGCATTCATCGTTGGTTGAAAACTATTGGGGAGGAGCCCGTTATTCTTGATACCTTCCAAACTGAACAATCTACCCAGAACCTAAAACAATACCTCGAGAATAAAGGTTACTATTCTTCCAAAGTTAAGGATACTACCCTTTACGGAAAACGACGAGCCGAAACCGTTTATAACATATTGCTTGGGAAACCCTACAAAATAAATGAAATTCGGTACATTATTGAGGACACTACTGTTAGGAACTATGTAATGTCCGATATTGATAATTCTTTAATTAAGAAAGGTGTTAGGTTTGATAAGGATATTCTTAACGATGAAAGAAAACGCATTGAAGAAGGGTTGAAGGAGCAAGGTTACTTCTACTTTTCTCGCGATTTTATAACCTTTACCGCCGATACTTCCCTCGAAGCTAACAGAGTGAATATCGATTTAAACATTCGAAATCGTTTTATTCGCAATCAGTTTGGCGATAGAATTGTTCAGGAGTATAAAAGGTACGAAATTAGTAATGTATTTATCTACCCTAATTACGATCCTATTTCATTCTTTAATCTTAAAGAATCGAATCTGCTCGACACAATTCTTTTTAACCAAAACTATTACATCTATTCTGGAAACCCTGGCATTGACCTCAAAGTACTAGATAGGGCAAACCTTGTACAAACCAGTCAGTTGTACTCCGAAAGTATGGTTTCCAAAACTCGAAATAACCTAAGTTCCCTTCGGCTATTCCGTATGGTTAACATTTTCTTCGAGCCCGAAGGTGACAGCCCCGCTGACTTGGAGGAGAGCAACGATCCTTTCCTGTTTTTCAATGAGCAATCGATGGAGCAAAAACCTGAGTTCGGCAAGCTAAACTGTTACATTCAGCTGGCAACCCATACGCTACAAAGTTATCAGGTCGATTTGGTTGGAACAACTTCTTCCTCCGATTTTGGTGCCGAAGCAAACTTTAACTACCAGCATAAGAATCTTTTTAAGGGGGCAGAAATTTTCGATTTGAAGCTTCGGGGAATGTTTGAACTTATTCAGCAAGCTGAAAAAGGTTCCTACGATCCAGCATTTGAGGTGGGTAGCTCAGTTGGTTTTAGTTTCCCTAGGTTTTTAAGCCCCTTTTCGGGTAAAGAGTTTATTACAAAGTACGCGCCAATTACTAAACTTTCAGCATCATATAACTATCAAGACCGTCCCGATTATACTCGTACCATTGCAGGTCTTAACTTTGGTTATAGTTGGAAAAATGCGGGTAATGTTACTCATAGTATTACCCCGGTTGAAATCAACATTATCAATATTTTTGAGATGGATTCTACATTTCAAAACAAGATTGAAAACAATGCCTATTTACAAAATAGTTACCAAAACCAGTTTATTACACTTACCGGTTATAATTTTATTTTTAACAACCAGAAAGAGCGAAAGAATATTAACTACACTTTATTCCGTCTCAATTTCGAAATTTCTGGTAACATTCTTAACGGTATTTTCACAACTTTTGCCGAGAAGGAACCCGGGGAAGCCTATCAACTTTTTGGTACCGATTTTTCTCAGTTTGTCCGCACAGAGGTGAACTACACGTTCCATCATGTAATTGATAAGAACAATACGTTTGTTTACAGAGCATATGGTGGAATTGGTTACCCCTATGGTAATTCAAAAGCGTTACCCTTCGAGAAGAAGTTCTTTACCGGGGGTGCATCAGGAATTAGAGCGTGGCACGCTCGTGGTTTAGGCCCTGGTACATTCGAGGATACATCGTTGGTTTATAAAAACCAGCTGGGCGACGTAAAGTTGGAGGCAAATCTCGAGTACCGTTTTAAACTTTTCTGGATGCTTGAGGGTGCTCTGTTTATCGATGCTGGAAATATTTGGGCAATTACCGATGCCGATGAACGACCTGGCGCACTCTTCAAGTTCAATAGTTTCTATAAGCAACTCGCCCTTGGAACCGGATTGGGCATTAGAATGAACTTGGGCTTTTTTACTGTTCGCCTCGATATGGGAGTTAAGGTTCACGACCCGGCAGTTAGCTTGCGATTAACCGAATCTAAAACCAATGAACACTGGATCCCTTTTCAGCGCCCATACGAACGAGACGACTTCGCATTTCAATTTGGTATTGGGTATCCTTTCTAGTTTGCTTTTCCCTTCAATTCCTTTCGTCTTCTTACTGAGAATTTTTGTACATACTTACTTGACTTTTACTCCAAATAAGCATAGCTTTGTTTTATCCGATTATTAAAACCCTAAAAACAAATAGTTATGAATTATAATGGAATTGTTGAATTGCTGGGAGATAGAGCAAAGTATCTTCTTGAACATAAGTGCGAAACCCTACCAAAAGAGCAGTTGCATTTGCCAGGTTCCGATTTTATTGAACGGGTTGTTTCTAATTCGAACAGAACTCCACAGGTGCTTCGCAGTTTGCAATCGATGTTTAACACGGGGCGGCTGGCAGGAACTGGTTACCTTTCCATTCTTCCTGTTGATCAGGGGATTGAACATACCGGAGGAGCATCATTTGCCCCAAACCCAGCTTACTTCGACCCCGAAAACATTGTAAAACTGGCCATTGAAGGTGGTGCAAATGCTGTTGCGTCTACTTTTGGAGTTCTGGCAGCCGTTTCCCGAAAGTATGCTCATCGTATACCATTTATTGTAAAACTTAACCATAACGAATTGCTTACTTATCCTAATAAGTACGACCAAATTATGTTTGGTTCTGTTGAGGAAGCGTGGAACCTTGGCGCAACAGCTGTTGGGGCAACCATCTATTTTGGTTCGGAGGAATCGAATCGCCAAATTGTTGAAGTGGCCGAGGCTTTTGAACAAGCCCACCAGCTGGGAATGGTTACGGTTCTTTGGTGCTATTTGCGCAATAGCGCATTCAAAAAGGATGGCGTTGACTACCACGTAGCTGCCGATTTAACAGGGCAAGCAAACCATCTTGGTGTTACCCTGCAAGCCGATATTATAAAACAGAAACTTCCAGAGAATAACGGAGGTTTCAAAGCCTTAAGTTTTGCTAAAACGCACGATAAGGTCTACTCGCATCTTTCTTCCGATCATCCTATCGATTTAACACGTTACCAGGTTCTTAATTGTTACAACGGTAGGGCTGGGCTAATTAATTCAGGCGGTGCATCAAGTGGAGCCAGCGATTTGGCCGAGGCAGTTTACACTGCAATTGTAAATAAACGAGCCGGAGGTATGGGTCTAATTAGCGGACGAAAAGCCTTCCAAAAACCAATGGTTGATGGGGTAAAAATTCTTAACTCCATTCAGGATGTATACCTAAGCAAAGAAATTGATATCGCTTAGTTACGAATTTCCCCTTTTGCTTAATGGTTGCATTTTTTTGCAACCATTTTTTTGTTCGATTTCGAACATAATTGTTTTGTAATAGCACACTTGTATAAATTTATTACGGGGAAAATGTTTTGTATATCACATTAAATCAGTTATATATAGTTTATTGGCACAGTGATTGTAAAATATATGCAAAAATTAAAACTATGATTAAAAATTACTTTCTCATTGCTTTTCGTAGCATTAAAAAGCATACTGCATACTCGGCAATTAATATTATTGGTTTGGCCATAGGAATGGCTTGTAGTATTTTAATTCTTCTTTGGGTTCAGGACGAGTTACGGTTCGATAAGTGGCATTCAAAATCAGAGAGAATTGGGAGGGTGCTCGCAAGTTTTATGAACAATGGAGAACCATATCCTGTTGCTGTAACGCCTGCTGCGTTAGGGCCAAACTTAGGGAAAGATTTCCCCGAAATTGAAAGTGTTTGCCGTTTTAAGAACTGGGGCTCCTGGCTTTTTAGGTACCAGGATGGTGAGTTTATTCAGGCAAATAGCGGTGCTGTTGATTCTACTGTTTTTAATATTTTTGATTTTAAGTTTTTGCTAGGAAGCAAGGATAAAGCTCTTGTTGATCCTCATAGTTTGGTGTTAACTGAGGAACTTTCGCATAAAATTTTTGGGGAGGAAAATCCTATTGGAAAAATGCTAGAGGTAAAGGACAGAGGTGCCTTTAAGGTTGTTGCAGTAATTGCAGATGTTAGCCATTCGCATTTCGATTTCGATTTTCTTTTTCCGTTTCAGCTAATTAAGAATGATGGAGAGAATATTGATGAAATGGGTCAGGGATCGTATAACTTTTCCACATATTTTCTTCTAAAGGATAAAAGCCTTTTCAACAGTGTTGATGATAAGTTGAAAGGCTATTTAAACAAATTTTCCGATGAGAATAAAGTTGAACTTTTTAGCCAAAAGCTGGAGGATATTTATCTCCGATCAAATTTTGCCTACGATTTTATTATTAAAGGCGATATTTCAAATGTTATAACTTTTTCAACCATTGCATTTCTGGTTTTAATTATTGCGTGTATAAACTTTATGAATTTAACCACAGCCCGTTCGAGTAATAGAGCGAAGGAAATTGGGTTGAGGAAGGTTGTTGGTGCAAACAGAGGGAGCATCGTATCACAGTTTTTAAGCGAGTCAATTCTAATGTCATTCGTTTCATTCTTCATTGCTCTTGTTATTGTTGGGTTGCTACTTCCAACATTTAACGATCTTTCGGGCAAGGAGTTAACTCCTGGTTTAATTGCCGAACCTTCGATACTTTTTATGCTTATTGCTATTGCCTTGGTTACCGGACTTTTGGCGGGGAGTTACCCGGCATTTTTTCTGTCGGCATTTAATCCGGTTAAGGTACTGAAAGGGAAACTTCGAAACGGTGCAAAAAATTCACTGCTCAGGAAATCATTGGTAGTAATTCAGTTTACTCTGTCGGTTGCGCTCATTGTTTCAACAATTATGATTTCGCGGCAAATCAAGTATATTAAAAGTAAAGATTTGGGTTACAACAAGCAACATCTGATTCATGTTGCCATGAACGGAGGAATCAGAAATAATTACGAGTCAATTAAGCAGCAACTGATGCAGAATCCTAGTATTAAGGGCGTTAGCACCAGTCGTGTGCTACCAGTTTATGCCTGCCCTTCAACCACAATTAACCAGTGGGAGGGTAAGGAGGATGATACTGAAATGACCATTCATTTCTTTCCGGTTGGCTTCGATTTTTTTGAAACTATGGAAATTTCAATGGCAGAAGGAAGAACCTTCAGTAAGAATTTCTCGGCTGATACCGTAAATTCATTTATTATAAATCAGGAAGCTGCTAGGCAAATGGGACTCGAAAATCCGGTGGGTAAATCAATGAACCTACATGGCCAACAAGGCTACATAGTTGGGGTTATGAAGAATTTTAACTTTAACAACATTCGCAATAAAATTGCTCCGCTTGTTCTAAACATCGATCACAATCAGGCTCGTATTTGTTTTATTCGGATTGAACCAAACGACACTAAAGCTACGTTGGGTTATATAGAAGAAGTTTGGAAACGCTTTGAGCCCGATTACGAATTTAACTTCCGATTTATGGACGAAACGCTCGATATGCTCTATCGTTCGGAACAGAGAAGCAACACGCTGATTAATTACTTCTCAATTTTCTCAATTTTTATTTCATGTTTGGGAATATTTGGTTTGGCATCGTTTATGGCCGAACAGAAAACCAAGGAAATAGGGGTTCGAAAAGTGCTTGGTGCAAACATTCCACATGTGGTTCGTATTTTCTCCGTTGAGTTTGCAAAACTTGTCCTTATAGGAAATATTTTGGCACTTCCCATTGCAATTTATGCAATGAATAAGTGGCTAAGTAATTTTGCTTACCACACAAACCTTGCTTGGTGGATTTTTGCCATGGCGGCAATTATTTCCTTTACGTTGGTAGCTATTACAATTGCTTACCAATCGTACAAAGCGGCAGTTAAAGATCCTGTTATAAGTTTACGGTACGAGTAAATTACCTGCGATTTTATGCTAGAATTAGCCTGAAATTGCAATTATTTTTATTGGAATAACACTCAGTTATTAGGCATCAATCTTAAAGAACGAAACAGTTTCAAGCAGGTTGTTGGTTTTTTCTGCAAGGGTTTCAGAAAGCGTTTGTAGCTCTTCAGCCGAGGAAGCATTCTTCTGAGTTACTACGTTGAAATTCTGAATATTGGTGTTTACCTGATCGATACTTGAACGTTGCTCGAACGAAACGGCTGAAATTTCTTGAACCAGCGATGCAGTTTTCTCAATGTCGGGTACAATTTTTTCAATTCGTTGCTCAAAGTCTTCGGTTTCCCTTTTGGTTATGTCGGAAAGGTTAATTATTTGGTCGGCCGACTGGCGGCTTCGTTCTGCTAACTTGCGAACCTCAGCGGCCACTACGGCAAATCCTCTGCCGGCTTCGCCGGCACGAGCAGCTTCTACCGCAGCGTTTAGCGCCAGAATATTCGTTTGAAAAGCAATATCGTTTATTACCTGAATCTTTTCCGATATTTCGTTTATCGAGCCAAATACCTTCCGCGACGATTCTCTAAGAATAACCATCTCCTTCGAGGCCGAATTCGACAGCTTTTCTGTTTGGCTCGAGTTGTCGGCACTTTGGTGTACAGATGATGCTACCTCTTCCATGCTCGACGAAAGTTCCTCCGTTGAGGCAGCCTGCTCGTTTGCTCCTGTGCTTATGCTGCTCGAACTATCAGTTAGGGTTCCTCCAATAGTATTTAAATCGTTGGAGAAATCTCGTATCTGAATCATTACTGTTTTCAGTTCATCTGCCAACTCAGCAATCGAGCGTCCCATTTCAGCAATTTCGTGGTTTTGTTTAAGCAAGTTCTTATCAATTTCAATGTTTAAATCCCCACCGGCCATTAACTTAAGCTTCTTGTTCAACTCATCGGCTGGTTTTTTTACCAGCTTTTTTGCCACAGCATTTGCTGCCAGTAGCCAAACAAGGCAAACAGGTACAGCCCATGTAACATGAATAAATCCAAGGTAACCAACGCAAAAAGCAACAATACCAATACCCATGCTGGCAATAAAGGTTGCCATTGCGGTATAAAAAATTATGGTTTTGCGATACAAGAACCAAACAACTCCATAACCGAATGGAACTAAAGCAAATACTACAAAAAGGGTGAATTGAAGAATTGGATTCATAATGCTATGTTATTATTATATGTTCGAATATAAAAATATTAATTGTTATTGTACTAACAAAACGAATTAAAATAAATTTTTGTCCTATCATTGCGTAAAACAACAATTTTTCTGAAATTGGCTTCCGTTTTCAAAATAGAAACCGTAACTAAAATAATTCTTTATGGCAAATCGCGACAGTTTTGGAAGTAAGTTTGGGATTATTGCAGCAGCAGCGGGTTCGGCGGTTGGACTGGGAAACATTTGGAAGTTTCCCTATGTTGCAGGCGAAAATGGAGGTGGAGCCTTTCTGCTTATTTATCTGTTTTTCGTATTGGTAATTGGTGTTCCGGTTATGATGTCGGAGTTTGCCATTGGCCGAAGCGGCCAAAAAAATGCGTACGGTTCGTTTAAAGTGTTAGCTCCCGGTTCAAAATGGCATTTTATAGGGTTCATGGGCGTTGTGGCGGCATTCTTTATTCTGGCATTTTATAGTTCCGTTGCAGGCTGGACCCTTGAGTATATTGTTCAGTCGCTATCTCACAGTTTCTCTGGTCAAACTCCTGCACAGCTCGAAGAGAATTTTGGCAATTTTATTGCCAATCCTATTCGTCCAATTGTATGGCAGTTATTTTTTATGCTTCTTACGGCTGCCATAGTATTAGCAGGAATAAAAAAAGGTATTGAAAAGTATACAAAGTTGCTAATGCCTTTGCTATTGTTTCTTATAATTGTGCTCTGCATTCGTTCGGTTACATTACCGGGAGCAGCAGAGGGGCTAGAGTTCCTTTTCAAACCAAACTTCGAGAAGGTAACTGCAAAAACAATTCTTTACGCACTGGGACAAGCATTCTTTTCGCTCAGCCTTGGAATGGGAGCTCTAATTACCTACTCATCGTATTTTAGCAAGAAAGAAAATTTAGCGTCAACGGCTGTAGAGGTCTCTTTGGCCGACACATTAATTGCAGTTTTAGCCGGAGTAATGATTTTTCCGGCAGTTTTTGCCTTTGATATTGAACCAACATCTGGTCCTAGCCTAATATTTATAACGTTACCCAGAATATTTCAGCAGATCCCGGGAGGCGATTTTTTTGGTGCAATTTTCTTCATCTTACTGGCTGTTGCAGCCTTAACATCAACCATTTCGCTACTCGAGGTTGTAGTTGCATTCTTTTCCGAAGAGTTGAATATTTCTCGTAAAAAAGCTACGTTTATAGGAACGGTAGCCATTTCAATACTTGGAGTATTTGCTTCCATGTCGTTTAGCACGCTTAGCGATTTTACACTATTTGGTAAAAATATTTTCGATTTGCTCGATTATGCTGCTTCAAACATAATGCTGCCTTTGGGTGGCTTGTTCATTGTTCTTTTTGTAGGTTGGTTTGTGGGTAAAAAAGTAATTAAGGGTGAACTAACCAATAGTGGTAGCCTTAAGGCATCGTATTATCCTGGTTTTATTTTTATCGTTAAGTTCATTGCACCGTTCGCAATAGCAATTATATTCATTTATAGTATTTTCTGGGGCGGACTTGGTTAGTATTTCTATACTTGAATGAAGTTCATCCCGATTTGCAGCAAAATTTAAAAAGGAAGTAGGATATGTGGAGAGACTGGTTTACTTTTTCACGAAACGAGCGCTTTGGTTTGGTTGTACTTTTTGTGCTAGTATGCATTGCTGCTGTTTCCCCTTATGTTTACCAGGTTTTCTTTTTTAACGCTTCGCCGTTGGCCAACAGCAACAGTTTCGAAAAGGTTGATAGCTTTTTTACTTCCTTAAAATACGTTGAACCTTCTGCCTATAAGGATTTCTCTGTTCTAAAGGAGGAAGCCCCGGTTGAAGTAACAAGCGAGGTTTTTGTGTTCGATCCGAACACTATTTCAGTTAATGATTTGGAAAGGTTGGGTTTCTCGCATCGTCAGGCTAAGGTAATTGAAAACTACAGGAAGAAAGGGGGATTTTTTAGGGAGAAGAACGATTTTGCTAAAATGTACGTAGTCGATTCTTCAATGTTTACCAGGTTAGTGCCCTACATTCAAATTGAGCAGAAGCCCGATAGTGCTTTTATATCCCAGCAGATTGAAGTTGAAAAGAAAATTCCAGAGCCAATCATTATCGAGCTAAATTCTGCCGATACTCTCGAACTAATTAAACTGAAAGGAGTTGGACGTAGTTTCGCACGCCGAATAGTTGCCTACAGAAACCTTTTAGGAGGATTTATTATAAAACAGCAGCTGCTAGAAGTTTGGGGATTTAAGGAAGAAATGCTGAAATCGATAGAGGCAAACTTAACGGTAGATACAACCTTAGTTCAGAAAATAAACATCAACATGGCTTCT
>CAZLXF010000101.1:0-11426 GCA_964563065.1 uncultured Rikenellaceae bacterium | reverse complement strand
ATGATTGAGGATGGAACCTGGGACTTAACCTTTGCTGCCGATGGTTACGCTTCACAAACCATTGAGGATGTTGTAGTAACCGATGGTGGCCCAGTAACGCTAAATGTGGTTCTATACCCAAATAGCCAGTTTCCAGCACCCACAGGGTTGCAAAGCGATATTGAAAATATTCGTGATGTTGTGCTTACATGGAACCAACCTTCCTACTCCGGTGGTTTGGTGTTGGAGTATTACAAAGTTTTTCGAAACGATGTCTTTTTAACGCAAACAACGTTTTTAACTTACACCGATGAGGATTTGACAAATGGAAACTACTCGTATCATGTAACTGCTGTGTATTCAAACCCAGCAGGAGAATCGAATCCGTCAAATACTGTAACAGAAAATATTTCATTTTTCACTATAACTGCATCTGCAGGCGAGAATGGAAGTATCAATCCCAATGGCTCGGTTCTCGTTAGTCAGGGTAATTCGCAAACTTTTTCTTTCACCCCAAATTCAACCTACGAGGTAAGTTCAGTGCTTGTTGATGGTTCTTCGGTGGGTAATTCTTCTAACTACCAATTTACTAATGTTACCTCAAACCATACAATTCACGTTGATTTTAGCAAGATTGAATATACTATTTCAGCTACACCAAATAACGAAAGTTACGGGAGTGTTGCCGGAGCAGGAAGCTACGAGCATGGTGAAACCGTATCGCTTACTGCAACTCCTGCTCAGTACTACCACTTTGTTCGGTGGACCGAGGATGATGTTCAAATTTCAACAAACCCAACAATTTCGTTTACAGCAACCGAAAACAGAACATTGGTGGCGGTGTTTGATATCGAAGTTTTTACAATTTCTGCTGTGCCAAACGACACCGATTTTGGGGAAGTAGCAGGTGCTGGCGAATTTAATAACGGCGAAACGGTTACCTTGGTGGCTACGCCAAATTCGCATTATCATTTTGTGAACTGGACTGAGGGTGCCATTGAGGTGTCAACAAATTCAACTTATACATTCACTGCTGAACAGGACAGAACCGTTGTAGCAAACTTCGCAATTGATACTTACACTATTTCTGCATCAAAAATTGGGAATGGGAGCATTTCGCCCTCAGGCGAAGTTGTGGTGAATTATAATGAAAACCAGGTTTTTACTATTACTCCTGACGGGGGTAACTACATTCAAAACGTTGAGGTTGATGGCGTGAGTGTTGGAAGCGTTGATTCCTACACATTCAATAACATTGCGGCTAACCATTCAATTGAAGCCACTTTTACCGATGTTGAACCAACCTATTATACTGTAGCAATTTCTGCCAATGGCAACGGAACGGTAACTCCCTCGGGAAATGTTTCTGTTGCTGAAGGAAACGATATAACGTTATCAGTTGTTCCCAATAATCATTATCACATTGGCGATGTTTTGCTCAACGGAGCAAGCATTCTTGATGATGTTGTAATTTCTTCCTCAGGCAACGGAACACTTACTTTATTAAATATATTAGCTAGCGAAAGTATTGAAGTTCAATTTGAAATTGACACTTATACCATAACAGCTTCGGCTTCTGAAAACGGAACCATTTCGCCCAGTGGCGAGGTTGTTTGTGAGCATGGAGCAAGCCAGCAATTTACTTTTGCGGCTAATGAAAACTACCATATTTCCAACGTTTTGATCGATGGCGAAAGTGTTGGCGTAGTTCCATCCTATACATTTCAAGATTTGAGCGCATCGCACACAATTGATGTTTTCTTTGAGGCTAATACCTTCGTAATTTCCGCCAATGCTGGTAATTATGGAACAATTTCCCCTTCAGGGAATGTAATTGTAAATCAGGGTACTTCTCAAACTTTTACAATTACACCGAATAATGGAGCGCAAATTCTCGATGTAACTGTTGATGGAGAGAGTGTTGGGGTATTACGTAGCTACACGTTCGATAATATTCAGGAGAACCATACAATTGTTGTTACTTTCGAACTTAGTACATACACAATCACTGCTTCGGCAGAGCAGAACGGAACAATTTCGCCTGATGGCGAAGTGGGAGTTAACCATGGAGCAAGCCAAACTTTCACTTTTACACCAAACGAGAATTATAAGGTGCTCGATGTGCTTGTTGATGGCGAAAGCGTTGGGGCACGTTCATCGTACACCTTCGCTAATGTTACGGCTAACCACGAAATTTCGGTTAGGTTTACGCTGCAAACCTTCAATATTTTTGCATCAACCCTAGGAAATGGAACAATTTCCCCTTCGGGTAATGTGGCAGTTGAATACGAGGCCGACCAACTTTTCGAAATAGTTCCAAACGAGGGATACCATGTTAACGATGTTACAGTTAATGGCGAAAGCGTTGGTGCAGTTATGGAGTATACATTTGAGAATGTTACAGCCAACGGAACCATTCAGGCTACGTTTGAAGTAAATTCGTACACAATTACAGCAACAGCCGGTGAAAATGGAACCATTTCACCTCTGGGTGAAACCGTTGTGAACCATGGCGATGATATAAACTACACCATTTCCGCTAACGATGAGTATCATGTAGAAGATGTGTTGGTTAATGGCGAAAGCGTTGGCACGGTTTCAACCTATACGTTCAGCAGCATTGGTAATAACGCAACAATTCATGCTGAATTTGCAATTAACACATACACCCTTTCAATTACTAAAGAAGGCGAGGGGCGGGTAACCGTTAACGGTGTTGACTACACAGAACCTTTATCTTTTAACTCTGGTACATCGGTTGAGCTGGTTGCTTTACCCGATACCGACTGGGAGTTCGATGGTTGGGAGAATGGGATAGTTTCCACTCAAAATCCAGTAACCATTAACTTCTTGAACGATTACCAAATTACTGCCGTTTTCTCATCAACAGTGGATGTAAATGCGGGTGAGTTGGTAAAAGTAAGAGTTTACCCAAATCCTTTCAACAGTTATGTTAAGGTCGTAAACGCTTCGGAAGTTAAACGTATTAGTATAGTGAATTTAACCGGAGAGTTAGTTTTTGAAGAAATTGCAAACGGAAGCGAAGAAATTGAAATCGGAACAAGTAATCTTTCACAAGGAGTTTACTTCGTAAATATTGAAACCCGAACAGGACTGAGAAAGGTGGTTAAGTTGGTTAAAGTTAGATAGTTTGTAAAGAGAGTAAATCTAAAAACCGTTCCATACGCCAACGTCGCTAAGGGTTCCTGGGGTATAACCTTTTGGAAGTGAAAAGTCGGTTACACTTAACGAAACCTTTGTTGCCTCAACAACCTCGGAAACGTAGGTGTAGCCATCGGATTTTGTCATTTCAATTTTAACGGGGTAACCAACCCGAATCATGTCGAAGTATTCCTGCGAACTCTCGAAACTGGCAGCGTAAGCGCCTCTGGCAAGTTGGTTTAGGAAATGGCTAAGGCTAACGAAATCGAAATCATTTGCAATTTGAAGTTCCGGTGCAACCCAAATGGTTTCCAAAGGCATACCACCCTCGTAAATGTTATAAACAATTGTGTTGTATCCCGAAACCTTTTCACCATTTCCACTATTCTGTACATTGAAATCTCTTTGCTCAATGTCCGTATCTAACGATTCAGGGAACGATGCGTTAAGCATTTCGTAGTATACCTGTCGCATGGCATCCTTTTGGTCTGCTTCAATTCCGTTGAGTTTGTCCTCAATCATAACCTCCAACTCCGCTCTTACCTCAACGTTAAACCTTTCGGGATTACCTTTCCAGTAGGTTTGGTTGCCTGTGTTATAGTATGTTATTTCACTATTGCTAACATCGAAAATGGTAATTACATCGCTAGCAACCATTTTCATATAATTACCTTGCAAAAAAACTTCCTCAATTCGGGCGTTGGCAGGGTTTTCGAACTCATTGTAAAACCTTGTTTTTATTTGCCATCCATTTTGCGCCAAGGTTTGCATGGCTATGGTAACCAGCAACAATAGGGGAATTCTTTTCATAGTAGCTATTCAATTTGTGCAGTAAAGGTAATCATATCGGCTAATAATTAGCAAACAATTTTGTAATGTGTTTATTGTTAATAGTGTGTGAATTTTTATGCTTCAATCTTTCAAAACTGAAAATATTGATTTTAACTGTTGGTTGAAATTCATACCTTTGCAAGAAAAAATGGTAAACACAGAACAGGTTAAAGAGCTTGTAAAGCGCATTGATGCGCTGAGGAGGCATCTTTGACATCGATAACAAACTAGTTCGGTTAGAGGAAGAGCAGGAGAAAACCAATGCTCCCGACTTTTGGGACAATCCCGCCGAAGCCGAAAAACAGCTCCGTAAAGTTTCAGAAATAAAGCAATGGATTGATGGTTTCAACGAAACCAAATCGATGGTTGATGATTTGCAGGTAATATTCGATTTTGCGAAGGAGGGAGAGGCAACCGAAAAGGAAGTTAAACAGCAGTTCGATAGCACCCTCAACCTGATAGAATCGTTGGAACTTAAAAACATGCTTCGGAAGGAGGAGGATAACCTTGGTGCCATTCTAAAAATAAATTCAGGTGCAGGTGGAGTAGATAGTATGGATTGGGCCCAGATGATAATGCGCATGTACCTTATGTGGGGCGAGCAGAATGGTTACAAAACTATTATTTTGAGCATTCAGGAAGGCGAGGAAGCCGGAATAAAATCAGCAACAATAGAGTTTGTTGGTAACCAAGCATACGGTTACTTAAAGAGCGAAAATGGAGTTCACAGGCTTGTGCGGCTCTCACCATTCGATTCCAATGCGCGGAGGCACACATCGTTTGCCTCGGTTTTTGTTGCTCCAGCAATCGACGATTCAATTGAAATTACTGTAAATCCGGCTGATATAAAATGGGATACTTTCCGATCCTCGGGAGCGGGAGGTCAGAATGTGAATAAGGTTGAAACAGGTGTTCGGCTTCATCATATCCCAACGGGTATAGTGGTAGAGAATACTGAAACACGTTCACAGCATAATAATCGCGAGAATGCAATGCGAATTCTTAAGGCTCATTTGTACGAACTGGAGTTGCGAAAACGCCAGGAAGCACAGGCAGAAGTTGAGGGAAAGAAGAAGAAAATTGAGTGGGGCTCACAAATACGTAACTACATCCTACATCCGTATAAGTTGGTGAAAGATTTACGAACTAACATTGAAACATCTAATGTACAAGAAGTTCTTGATGGGGATTTAAACAATTTCATAAAAGCTTACCTAATGGAGTACGGAGGAGACTAGTTTATGTTTTTCTGAACATTTTTGATTTTTTTTTGTTTGATGTTTCTGTTTGTAAATCGTAGGTAGTAAGGAAGATAGTAATTATTTTCAATATTTTTTTACAAATATCACACTTCAATAGTTGTATATATTTATTAATGAGTTTATTTTCGAGCTCAAATGAAGATGATTATAAACTAAAAACCAAAACTAAATCTTAAAAGTATGATCGCTAATCCACTGTTCTGGTTTGTCCCAGTGGCGTCAATTCTTGCTCTAGTATTTGCTTGGAGATTCTTTAAGCAAGTTATGAAGGCCGACGAGGGGACTGATACCATGAAAAAGATTGCACAGCACGTACGTACGGGTGCAATGTCTTACCTGTCACAACAATACAAAGTTGTGGTCGTTGTATTTATTGTTCTGGCCATATTTTTTGCCATTCTGGCCTATGGATTTGGAGTGCAGAACCCCTGGGTTCCATTCGCATTCCTAACAGGAGGATTCTTTTCAGGTTTAGCAGGATTCTTCGGAATGAAGACTGCTACCTATGCATCGGCTCGTACCGCGAATGCTGCTCGTACTTCACTTAACGCAGGGTTAAGAATTGCATTCCGAAGTGGTGCAGTTATGGGGTTGGTAGTTGTGGGTCTTGGACTCCTCGACATCTCATTATGGTATTTGGTTCTAAACTATTTTGTTGATGATGCTGACGCAAGCCACAAGCTCGTAATTATCACAACAACCATGCTAACCTTTGGAATGGGAGCCTCAACACAAGCGCTTTTCGCACGTGTTGGTGGCGGTATCTACACCAAAGCTGCCGATGTTGGAGCCGACTTAGTAGGTAAGGTTGAGGCAGGAATCCCTGAAGACGATCCTCGTAACCCCGCAACCATTGCAGATAATGTGGGCGATAACGTGGGCGATGTAGCTGGAATGGGAGCAGACCTTTACGAAAGTTATTGTGGCTCAATTTTAGCAACAGCAGCTCTTGGCGCATCTGCTTTTTTGACAGCCGAATCGGGAATGCAGTTCAAAGCGGTACTGGCTCCAATGCTTATTGCTGCAGTAGGTATAGTTCTTTCAATAATTGGTATTTACTTAGTAAAAACCAAGGAGGGAGCCAATATGAAACAGCTCCTCGGGTCACTTAGCATTGGAGTAAATGTTAGTTCTCTTCTGATTGCTATTTCAACTTTTGGAATTATGTATGTTCTAGGCCTTGAAAATTGGTTCTGGATTTCTTGTGCAGTGGTAGTTGGATTGGTTGTAGGAATAGTAATTGGCAAGTCAACCGAGTACTATACATCGCACTCATATAAACCCACCCAAAGGGTAAGCGAAAGTGCTCAAATGGGCCACGCAACAGTAATTATATCTGGAACAGGATTGGGAATGCTCTCAACTGCTATTCCTGTGCTTGCTGTTGTAGTTGGTATCACACTTTCGTTCCTTTTTGCCTCAGGGTTTGATGCTACAAACATAGCAAAAGGCTTATACGGAATCGGTATTGCTGCAGTTGGTATGCTTTCAACACTGGGTATTACGTTAGCTACCGACGCATACGGACCAATTGCCGACAACGCTGGCGGAAATGCCGAAATGAGTGGCCTTGGCCCAGAGGTACGTAAGCGTACCGATGCCCTTGACTCACTTGGTAACACAACCGCAGCAACCGGTAAAGGGTTTGCCATTGGTTCGGCCGCTCTAACAGCGCTTGCCTTACTTGCTTCATACATTGAGGAGCTGAAAATTGGTATGATTAGACTGCTTGAACAAGGCAAAGTAATTTCAACTCTCCCTGATATGGTTTTAAATGTTGAAATTGTTAAGAACGCAGGAATTGATGATTTTATGAACTGGTTCAACGTTAACCTAATGAACTACAAAGTGCTGGTTGGCGTTTTCCTTGGAGCAATGCTTGCATTTATGTTTAGCGGTTTAACAATGAACGCCGTGGGGCGTGCTGCACAAAAAATGGTTGAAGAGGTTCGTAGGCAATTCCGCGAGATTAAAGGAATTCTTGAAGGAGAAACCGAGCCCGACTATGCACGTTGTGTTGAAATTTCGACCAAAGGAGCACAGATTGAGATGATTTTACCTTCTGCCCTTGCTATTATTATTCCTATTCTAACCGGAGTAATTTTTGGCGTAGCTGGTGTAATGGGACTTTTAGTTGGTGGATTAGGTTCAGGTTTTGTTCTTGCTGTGTTTATGGCTAATGCTGGTGGCGCTTGGGATAATGCCAAAAAGTACATTGAGGAAGGCAACTTTGGCGGAAAAGGTTCCGATGCTCACAAAGCAGCAATTACTGGCGATACAGTTGGTGACCCCTATAAAGATACTTCAGGCCCAAGTTTGAATATTCTTATTAAGCTTATGAGTATGGTTTCCATTGTTATGGCTGGTTTAACCGTTGCTTTCAGTTTACTATAAAGTTTTAATAGCAAAATAATTAATGGGTGCTTCGAATATGAGGCACCCATTTTTTTTGAATAATATTTGAGGTGTTGCTTTCGTTTAAATGAATGACTTATATTTGTTTTGTACGAAGTAAAACAAATGCTATGAGAAAATTTAGTAAGACTATTCCCTTTTTGTTTATTATTATCACATCGTGTGTTACCCACTATTTCGATCGTCCAGTTCCTGTTGATGCCCGGAGCTACAATAAAATGCCTAAAGAAATTAGAGGTATGTGGAAAAGCAATGATGGTGAGGATATTGTAATAGACAAAGCCTGTTGGACTCTGAATTCGGTTGATTCAACCGGAACAAATGAATCGACCATCGAATTTATTATTCCAGATAGTCTTACCGTTAAACGATGGCGTAAAAGCTACTACTTTAATAAGTTGGAAAGCAATGGTTACTGGACCCTTTACGTTGGGCAAAAGAAGGGTGATTTTTTTTATATCAAAGGATTGGGTGATGACGACACGCTGAGTTTTAAAATGTTTCTAAACGTAGAGCCCAACAAAATTGAGAAATCGAGCCGATACTACAGTGTCCCTCTTAATAAGAAACAGCTTAAGGAATTCGTTTCCAGGGGAGGTTTCTGCGATACGTTGATGGTGTTTGATTTGAAAAAAAGGGAGTTAATGAAGTAGGCTGATTTAACTAGAAATGTTATGCTCGTTGAACCTAAAGCCAATCACGCATATATCGTCAATCTGCTCATGTTCCCCTCTCCATTCGAGTAGAGTGTTGTCTAGCACTTCCATCTGCTCTGCCATTGGCTTGCTTTGTATACTTTCAAGAAGTCTCTTGAAGTTTTTAGTCATGAATTTTCGTCCGTCATCACCACCAAACTGATCAACAAATCCGTCGGAGAAGATGTAGAAAGTATCACCAGCTTCAAAGCTAAATTCATGTTTGGTGAACGGCATATGATCCTTCATGTATGCCCCAATGGGCATTTTATCGGCTTTAATCTCATTGAATTCTCCGTTCCGGAAGTAGTACAGCGGGTTGTATGCGCCCGAGTACTGAATGGTATTTTGTATCCAGTTAATTATGCAGAACGAAATGTCCATGCCGTCCTTTGTTTCTTCCGTATTTTTCGACTGAGCAAGAGTAGTTTTTACCAGTTTTCTGAGTTCGTTGAGAATGACGTCACTTTCTGTGTTCTTGTGGTAAAGCACTATCTCGTTAAGGAAAGCTACCCCCAACATACTCATAAACGCGCCTGGCACACCGTGCCCGGTACAGTCGGCTGCCACAATGTAGGTTTTGTTATTTTGGCTGGCAATCCAGTAGAAGTCGCCACTCACAATATCCCTAGGTTTGAATAGAACGAAATGCTCTGGCATAATTTCTTCAGGAAGGTGTTCAGGAGGGAGTATTGCCCTTTGAATACGGTGAGCGTAACGAATGCTATCCGTAATTTCCTGCTTTTGCTTTGACAAAAGGTCGCGCTGGCACTCAATTTCCTGCTTCTGCTTGGCAAGTAGCACATTCTTTTTCTTCTTCTCTTGCAGTTGTATGTATACAAAAACCAGAAAGATAAGTACGAATCCAATGCCAACACCCATGGAAATTTTTACGTACCGATCGCGTTTAATTACGGCATCGCGCAGCTCCATATCCTTGTTCATCAGAACAATTTGCTGCTCCTTTTTCTCGGTGTCGTACTTGGTTTGCATCTCGGCAATAGCCTTCTGGTTACCCTCGTTGATGAGTTCTTCACGAACCTCAAAGAAAAGCCGGAAGTAGCGAAGGGCTTCGCTTTTGTTGCCAAGGCTGTCGTAAGCATTTGAGAGGCTCCTATAGTTCAGCGAAACGATTTCTTTAAGGCCAATTTCTTTTGCAATATCGAGGCTTCTAAAGAAGTAAGGGAGGGCTTCCTCGTACTGTTTCTGCTCGTAGAAAACATCACCAATGTTGTTTGAAATTAATGCAACATGTTTTTTGTCACCTTTGCGTTGTGCCAACGACAAGGCTTTGCGATATGATGCGGATGCTCTTATATGATTTTTGTTTTTCTTTAATAGTGATCCTAGATTGATGTAGCTGGTTATAAGAGCCATGGAATCCTTAAGCTGCTCTCTAATCTTCATCGCTTCGGTATAGTACGCTTCGGCTTCATCGAGATTTTGGCTATGTTCGTGGATTATTCCAATATTATTGTAGCAGATAGCCATGTTCTTTTTATCGTCAAGGATGCTGAATATCTCGAGCGCTTTATTGTAATACTCTTTTGCTGTGTCGTAGGATCGGATATCTTTGTGAACATTCCCAATATTTACCATGGCGCTGGCAATTTGCTCTTTGTCGCCAAGTAGCTCCCTTAGCTTAAGCGATTCCATATAGTACTCCAGCGCTTTGTTGTAATCGCCTCCTGTATAGGCAGCTATGCCGAGGGCGTTAAGACTTTTGCTAATCCATAAGGTGTCGTTGTGAAACATGCTCTTTTCGTAAAGAGCAGTGAATGTTTCTAATGATTGGCTGTAGCTGCCCTGGAAGTAGTAGTTTATGCCTAAAGCGAAGATAATTCTATAATAGGAATCGATTTGCTCACTGGAAGTTAAGTTCTGCTGGTCAATGCTGAAAATTTTACTATAGGTTTCAATCGCCCAATCAGGATCGATGGTGCTTTGCAAGTCGCCAATGCTTCCTAGTACTTCAAAGTAAAGGTTTATGTTGCCAGCGTTTTTGTAATGCTCAAGGCTTTGCGACTGGTGTTTTAGCATTTCCTCGTAGATGCCCTTGTGGTATAAATATTTGGCTCTTACCCTGTAGGCTTTAGCTAGCTCTAGATTATCGTTGAGTTTCTTAGCGCTTTCAAGCGCTAGAGTCGATGCTCCATCGAATTCCAAAAGAATTTGTTCACGTAATGTTTCATCTTCATTGAAACTTAGCAGACTATCAATCTCAAAAGCTATATCGTTGAGGAGCCTTACCCTTTCTACATTTGATGAGCTGGGAAGTAAGTTTTTAAGGCTATCAAGCTTCGATTGAGCAGTTAGTTCGAAGGAAAAGATAACTGTTAATGCTAATACAGATAAAAGTGTTTTTAATACTCTATTTCTTGCTAACATGTATATATTTTTTGCAATAAACAAACATACAAAAACTATTCGACATTAAAACTTATGAGTTATTTGTAAAGCCATTTTCAGAACTAAATATTTCGTTTAGTTAAAAAGCGATGATAAAAATCCCTGAAATTGGGTGTTTATTTTAATCTCAAATTGTCATACTTTTACAACTAAAATTTATTAGAGATTGATAATGAAGATATTGTGTTTAGTTGCCGTATTTGTCCAAGTTCGTATATTGTTTAATAGTTTGGCTCAATAATTTTGACTAACGTTCAAATTTTGTTGATGTAAAACATGCTTTTTTTTGATATTTGAACTAATTTGCATATGTTTTTAAAAATAACTCGTAGGTTATTTAACATTTTATGCCTACAACCAGCCTTTCTTAACGAAAACAGTAATCACAAGCTTTTACTATTATCCTTTTTTACAGATACTTTTTTACGATAAAAGTTTAATTCTGAAGAAAAAAATTGAAAACATAATAAAAACACCCTGCTATGAACCTACTTCCTAACACCAACAAAATGAAGTTTTGCTTTGTAAGCATCCTCATGCTTCTGTTAGTTTCTGCTGGCTTTTCTCAGCCAATGGTAACTATAACATCTGTTGTAACTAGCCCAACAAACCACAATCGTATACCAATAACAGTTACCTTCAATGTGAAGGTACTTGAGTTTATTAATTCGGA
>CAZLXF010000100.1:0-11429 GCA_964563065.1 uncultured Rikenellaceae bacterium | reverse complement strand
CTATTCCGGTAAGTGAATAACTTACTATCGCCCACCTGGTCGTATGAAAAAAGTTTTCCGTTAAATGCGGGAGCCTTCACACCGTCTCCAAAAAATTGGTTTCCAACAAA
The DNA here is from genome assembly GCA_964563065.1 of uncultured Rikenellaceae bacterium. Taxonomy (GTDB): domain Bacteria; phylum Bacteroidota; class Bacteroidia; order Bacteroidales; family Tenuifilaceae; genus DAOSWM01. The sequence goes on along the minus strand of CAZLXF010000100.1, from coordinate 11,319 downwards.
AACGCGGGCTTCGTCCCAAAAGTTGCGCTTTACGAAACTGTTAATTAACATTGCGCCACCTTCAATAATTACCGAAACAATTTCGCGCTCATACAGCTCCTTAAGGAGTTGATTTTCGAGCCCCTTAGCAAAGTCAACGGTTAGAAGTTCCATGTTGGGAATTGACGCAAAAATATTTTTTCGAGTCGAGGCGCTGGAGTTATTTCCAATAAAAACTAGGGTTGGAATTGTTCCGTCGTAAACATTTGCATCCTCGGGGAGGCGAAGTTTCCTGTCGAGCACAATTCTAAGTGGTGTTCGACCACTCCAATCGCGAACGTTAAGCTGAGGGTTATCCTTTGCCACGGTATTCGTTCCTATCATTATAGCCTGCTCCTCGCTGCGCCAGCGATGAACCAGCATACGTGCCAACTCATTTGTAATCCAAACTGGTGCAATCGGATCGGTTGGCTGTCGGAGCGTATCGATAAAACCGTCGAGGGTTTGCGCCCATTTCAAAATTATGTATGGTCTCTTTTTTATATGGTACGTAAAAAACCTACGGTTTAACTCTCTGGCCTCATTTTCAAGTATTCCAAGCGTAACTTCGCATCCAGCCTTTTTGAGCAGGTCAATTCCTCGTCCTGAAACTTTTGGGTTTGGATCCTTGGTAGCCACAACAACCCTTTTTATGCCGGTTTCAATAATTAAATCGGTACATGGGGGCGTTTTACCAAAATGCGAGCAGGGCTCCAACGTAACGTATAACGTTGATTCCTTAAGAATGGAACTATCTTTCAAAGAGTTTATTGCAACCCTTTCTGCATGCTCCTTGCCGTATTCAACATGATAACCCTCGCTAACGATTTTACCATTATGAACAATAACAGCCCCAACCATGGGATTTGGTGCCACGTAACCCATTCCATTCTTGGCTAAATCGAGACAACGGCTCATATACATGCTATCAATTTCGATCTGTTCCATAATATTTAATTAATTTTGGTTGAAACAAATGTCTTTCATTTCACTTCGAAAACGCATGGAAATATACCATAATATTATAAATGAACTAATTCCATTTTACCCTGAAAACGAAGCACGATCGATTGCGCAGTTGCTTCTGGAAAAGGTAACAGGCTTCAACCTTCATAAACTTATTATCACTAAAAAAGTTACACTTTCAAATGAACAAACACAGATAATGAAGCATTACCTTGAACAGCTAAAGTTACAAAAGCCCATTCAATATATACTAGGCGAAGCCTACTTTTTTGACCTAACGTTTAAGGTTACCCCCAATGTTTTAATTCCACGTCCCGAAACCGAGGAGCTGGTTGAATGGATTATTGAAACTTGTGCTGGAAAAGAAAACTTACGCCTTCTTGATATTGGAACCGGAAGCGGATGTATTGCAGTTAGCCTTGCAAAAAATTTAAAGGGAAGTAGCGTTTATGCCATCGATATTAGTAAAGAAGCGCTTGAGGTTGCACAGGAAAATTCAAGAATTAATGGAGCCAACGTTACATTTTCAGCTTTCGACTTTTTGAAGGATGATGTTACAAATATTTTAGGCTCACCCTTCGATATCATCATAAGCAATCCACCCTACGTTCGCGAAAGCGAAAAGGAGCTGATGCAACCCAATGTTCTGGAATACGAACCCCCAACTGCGCTTTTTGTGCCCAATAACAATCCATTAATTTTTTACCATGCAATTGCAGAAAAAGCACCATCGATACTTAGGCAGAACGGAGTGATATTCTGTGAAATAAACGAAGGACTTGGAAACGAAACGGCAACTCTTTTTCGCAATTTTGGGTTCAACTTCGTAGTGGTTAAAAAAGATATCCACGGAAAAGCCAGGATGATTAAAGCATCAAGAGAATAGGGGTGGATTAATTATGTTAAATAGACGGTTCGACTGATTTACCATGAAAGAAAAAAGAGTTGATAAGCAAAAATTGTTATTCCGAGCACAAAATCTGTGTAGCCGACAAGAAAAATGTGAGTTCGATGTTTCGAAAAAATTACTTGGATGGGGAGCAAGCCCCGAGGAAGCTGAAGAGATTATACTGAAGCTAAAAGATGACAACTTTATTAACCAAAAACGTTTCGCTAAGATTTTTGCTTCCGAAAAAGCGAGGTTTAACAAGTGGGGACCAAAAAAAATTGAGTTTGCTCTGCGAGCAAAAAAAGTTTTCGACGATGATATTAAGAATGCGTTACTAGAAGTGCAAGATTTTTTTAGCAGCGAAACCATTTCCAAAATTATTAAGGCGAAAATAAAATCGGTAAAATTTAGCTCACCCTATGAGTTAAAAAACAAACTTATTCGATTTGGTATGTCAAAGGGATTTGAGTACAGCAACGTACTGGTAGAAGTTGAAAAAATACTGAGAGAAGACCAATAGAGTTACCTACCAAAAAATATTATTAAATCCCAACTACTACCTGCAACCCAAATAACCACTTGTAAAACACTACAAACTTCCTAACAGTTTTAGAAATCCGCTTGCTAATCAATTCGCTTTTTTCTACCTTTGTGCGCTCAAATTGGAATTAATTATTTCCCTAAAATTACTGATAACGAATTAATTAATAAGTAACCCACATATCAAAGGACTAAACACATGAACGTAATTCACGAGAATACCGATGCACTGAACGCAGTGCTAAAAGTGAGCGTAGAGCAAGCAGACTACGAAACGAGCGTAGAACAGAAGCTGAAAGATTACCGCAAAAAAGCAACCATAAAGGGATTTCGCCCAGGGAAAGCCCCAGCATCACTAATAAACAAGCTTTACCGTGCACCTATTTTGGTTGAAGAGGTAAACAAGCTAATCTCGGAAAGCATCTCAAACTACATTTCCGAAAGCAAAATAAACATTCTAGGCGAGCCTCTTCCTAGCGAAACTCAAGAAAAAATTGATTGGGAAAACGACAAAAACTTTGAGTTTACTTTTGATATGGGATTGGCACCAGAGTTTGAAATTAAGCTCACCAAGCGCGACAAGGTTCCGTTCTACACCATAAAGGTTGACAAAAAGATGCGCGAAGGCTACATCGAAAATATACTTAACCGTTACGGAACATACGTTGATGCTGATACTGCCAACGAGAAAGGGCTGCTGAAGGTTATGCTTACCGAACTAAACGAGAACGAGGAGCCAAAAGAGGGTGGCATTTCTGTTGAAAACGCTTCGGTTGCAGTTAGCTTGGTTGCCGACCAAGACGAACAGAAGAAGCTAATCGGCACAAAAGTTGGCGACATACTTGTTATCGACGTTAACAAATCGTTCCCCAACGAAACCGACAGAGCCAGCCTGCTTAACATTAAAAAAGAAGAACTTTCGAGCATAAGCCCAGTTTTCCAAGCCACCGTTACCGAGGTTAAGGACTACGCAAAAGCAGAGCTAAACCAGGAACTTTTCGACAAAATTTACGGTGAAGGAACCGTAAAAACCGAAGATGAATTCAATGCAAAACTCGATGAGGACATTAAGGCTAACCTTTTGGGCGAAAGCGAACAAAAGTTTTACGTTGAAATGCGTGAGAAACTTATCGAAAAGTTTGCCATTGAACTTCCAAAGGAGTTTCTAATTCGCTGGTTTGTTGCTGTTAACGACGGCAAGTACACCCGCGATCAGATTGAAACCGATTACCCAAGTTTTGAAAACGACCTGAAATGGCAGCTTATCCGCGACAAAATTGCCCAGGAGCAAGAATTCAAGGTAGAAGAGGAAGAAATTCTGAATGTAGCAAAATCGCATGTTTACGGCATGATGATGCAGTACGGCATGAGCCAGCTCCCCGAAGATTTCATTGATAACTACGCCAAGGATTTGGTAAAAAAACCTGAGGAACGCCGCAAATTTGCAGAAAGAATTCTTGAGAACAAGGTAGTTGGCTGGGTTAAGGAAGCCATAAAACTCGACGAGAAAGAAGTTTCAGCCGATGAGTTCAACAAGCTGATTAAAAAGTAGGTAAACCCATCATACTAATCTCGCAAAGTTATTATAACACAGGCTACTGTAGTTATTATTCTTTGCGAGATTCTTTTTTCAACCAATTACATTTATTTCTGTTTAATGGTATATAAAAACAAAAAGAGCTATTTTTAACGCTACGTTAATAGAAATAATACAAACAAAAATACCTTGTCATGGCCAAAAAAATGTCGGAATTTGAAAAGTATGCGCTGAAACACAAAAACATCAGCAGCATATCCATGCACCGTTTTCAATCGATGCATAACAGCTACATAAACCCAACAATTATTGAAGAGCGACAGCTGAACATAGCCACCATGGACGTATTCTCACGTCTTATGATGGATAGAATTATTTTCCTTGGCGTTCCAATAAACGACGACGTTGCAAACATTATTCAGGCGCAGCTGCTGTTCCTCGAATCGAGCGATCCTTCGAAGGACATTCAAATTTACCTTAACACTCCGGGAGGAAGCGTTTACGCCGGTTTGGGAATTTACGACACCATGCAGTACATCGGATCCGAAATTGCTACAATTTGCACAGGCATTGCTGCATCGATGGGAGCCGTGCTGCTTTGCGCAGGCAAAGAAGGAAAACGCTCTGCCCTACCCCACTCAAGAGTTATGATTCATCAGCCCATGGGAGGAGCCGAAGGACAAGCTTCAGACATTGAGATTACTACGCGTCAAATTCTTGGCCTTCGAAAAGAGTTGTACGAGATTGTTGCAAAACACTCGGGCAATCCTTTTGAGAAAATTGAGAAAGATTCCGACCGCGACTACTGGATGACTTCCGAAGAAGCTAAAGAATATGGTATGATCGATCAGGTTTTACGAAAAACCGAATAGAAGTATTCTATTAAACGTTTTTTTAATAAATAACGCCAACCCAATTCTATGGGATGGCGTTATTTTTTACGTTACCATTAACTTATTTCTTCCTACCGAAATAGTATTTTAACCCAATGGTTCCCGTTAAACCAAAGTACCTGTTAGATTCAGGTGTTGAATTAAACGTAGGCACTGAATAGTAATTCTGATGCGTATTCATATAAACAAGGCTAGACTCAAGAAAGATGCTGAAATCCCTATTTTTTCTCCCAGGGAAAACCTCAATTCCCACGGGTACATTTAAGCCCCAGTTATGGTAGTTGTACCTTGGAATAGGATCAACAAGAATTGAACTTTGAAACGTTCTGAACTCATACAGAACACCAATTCCTGTGTACATGTTCACATTCTCTGATTGATAGAATCGTCGGGTAAGAATTGTGTTCACATTCAAACTCGATGTGTAGGAGGTAATGGGTAATCCAATTCCAAATCGCGTGGTTAGTCCATACTTCTTAAGGGGGCTTGTTTGGAGAGAGAACCCAACATTATTTACAACATCGCTATGGCTAATAAAAGTTCCAACGCCAATCTGGGAGAACGAAAGGGAAGAAATCACTAGAAGGGAAATGGTTACAAAAAGACTTTTCATATGGATGTTAGTTTGGTTTAAACAAATGTAAATTGTTTAAACCAAACTCAATCACCACTTTAACACTGGTTAGTAGTACTTAACCTAACTTAACCGATTGTATAAATCAATCCTGATTATACTTAATATCCTTCACCCTAAGCTGAAGTGATGAAACTCCCCGAAAAACATTCTCTGAAATACTGTAGCAAACGCTAAAGGATTTTCCACTGTGAACGAAACGATAATGTTCGCCCAGTTGAAAAGCAATGCCATTGAAAACTTTTGAATTATTCTTCTGAACTAGTGAGAGTTTAATATGCTCCTTCTCGTTACCAACCAATCGTCCCTCGCCATTATCGTATACATTATCGGTGGCAAAAACTGGAGCCATGTTTCCTGGGCCAAATGGCTGAAACTGTTGCAGAATCCGAAAGAACTTATCGGTAATTTCTGTGAAATCTATTTTTGCATCGATATCAATTTGAGGAACAAGCATGTCAGTGGATATATTTTTGCTAACATGCTCCTCAAACCGGTCAATAAAAATGGGAACATTTTCAACCTTCATTGAAAGTCCTGCAGCGTACATGTGGCCACCAAAGTTTTCAAGCAAATCGGAACACGACTCAACAGCCTGATACAAATCGAAGCCGGGAACTGAACGAGCCGAACCTGTTGCTAGCCCATTCGATTCGGTAAGCACAACCGTAGGACGGTAGTAAGTTTCAATTAGCCGTGAGGCTACAATTCCCACAACTCCCTTATGCCACAACGGGTTAAACAGTACTGTAGTTTTCCGGTTCTGCATCTGGGGGTTCGAAGCAATTGTACGGAGCGCTTCGTGAGTAATATTTCTATCAATACTTTTCCTATCGTTGTTACACGAGTTTACAACTGAGCCCATTTCGTTGGCCACGGATTCATCCTGGGCACAAAGCAAATCCACCGCCGACATTCCCGACTCCATTCTTCCGGCAGCGTTTATTCTTGGGCCAATTCGAAAAACGATATCGTCGATTGCAATTTGCTGCCTATCGATTCCTGCCATTTTAATTATGGTTTTCAAACCACGAGAGGGATTCTGGTTAAGCGTTTGCAACCCGAAGTAAGTAAGAATCCTGTTCTCATCAATAACGGGAACAATGTCGGAAGCAATGCTAACCGCAACTAAATCGAGGTACGAGTAGAGTTCAGCGGGATCGATTGCATTTTTTTGGCAGTAACCCTGCAGTAGCTTAAAACCAACTCCAGCACCAGAAAGTTCCTTGAAAGGGTAATCGCAATCGAGGCGCTTAGGATCGAGAACGGCAACAGCCGCAGGAATATTTTCACCTGGAAGGTGATGATCGCAAATAATAAAATCCACATTCTTCTGCTTGGCGTAGTCAACTTTCTCAACTGCCTTTATTCCACAGTCTAATGCAATTACAAGCGAGAAACCATTCTCTACAGCGTAATCAATTCCTTTATAAGAAATTCCGTATCCTTCCGAGTACCTGTCGGGGATGTAGTAACCCAAATTGGGATAGAACTTTTTTAGGAAAGAGTACACCAACGATACTGCAGTGGTTCCATCCACATCGTAGTCGCCATATACAAGAATTCGTTCGCCCGTTTTAATTGCCACTTCAACTCTTTCAACAGCCCTATTCATGTCCTTCATAAGGAAAGGGTTGTAGAGATGTTCAAGACTTGGCCGGAAGAAGTTATGTGCCTGATCGTAAGTAACAACACCTCGCTGAACAAGTAGCGTAGCAAGAATACGATCAATTTCCAACTCACGCATTAAATGTTCAACGGCACCGGGGTCACCGGTTTCTTTATATGTCCATTTCTTTTTCATCATAACTAGCGGAGGTTTCTGTTTTCGAAAGTTCGCAAAGAGAACAAACAGTATACTTCAAAAGCAAATCGTTTGAAAATCTTTGAGATTCTTTCTTTTTTAACCTCTTTTTTCCTCGCACAAACGATACAACAACATTGTCATTTCGTTTTTACGAGATATATTTAAAACAATTCAAACCCAAAAACCGCCTCGAATTCCTTTTTGAGTTTTCCTTTTACTTCCTCAAAATCAACCTCTGTTCCCAACTCCTTCTTCATAGAAGTAACTCCTTTGTCAACAAAACCGCAGGGGTTGATATAGTTGAAGTAATCGAGATTTGTATTAACGTTAAAAGCCAAACCATGCATGGTAACAAAACGGCTAGCCCGCACTCCTATTGCACAAATTTTTCGTTCCTTTCCGGGTACTCCCACATCAAGCCAAACTCCGGTTGCGCCATCGAGCCGAGTTGCACTTATTCCGAATGGTTTCAACGTTCTTATAATAACCTCCTCAAGATTACGTATGTAATCCTTAAGAGTAATTTTGAAAAGTTCAAGATCAATAATTGGGTAAGCAACTATTTGACCGGGACCGTGATACGTAATATCTCCACCACGGTTAATGTGGTAGTAGGTTGCGTCAATCCGTTTCAGTACTTCATCGCTGATTAGCAGATTGTTGCTTTGTCCACTTTTGCCAAGCGTGTAAACGTGCTTATGCTCACAGAAAAGCAAGAAGTTCACTTTTTCCGATTCATTCTCGGAATTTCTTCCTGCAAGTACTTTAGCAAATAGTTCTTCCTGGTAGTCCCAGGCTTGTTTATAGTCAATTAAGCCAAGGTCTTGGAACGTTACGGTTTGCATTTATATGTCGATATTTTTTTAGCATGATTTGGTTGTTAGTGACAGCAATGCTGCCCATTAACTTTTTTTGAAGCCTCCTCGGCATGATACGATGAACGTACCAGCGGTCCACTCTCCACAAATTCAAATCCCTTCTCGAAGGCAACGGTTTTATACTTTTCAAACTGTTCGGGAGTAACGTAACTCTCCACTTCTAAATTTTCGTTTCGAGGACGAAGATACTGCCCAATGGTAATTGCCTTGCAGCCAACAGCTAGCAAATCGTCCAGCGCCTGGAAAATTTCCTGCTCACTCTCCCCTAGTCCAACCATCAATCCCGACTTAGCTACAAAACCACTGCTAGCAATATGGCCAACTGTTGTAAGGCTAACCCTGTATTTTGCTCGTGAACGAACCGAAGGCGTAAGCCTTTCTACAGTTTCTAAGTTGTGGGCAATAATATCGGGGTTTGCTTTAAGAACAATATCGATAAGGTTTTTGTTCCCGTCGAAATCGGGAATTAGCACCTCAATTTTTGTATTCGGATTTTGCTTGCGAACTTCAACTATACAATCGTGCCAATGCTGAGCGCCTCCATCGGGTAAATCATCGCGGGTAACCGAAGTTATTACGCAATACTTTAATCCCATTAGCTTAATTGAGTTTGCCAGCTGTGTTGGCTCATTGGAATCTGGTGGTAACGGTTTTCCGGTAGCTGTTGCACAGAACTTGCACGAACGCGTGCAAATATCGCCCAAAATCATGAATGTGGCGGTTCCATTTCCCCAGCATTCGGCAATATTAGGACACATTCCGCTGGAACATATTGTATGAAGCCCATGTTCCTTAACAATCTTGTTTACACGGGAGTACCCCTCGCCTGAGGGCAACTTAATTTTCAACCACGAGGGCTTCCTCTGCTGATTTTTCTCCCGGATATTCATCGATTTTTTCGCACAAGATTAATTATGCAAAATAAGCAAAAAAAATTGGTTTTATTTTATTTAAAATTCAGTTTAAAAAATGGATGCTTGTTAACCACAAACAAACTAGTATTTTGAGTATATTTGCAGCCGTAAAAAAAATAGAACAATGTTTGAATTAAGTGAACAGGAACAGCTACGCAGGGCATCTTTGGCCGAGATGCGTAAGTTAGGGATTGACCCGTATCCCGCAGCAGAATACCCAATAACACACTCAACTGCTGACATAACTGAAAATTTCGAAACCATGTGCGAGCAGAAGGCGCAAGTGTGCATTGCTGGAAGAATTATGATGAGAAGGATTATGGGGAACGCATCATTCTTCGAAATTCAGGATGAGAAGGACAGAATTCAGGTTTACATTCGCCGCGACGATATTTGCCCCGGTGAAGATAAAACCATGTATAATACAGTATTTAAGAAGCTGCTCGATATCGGCGATATTGTTGGAATAAAAGGATACGTTTTTCAAACCCAAATGGGCGAAAAATCGGTTTACACCGAGGAGCTAACCGTTCTGGCAAAATCAATTCGTCCGCTACCGATTGTGAAGGAGAAGGACGGTCAGGTGTTCGATGCATTCACCGATCCTGAGCAACGCTACCGTCAACGTTACGTTGATTTGGTTGTGAATCCACAGGTTCGCGATGTTTTTATCAAGCGCAGCAAGATTATCAACACCATGCGCGATTTCTTCAACTCGAAGGGTTACCTTGAAGTTGAAACTCCAATTCTACAGCCAATACCTGGCGGAGCAGCGGCTCGTCCGTTTATTACGCACCATAATGCGCTCGACATGCCGCTGTACCTACGTATTGCCAACGAACTCTACCTCAAAAGATTGATTGTTGGCGGGTTCGATGGGGTATACGAATTTGCTAAGGATTTCCGTAACGAAGGAATGGATCGTACGCACAACCCAGAATTCACGGTTCTCGAAATCTACGTTGCGTTTAAGGATTACTTCTGGATGATGGATTTTACGGAGGAGATGGTTGAACGTGTAGCCCTTGCGCTTCATGGAAAAACCAAGGTACAAGTTGGCGATAAGGAGATTGATTTCAAACGCCCCTTCCGCAGGGTTACCATGACCGACGCAATAAAAGAGCATACTGGAGTAGATATTTCAGGTAAAAGCGAGGATGAGCTTCGTAAAGTTTGTGCGGATCTTGGGGTTGAGATTGACGAGACCATGGGTAAGGGAAAACTTATCGATGCAATATTTGGGGAAAAATGCGAAGGGAATTTCATTCAGCCAACCTTCATAATGGATTATCCTATTGAAATGTCGCCGCTTTGTAAGCGCCACCGTAGCAATCCGGAACTAACCGAAAGGTTTGAACTAATGGTAAATGGCAAGGAACTTTGTAACGCTTATAGCGAGCTGAACGACCCGATTGACCAGATGGAAAGATTTCAGGATCAGCTTCAGCTTAGCGAGAAAGGGGATGACGAAGCCATGTTTATCGATCAGGATTTTGTGCGTTCGCTCGAATACGGAATGCCTACCTGCTCGGGGATGGGAATTGGTATCGACCGCTTAACAATGTTTATGACCAATCAAACATCGATACAAGATGTTCTTTTATTTCCTCAGATGAAACCCGAGCCAAAATCGAGAAAAGATTCTGCAGAAGTTTTTGTGAAAGCAGGAGTACCCGTTGAATGGGTTCCAGTGCTCGAAAAAATGGGACACGTAACCGTTGCATCACTGAAAAGCATGAAAGCCGGAAAACTTTTCAACGACCTTTGCGGTTTCAACAAGAAGAACAAGTTAGGATTGGCAAATCCAACAATGGAAGAGGTTGCAAAATGGGTTGAGTAAATTTATGAGTATGAATCCAACCCATCAACTTGAACTCTCCGTTCGCGATTACGAGTGCGATCTGCAGGGAATTGTTAACAATGCGGTTTACCTTCACTACCTCGAACATGCACGGCACACATTTCTATTAGAAAAGAATATCGATTTTGCGAAGCTACATAACGAGGGAATCGATTTAATTGTGAGCCGTATTGAAATTGACTACAAACTTTCTCTCACCAGTGGTGAGAGGTTTACTATTAATTCTTCAATGCACAAGGAAGGCCATTTACGTGTAATTTTCACTCAGGAAATTAGGCGAATTCCCGATGATAAGTTGGTTGTAAAAGCCAAGGTTATTGGTGTTGGATTACGAAACGGCCGTCCGATGAGAGTTACAGATATTGAGGGATTTGAGGAAGTG
>CAZLXF010000099.1:0-11475 GCA_964563065.1 uncultured Rikenellaceae bacterium | reverse complement strand
AATATTAGGAAGTTCGGCTTTGGGTGCATACCGGTAGCTAACTCCTGCAGCAAGCCTCATAAATCTAACCACGTTCAACTCCACTTCAATACCAGGTTCTATTACAAAGAAGGGAGTATGTTCAATCACATGTATATCATAATCCTCATCTCCATCTGGATAACGTTTGTCGCTAAACATTACACCACCTGCACCTATTAAAACGGGAACAGAAAAGTGCACAAGCTTCCTCGACCAAATAATTCCTTCGAGCAGTAAACCTCCGTACCCTCCCTGCAGGTATAGGTTCGGATAGGTTGTATCATCAATTACAAGGTCATTGTAACGTGGCGAGTTAACAATTCCATAACCAGCCCCTCCAATTACAAAGCAGTGGTTAATTATAACACCTCCCCTACCTCCAACTAACCATATATCATTGTTATCAAACGAAGAGAATGCAACCCTTGGGCCACCATAACCTCCAAAGGTCAACTTTTCATCACCAAAAAGAGTCTGCATCTCCTCCTCTGGCTCATCCTGAGCCATTAAGAAACTACTAGTAAATAGTAATACGACTAATGTAAAAAACATTTTTGCTTTCATAATTAATAATATTAATGGGTTAAAAGTTTCAAATTCATTTTCAAATCTAGTGCCAAACATCGTTAAACGCTAACGATTAAAGATGAAACGGTATTTATGCAGAATGAAATGGCATTTTAAAAAGATGAACAAAAAATTAAATTTCTAAGTATAGTTTCACCTAAATATCATCTATGCTCGAAATGGAAATAATATAATAAGGTACATGAAACTACTTCAAAAACCCTTTGAATCGTTTGCACAAAAAAATCCAATATGGTTTCGAATTCGAAATTGCCATTCCATTTTTTTTAATAATTTTGTAAGTTCAGAAAAAATTGTGCAATTAAGAAACACAATTCAATATAAATCAACACTTAAACTTAAATTAAAATGTCGAACGTAAAACGTGTTTACACCTTTGGAAACAAGCAAGCCGAAGGCGATGCCAGCATGAAAAACCTGCTGGGGGGCAAGGGTGCCAACCTAGCCGATATGAACCGCATTGGAGTACCCGTACCTCCAGGCTTCACAATCACTACCGACACCTGTAACGATTACTATAAATTGGGCAAGGAAGAGGTAGTAAACATACTAAAACCTAATGTTGAAAGGGCTATTAAGTATGTTGAAGATATTATGGGAATGCAGTTTGGAAGCAAGGATAATCCACTCCTTGTTTCGGTTCGTTCCGGAGCTCGCGCTTCCATGCCCGGCATGATGGACACCATCCTTAACCTTGGACTGAACGATGAGGTTGTGGAAGGGCTTTCTAAAAAAACTGGAAATCCTCGTTTTGCATGGGACAGCTACCGTCGTTTCGTTCAAATGTACGGCGACGTTGTTCTGGGTATGAAACCCGAATCGAAGGAGGATCACGATCCTTTCGAGGAGATTATTGACCACATGAAGGAGGAGAAAAACGTTACTCTCGATACACACTTCACCGTTGATCAACTGAAAGAAATGGTTGTTCGATTTAAGAAAGCCGTAAAAGAGAAAACTGGGAAAGATTTCCCAACCAATGCATGGGAGCAACTTTGGGGTGCTGTAATGGCTGTTTTCGATAGCTGGATGAACGAGCGCGCAATATATTACCGTAAGTTGAACAAGATTCCTGCAGAATGGGGAACCGCTGTTAACGTGCAGGCCATGGTATTCGGAAACATGGGCGAAAACTCAGCAACCGGTGTTGCCTTTACCCGCGATGCTGGAACCGGTGAAAACATTTTCAACGGCGAGTACCTTATCAACGCTCAGGGCGAAGATGTGGTTGCCGGAATTCGTACTCCACAGGAAATTACCCTCGAGGGTTCGTACCGTTGGGCTAAACTTCAGGGAATTAGTGAAGAAGAGCGTAAATCGAAGTTCCCTTCACTTGAAGAAACCATGCCTACCGTTTACAAGGAACTTTTCGACATTCAAAATAAGCTTGAAAAGCACTATAAGGATATGCAGGACATTGAGTTTACCATTCAGGATGGGAAACTGTGGATGCTGCAAACCCGAAACGGAAAACGTACCGGTGCTGCCATGGTAAAAATTGCCATGGACATGCTTCGCGAAGGTATGATTGACGAAAAAACTGCTCTGCTACGCGTTGAACCCGAGAAACTTGATGAACTTCTTCACCCTGTTTTCGACAAGGATGCTCTTGCAAACACAAAAGTATTAGCAAAAGGTTTACCAGCTTCACCAGGTGCAGCAACCGGACAAATCGTTTTCTTTGCTGAAGACGCAGAAGAGTGGGCTGCCGAAGGAAAACAAACTATCCTAGTACGTGTTGAAACTTCTCCCGAAGATTTGAAAGGAATGAACGTTGCCCGAGGAATTCTTACCGCCCGTGGCGGTATGACCTCACACGCTGCCGTTGTTGCACGTGGAATGGGTAAATGTTGCGTTTCTGGTGCTGGTAATATCAAAATTGATTACAAGACTCGCACCATGGTTATTGAAGGAAAAACCTTCAACGAGGGCGACTGGATTTCTCTAAACGGTTCAACCGGACAGGTTCTCGACGGAAAAATTAAAACCATGGCGGCAGAACTCAGCGGCGATTTTGCTGAATTAATGACTCTAGCCGACAAGCATTCACGAATGCTAGTTCGCACAAACGCTGACACTCCTCGCGATAGCAAGGTTGCTCGCCAGTTTGGAGCACAGGGTATTGGCCTTTGCCGTACCGAGCACATGTTCTTTGAAGGCGACCGCATTAGGGCAATGCGCGAAATGATTCTTGCTAACGATGAGACTGGACGTAGGAAAGCGTTAGAGAAACTTCTTCCGATTCAACGTGAAGATTTCGAAGGAATTTTTGAAGCTATGCAGGGACTCCCAGTTACTGTTCGTTTGCTCGATCCTCCTCTACACGAGTTTGTTCCTCACGAGGAAGCAAACCAGAAGGAAATGGCTGACGAAATTGGAATTTCTGCTGCTGAAGTTAAAGCAAAAGTTGAGTCGCTCCACGAATTTAACCCAATGCTTGGACACCGTGGTTGCCGCTTAGGGATAACCTATCCGGAAATTACCGAGATGCAGGCTCGTGCTATTATTGAGGCTGCCCTCAACCTTAAAGCTAAGGGAATTAAAACATTTCCTGAAATTATGATTCCGCTGATTGGAAACGTAACCGAGCTTAAGAACCAGGAAGCCATTGTTCGCGAAACTGCAAAGAAAGTTTTTGCAGAGCGTAACGATAAAATTGACTACATGGTTGGAACCATGATTGAAGTTCCTCGTGCTGCGTTAACAGCCGATGAAATTGCTTCAGTTGCTGAATTCTTCAGCTTTGGTACCAACGACCTAACCCAAATGACACTTGGATTTAGCCGCGATGACGCTGGTAAATTCTTACCAGAATATATCGACAGAGGAATTCTAAAGGTAGATCCATTCCAGGTTCTTGATCAAACTGGTGTTGGACAGCTAGTAAAAATGGGTGTTGACAAAGGACGTGCAACCCGCAGCAACCTAAAAGTTGGTATTTGTGGTGAGCATGGTGGAGAGCCTAGCTCGGTTGAATTCTGCCACAAGGTTGGTTTGAACTACGTTAGCTGCTCGCCATTCCGCGTTCCAATTGCTCGCTTAGCTGCTGCGCAAGCTGTACTAAAGGAGAAATAGTTTTAAATAACCTCAATAAAAAAAGCCGTTCCCCTAATGAACGGCTTTTTTTATGAAAAACTATCAGCTCTAAAAACCTACATAACCCTAAAACAGGGATAAAATACTAGTAAAACCTGTAGGAGAGTTTTACCAGGAAGATATTGTGAGGGTATTCATCAAAAAGATCGGAGACAGTGTTTTTGAAATTTGTATTATAATCTATATCAGAGTACTGTCGTCCTTGAGTCCAAACTAAGAAAACGGTTGATCCGGGTTTGTACTCCCAGCGAATAACCAAATTCGATTGAAAATCGCGGAAATTGAAATTAGGATTATCGAACGAGAAATCCGTAATCCCATCAACATTCTCATCAACCATGTAAACATCATCATCGGTACTGTAACTAATTTGAGAATTGGAGAAAATTTCAAAGCGATCAGAAAATTTTTCAGCTCTGGGATTGGTAATCTTCTTAAAATCGAAATATTTGCCTTTGGCAACAAATGGTCGACCATAGTACTGAATTGAAAGATCGGGAGTAATGCTAAGGTTTGCCCTAAACTCAAGCGAATAGGTTATCTGATCGATGCTGGCATTAACGTAGCTTACATTACTTTCATGCTCGAAATTATCAACAAACTGTATTTTCTTGGTTGAACCCTGTATAAACGGAGAAATTGAAAGAACAAGGGCATTGCTTGGCTTATAGTTAAATCCAAGCGAAAAGTGATACGACTCGGCATTTATACTCTTAAAGTACCCTGTGCTAAATGAAGATGTTAACTTTTTTCTTCCATCGGTACTTATCCAAATGTTCTCGTTCCATCCACCAGGAATAATAAGCGCTGGGCCTCCCCTTAGAGCAGAAAAGTTTAACGATTCTCCCTGATGGCCTACGTATGCTCCACCATTCCAATAGTTTTTAAACTGCGCGTTAAGGTTTACGTTTCCTCCCCAGTAACCTCGTTCTCCAGCAAAATTGTGGCCAGTCCACTGGTTAATGTTTAAATTGAAATTTCGGAATACCGAGAATGGTTCGAATATTCGGTAACCCACCCAAAATACCTGAAAAATATCATCAACAGTTCTTACAAATCCTACATCGTTAATTTCAAATTCCGGCGATTTCCACGAAACAGAAGCCATGTACCTCCATCGGCCTTCGCCACCCTTTCCTATGCCGAATAATCCTCCGTGCCCAGTAAAACTTGTACGCATCGAATCAACGCTTACATGAGTTGCATCAACACGTTGAAAGTAACGGCTCGAGGCCGTTTGCGTTTCCAATATTGCTTCAGGACTTCCTTCAACCCTACTAAATGCCGATTTGAAAAGAACGTAGTAATTTTTATTGTTCCACTGATGCATAAAATTTACACCACCCGTGTACGCATTTTTGTGCATGAAGTTTAACTCGCCGTTGGTAATATTACGATTGGTTGAAGTAAACACAGTAGCAATACGAGTATTACTCTCATTAAACTCCTTGTTGGCGCTTGCCACAAGATAGTTTGTAAACGGTTCAACAGCTTCGTAGCGGTAATCACCATTCGAAAAAATCTCTGCTTCCTCACGGCTAGTAATTGCATTCATTATTCCAACTGAAAAGCCCTTCTGTGTTTTCCCTGTAATTTTGGCTGCACCAAGAATTGAAGTTGTCTCAGGAATTTTACTGTACTCATCATCGCCGATCTCAGGGTCGCCTTTGGGGTGGCGGCCAATTCTGCGAGAGTAGAATAGGTTTTCGAGCGCCCCATCGCCATCGCCGGGCGAAAAGTTAAAATCGAATAGGTTTTTCCCCTCAATAAAGAAGGGGCGCTTCTCTGGGAAGTAGGTTTCGTAAGCTGTAAGGTTTACCTCCGATGGATCGGCCTCAACCTGACCAAAATCGGGGTTTACAGTTAGGTCAAGAGTAAAGTCGTTCGTTATTCCAATCTTGGCATCGAGGCCACCATTAAAAGAGTGTCGTTTCCCCGTAGCAAACGGATTACCTTCTTCTTTTTCAAATCGTTCTACTTGTCCCACAACGTAAGGGGCAATTTCAACCTGACGCTTGGGTTTTATTCCTTTGATTCCCATTAAATGACCAAACTGATGAACCCAACCTGGAGCATCGCGAGGAGTTGGCTGCCAAAGTGAAAGTTCGTCCTTTCGGAAAATATATCGACCAACCTGAAGACCCCACTCCTGCACTTCATTACTGTTAAATCGTAGCTGGTTTAATGGAATTTCAATTTCGGCAATCCATCCCTTATCGTCAATGCTGGTTTTAGCATCCCAAATGGCATCCCAACTCACATCCTCATTCCCTCCGTCGGCAGTAATTAATTTTTCGTGCTTTACGCCCGAAGAGAAAACTATAAATGAAAAAGCCGTTTGATGATCATGGTACGAATCGAATTCAATTCCTACTGCATCACCATCGCCATCATCACGACGCGAAAGACGACTAACTATGCTGTCGGGGCTTGAGTCCCATGAACGTATTGCTGCGAAAATACTATTATCGTTATAAAGAATTTTAAACTCTGTTTTCTGCGACGGAGCTTTCCCGTCGTATGGCTGTTGCTGGGTAAAATTATTCTGCCATTCAACTGCTTGCCATGCGTCGTCATTAACAAATCCATCAACTTTTGGAACTTCCCCTTTAATTCTGAAAGCTGTTGCAACCCTTTTTTCTTGTGAATTCGCTGAAAATGATACAACTATTACCAGCAAACTGGTTACAAGTATTCTTAATATTTTCAGCATTTTCATTGTAGTTTTTTAAAAAATATACACCTGTAAATAAGAATCAAATTACTCGTACTTTAACGTTATAGAAGGGTTTGTTCGTGCTGCTTTCAATGCTTGATAACTTACTGTAATAACAGCAATTAAATACGCTAAAACCGATGCTGCAACAAATAGTAGAGGAGTTAACTTTATTCTGAACGCAAAGTTTTCGAGCCAGGTACTCATAAGGTACCATGCAATGGGCCAAGCTATAACTGTGGAAATAATAAAAAGTTTATTAATCTCGTTCAACAGCAACCATACAACGGTTGCCACGTTTGCGCCCATAACCTTTCTAATTCCAATTTCGCGGGTACGTTGTTCGGCTGAATACGATGAAAGTCCAAGCAAACCTAGCGATGCGATAATAATTGCCAGAATACTAAAACTTGTAAAAAGAACCCCTGCCCTTTTTTCGTCGCTGTACTGATTTTCGATTGCCTGATCGAGAAAGAAGTAGTCGAAATCCTGATCGCCAACAAATTCCTTCCATTTTGCTTCAATTTTCTTAACGGTTTCCTGCCTGTTGGCACCTCCAAGTCGTATTGGAATATAGGTATAAACAGGATGGCTAGCTATTACCAAAGGGCTCACTTTCTGGTGAAGCGTTTCGTAGTGAAAATCTTCAACAACACCAACAACCGTCCGTTCATCATTTAAATTCATTACAACAATTTGCCCAACCGGGTCACCCTCAAAACCGAATGATTTTGCAGCCGCCTGGTTAATAATCATTGCCGACGAATCGCTTGCTAAATCACGATTAAAATAGCGCCCCTCGGCAAGTCTTAACCCCATTACCTTGTCGAAATCGTAATGAGCAAAAAAGAAGTTAAACGATTTCATCTCATCGCTGGGTGCTCCTTTTCTTTGCATTACAGTATTTCCAATTATTGTTGTTGGAAGCGACGATGAGCGGGAAACAGCTTCAACATTTGGAATTTTCTTAAGTTCCTCCAGAAAGGCTTCTCTGCTTTCCTCCTGAATTGCGTATGGACGGTTGATTACAAGAACATTTTTATTATTGTAACCTAAATCTTTATTTCTTATGTATGAAATTTGGTTGAAAACTACGAATGTTGAAACGAGCAAGCCAATGGTAATTGTAAACTGAACAACCACCAATCCGCCACGAAGGAAACTATTCTTCATACCAGTTCTTAGTTTTCCTTTAAGAACTTTTATGGGTTCGAAGCTGGCAAGAAAAAACGCTGGGTAACTTCCAGCAGCAAAACCTACAACTAAAATTGTGGCTAAAACTATACCTAAAGTAATCGCAACTGGCAATGAGGTTAGCGAAAGCTGTTTACCGGCAATATTGTTGAACGATGGAATTGCCAGAATAATTAGAAAAATTGCAATTATTAGCGAAATGGTTGCAACTGTAACCGATTCGGTTAAAAACTGTCCGATTAAACGAGCACGGGTTGATCCAACAACTTTTCGAATGCCTACCTCCTTGGCTCTTTTTGCTGAACGAGCCGTAGAAAGATTCATAAAATTGATGGCTGCAATAACTAAAATAAAAATAGCAATAAGCATGAAAACGTAAACCATTGTTAGGTTTCCACCCTTCTCCATTTCAAAGGCGAGATTCGATTTTAAGTGAATATCGAGAAGCGGTTGGGTGAAATATGCGTACCGATTCCCTTTACTTTCAAAGTCTTCGGTTGAAAGGTTGGCAAATTGCTCGAATTGAGGGCCTGCGTGTGTGTTAACTAAATCGATAAATCTTTCATCAACCTGTTTCGGGTTTAAACCTTCCTGAAGTAAGATATAAGTGTAATTATTATTCCCTAACCACATAGTACTTTGGGCCATTGGCAAGGTCACAAACGAACAGGCAATATCGAATTTAATGTGGCTATTATTGGGAATGTCGGCAACCACACCAACTACTTCGTAGTTTTCTTCATTCTGTCCATACTTTACAATTTTTCCAACCGGATTTTCGTTTCCGAAGTAACGCAGGGCAGTTGATTCGGTCATTACCATTTGGTTGGATCGAGTAAGTATACTTTCCTTATCGCCCCTAATTAAACTAAACCCATCGAAAACTTGAAAAAAAGTAGAGTCGACGAAGTAAACGCTTTTTTCAACAAATGTTCTGTCTTCAAATCGAATTACCGGTTCGCCCGAGAAGGTAAAAACTCTGGTAAAATTTAAAACATCGGGGTAATTGTTGGCTGTTGTTGGCCCAATAGGCACGCAGCTAATTGGCCCCAGCAATTCTGTATCCTGAATTTTTGCATCAAGGCAAACTCTGTGAATATTTTTGGCGTTGGGATGAAATTTATCGAAGCTAAACTCATCAATTACGTAAAGCATAATGAGCAAGGCACTTGCAATACCAACCGCAAGACCGAAGATGTTAATTAACGTATAACCTCTCTGAGAAATTAAGTTTCGAATAGAAACTTTAAGGTAGTTTAGAATCATGGTTGTTGGTTTTGATAAAGTATTATGTCAATTACACCATGCAGCAATCATAATTTATGCCAATCAAACCAGTACGCTAACATTCAATAAAATAGCCAATTCGTTACTACCATGCAATTGTACAGTATCGTATATACTATGTTCGAAAACGAACATTTATTGAACCGAAATAAAACACAAAGCCCGCTTGGGGTTTCCAAACGGGCTTTTTTTGCTGTGGTGCCACGTGGAATCGAACCACGGACACAAGGATTTTCAGTCCTTTGCTCTACCAACTGAGCTATGGCACCTCGCAAATGCGGTGCAAATATATATGTTTTTTCGTTTACTCCAAATTCAAACTTACCAATTTTAGAAACTTTTTTTCGAGACACTTCAAAAACACCACTTATATAAAAATGCTTATTAAGCTAATTGTTTAAATATAAAACAACTAACATAAAGTATACTCTAAAATCCTAACGCTATCATTTTTAAAATATTTTTCCAAGTACGCAATAATGGAAAATTAATTAATCCTAAAAATTGGCATAACGATTGGCTAGTAACACTCCATAATTGATTAAAACTAAATTATTTCAACCTGCATCTTGCTCATTCAATCCATTTCCATTAGGTTTGCAAACTAATTTTTAGCTAATGGAATTCGATCTGTTCACGCTTCAAAACGGCATTAGAGTAGCGCATAAACGTGTGGATTCGCCAGTGGCTTACGCATGCATAATGGTTAATGCCGGAACTCGCGATGAGTTGGACAAGGAGCACGGAATAGCTCACTTTATTGAACACGTTATTTTTAAGGGAACCAAACGCCGAAAAGCCTTCCATATTATGAGCCGGCTTGAAGATGTTGGCGGAGAACTAAACGCATACACAACCAAGGAGGAAACTGTTGTTCACGCTACATTTCTTAAGGACGATTATCACCGAGCAATTGAGCTAGTATCCGACATCGTTTTCCATTCAACGTTCCCCGATAAGGAGCTGGAAAAGGAAAAAGAAGTGATTTTAGATGAAATAAATTCGTACAAGGATTCGCCATCGGAACTTATTTTTGACGATTTCGAGGAGCTAATTTACCCGAACCATCCTTTTGGGCGAAATATTTTGGGAACCAAAAAACACATTAAACGTTTTAACCGTGAATATATTTCCACCTTCATGGATCGTTGCTACAGCACGGACCAAATAGTTTTCTGTTCCATTGGAAATGTTCCACTCTTCAGGGTTAAAAAATTGGCCGAAAGATATTTAGGCTCTATTGCTAAGTCTAACCGTGAAAAACCACGAATTTCAGTAAACGCCTACGTTCCAAATAGTTTGTCGGTTAAAAAGAACACCTACCAGCAACACTGCATTTTAGGTTGTACTGCTTACCATTTAAAACATCCGAAGCGCATTGGGATGTATTTACTTAACAATATTTTAGGTGGTCCGGGACAAAACTCCCGGTTAAACCTTAGTCTTCGGGAAAAAAGTGGTTACGCCTACAACGTGGAATCGAACTATACACCCTACACCGATACAGGAGTATTCTCAATTTACTTCGGATCCGATAAGGCTAACTTCAACAAATCGTTGGAACTTGTTCAACGTGAACTAAACAGAATTAGAACCGAAAAGTTAGGCGTTCTACAGCTATTTAAGGCTAAACGCCAGCTAATGGGACAACTGGCTATTGCCAGCGAGAACAGCGAAATTTTAATGCTTAATACTGCACGCAGCGTACTGGTTTACGATGAGATTGACAGTTTAAATGAGGTTAACAAGGTTATTGAAGGGATTTCATCGAGCGAACTTATCGAAATTGCCAACGAAATTCTTTGCGAAAACAATCTTTCCACATTAATTTATAAGTAGATGTTTCCACTCGACGCCATAAACAACGATTTGGAAGAGTATATCAAAAAACACACATCGCCCGAGGATGAAGTATTATACGAGTTAAATCGTTACACTCACCTTACAACATTCCATCCAAGAATGATAAGTGGATCTGCGCAAGGTAAGTTTCTGGAATTTATTTGCAGGATGTTAAAACCAAAGCAGGTTCTCGAAATTGGAACATTCACCGGATACTCCGCAATTTGTATGGCAAAAGGGTTAGAAAATGACGGCCATGTTCACACCATTGAAGTTGACGACGAGATTTGTGAGGTAAGTATAGATTTTTTCCGAAAATCGGGGTTGGAAAGTAAAATTACTCAACACGTTGGAAGTGCCATAGACCTTATTCCTACCCTAAATTTTGATTTTGATTTGGTTCTAATTGATGGCGACAAACGTGAGTATCCTCAGTACCTTGAAGCAGTTTTACCCAAAACAAAAACCGGAGGTTTTATTATTGCCGACAACGTTCTTTGGGGTGGGAAAGTGCTCGATACCAACGCCAACGATCCCTTTACGCAAGGCGTAAAAACTTTTAATAGTATGGTTGCCAACGATAGCCGGCTTGAGCAGGTTTTACTCCCCCTTCGTGACGGACTTATGATTATTCGAAAGATACAGGACTAGAAATTCTCACACATTTATTATACTTAAAATCATTACTGTCCGATAAAAATACAAAACTAATTGCATGGTTTCTTAATTAA
>CAZLXF010000098.1:0-11542 GCA_964563065.1 uncultured Rikenellaceae bacterium | reverse complement strand
TTTAAAGGGAATATTTTTGTTCATATAATAATTCATACCATTAAGGATACAACAAGCTGAGAAAAAAACAACACAAATTTCGTACTATGAGAAAGTTATCAGTTTTTATAAGAACTAACTTAATTGACCGGTTATCCATTGACGTGGGTGTTTTTATAGTTTTCTTTCTGGTAACCATTCTGTTTGTTTTCACAATAGTTCGATCATTTTAGATTAACCCAACTATAGAACCCTAAAACTAACCAAAACCAACCCCAATGTTCAATAAAGTTTGGAAAAATTGTCATGCTTCAGTTTGCCAGCTAAATTTTTTAAACGAGCGAGGTGCTGTAATGGATTCGCTCACCGGATTTAAGGTTAAAAAATTTTTAGTTACAAGTCAGCATGCTTTTTATATTGAAAGAGTTCAAAAAGTTGAAATAACTTTTGTTGATTCTGATGCAAACACAGTAACTGCTTCAATAAAAATTCCCTACTCAGAATTCATTAAGGAGCATAGAATTGGGGTTGTAACCAGCAACGAACATTACGCAATTTTTAACATCGATTTACCAGAGTTTAATGCTATTCCTGGGCTTGAAATGAGCGATGAAGAAATTTTCAGCATCGGCTCGCAAGTTGCCAGCTTAGGTTTTAACGGAGGATGCTCAAACCTATCGCTTACAACAGGAATTATTTCTTCGATGGTAGTGAACAAAAAAGGGGTTCGCTTTATTAATTTTGATGGACACACAAGCTACGGAAACAGCGGTGCTCCGTTAATCGATCCAATAACAAACAAGGTTATTGGAATTGTAACCCGAAGGTTTACTCCTGCAGCGCAAGCTTACAAGCAGCTTCTAGAAATTATTTCAACCAACCTTGAAGAGTTGAAAAAAGTTGAAGGGAAGGTAAAGTTTGGAGACATTGATCCAATTCAGGTTCTTATTGCAAACCAAAATCAATTTAAACATATTGCAACCAGCATATATAAGCATTCTGTGTCGAGCATTTCACAGGCAATTACACTCGATAAAATAATCTCCTTTTTTGACGAAACTAAAGTTTTCAATCAAAAGCAGGAAACACTGTCGGAAGAGGTAGATTTGTACCAAAGGTAGGTTAGGTTTCTTGGGAAAAGTAGAGGCTGTCTCAAAAAGGCAGCCTTTACTATTTGTGAACATGGTAAAAAATAATGTATTTAAAATGTTTAGGTAACTTTGCAGTTCAAACTTATCTAAAGAAACTCAAATTACTTCAAATTGAATACAAGCCATGGAACAACAAAAAATGATTGATTTCCTCAAGAGGATTGAACTTTTTAGAGGTTTTACCGAGAATGATTTTGAACTACTTGGTTGTTGCGTAAAAGAGAGAAAAATTAAACCCAACGATTTACTTTTCAGGGAGAACGGGAAACGCGAAAGTATTTTTGTAATTTACGAAGGTGAAGTAGAACTTTTTAAAAGCAATCCGTACGGTGTTGAACTAAAACTAACTGTTTTTGGTAAAGGCGACTTTCTTGGAGAAGGTTCGCATGCAAACGATTCACCCCACTCTACCTCAGCAAGGGCTCTTTCGCCCACTACGGTGCTTACCATCGACAATGATTTCTTTAAAAAAGATGTAAACGTAACCGTAAAAGTTTTTTCAAATATTGCAAGGGTAATATCGCGGCGAATGAGGCATGCCAACAACAGAATGATAAACCCTGCTGCTCAGTACGAATCGGGACAAACCCGATTGGAGCACGATTTGCTTGGCGAACGACATGTTCCCTACGAATACTACTATGGTATACAAACATTACGAGCGCTCGAAAACTTCAACATAAGCGGGGTTTTACTAAATTTCTACCCGTCGCTAATTGACTCATTGGCAATGGTGAAAGAAGCCGCAGCCGAAGCAAACTTCGAACTTGGATTGCTCAACAAACCAGTTAGAGATGCCATTGTAAAAGCATGTCAGGAAATTGGGAACGGAAAATTCCATAACCATTTTGTGGTTGACATGATTCAGGGAGGCGCAGGAACATCGACCAACATGAATGCAAACGAAGTAATTGCAAATAGAGCCCTCGAAATTCTAGGACACGAAAAGGGCGAGTACGCATTTTGCCATCCAAACAACCACGTAAACCTATCACAATCGACCAACGATGCGTATCCAACTGCAGTAAAAATTGCTTTAATTATTTCGAACCAGAAACTAGTTCGTGTTCTTAGCGACCTAATTGAATCATTTAAAAGGAAAGCCAGCGAGTTTTCCGAAGTAATAAAAATGGGACGAACACAACTTCAAGACGCCGTTCCTATGACACTTGGACAAGAGTTTGAGGCTTATGCGGTAACCCTCTCCGAGGAAATTGAAAGGTTAAACCAAAACGCAAAACTTTTTTTGGAGGTCAACATGGGAGCCACAGCAATAGGAACAGGGATAAACTCTGAGCCAGAATACTCCGAGAAAGTGATGAACCACCTGAGACGAATTACAAACCTTGATTTAGCCCTTGCCTCCAACCTTGTAGAAGCAACTCAGGATACGGGCGCTTTCGTAATGTACTCGTCGGCAATAAAACGGCTTGCAGTAAAACTATCGAAAATATGTAACGATTTACGGTTACTTTCATCGGGCCCCAGAACCGGGATTAACGAGATAAATTTACCTCCCATGCAACCTGGCTCGTCAATAATGCCCGGAAAAGTAAACCCTGTAATTCCTGAGGTGGTAAACCAAATTGCATTTAAAGTTATTGGCAACGACCTAACGGTTACATTTGCTGCCGAAGGCGGCCAGCTTGAGCTGAACGTTTTCGAACCAGTAATTGTGCAAAGTTTATTCGAATCGATTGAGATGCTTAAGAACGGAATGACAACCCTAAAACTACGATGTATTGATGGGATAACTGCAAATAAGGAACGATGCAGAGATATGGTTCACAACAGCATTGGACTGGTAACGGCACTTAACCCGATTATTGGCTACGAAAAAGCAACAACAGTAGCCAAGGAAGCGCTTGCCAGTGGCAAAAGTGTTTACGAGCTGGTAGTTGAAAATAAAATTCTTACCGAAGAACAGCTTAACAGAATTCTTGCTCCAGAAAATATGATAAAACCAGGAAACTTGAAACTTTAAGAATAGATTATAAAAAATCCCGAGACTATTTGACTCGGGATTTTTTGTTGTTAAATATTTTTCTCTTACCCTTTTGTTACTGCATCGTAAATGCTACGGCGATACTGCCAGAAAAGGGAAATAATAAAACCAAGGAGCGCAAAGATAACTGCTTTTGGCAAAACAGCCTTAAGCAGAGACTCCTGCTCAAGTGCTAACTCGGTAAAAGGCTGAAGAATTGTTATTGGCTCCCTGTAAAGTTCCAAATCACGCTCAATTCCCTGATTGCTTTTTTTCAAATCGATAAGAATTGAGTGATAAAGTTTCATATCCTTCTCGTTAAGAACCACCATTTGAGTATTTGAACTACGTTGAGTTTTGGGAACCTCAAAATACTGAATGTTTTGAAGGCTGTCAAGCTTCTTAATCTCTAAGTTAATGTATTCAATCTGCTCTAACGATTGCCTTACCCTTAAATTATTGTTGGTTATGATAAATGGGTTCTTACTAACATACTCAACAACAGATGTTTTTAAAGTAGTAAAAACATCCTTCTCCCAGAGTTCAAGCTTTATATAAAGAACTGCAGGTAACCTAACTATTGTTGAATCAAGAGGATCGTATGTGTTATCAAAATCAACGAAGTCAACGCTCCTATCATCGTTAATATCAATTCCATAGTATGCTCCTATTGACTTAATTTTATCAACATCTTCAACATTAATGTTTAGCCTCTGGGAAATAGCTTCGAAGTTACGGTTCGAAAGTAGTTCCTGAATCTGGTTTACAAAGTCGATTACATATGAGTTACTTATACCATTCGACCTAATGGTTGCCTGTGATGAGTAGTAATCGGGTAAACCAACATACAACACATACCCAAGTACTGCCCCAATAATGGCAAATGTTCCTATCCATACTGATTTTCGAATGATTAGTATTAGAAAAAATTTGAAAGCGTTCAATATCCACAATACACCATTTTTGAAAGCTTCCCACATACGGGCAAAGAGTTCAATTAAATCAATCTCGTCGTTTGATCTAATTTGCTTTTGTTCAATATTTTCCATTTGAAATATTTAGTTAATCAGTGTGCGAAATTACGAAATAATAATTGAATTATAATGATGTAAACGATTAGTTTTAGAATGAAGTATGATTTTTCAGCAAACATTTGCATAGATAATTCCTTAAAATTCAAACCTTAGTTAATACAGTAACCATTATTTCATTATATTGGTATGAGATTTTTTGGAGTTAACTGTCAATAACACTAAACTAATTGAAATCTAAACTACTGATAATATGAATAATAATAAAAAGAAAGGCGTAATAGGCATCCTTACAGGAGGAGGTGACGTTCCAGGTTTAAATCCTGCCATTAGAGCGGTTACCATTCGTGCCCTTCGCGAGGGCTACCTTGTTGTTGGAATCCGTAGGGGCTGGAGAGGAATGGTAGAAATTATCAGAGATAAAAAAGTTGATAATTCAGCCTGCTTCGAATGGCTTACCGAGGAGAGAGTTAACAGGGCATTTAGAACTGGTGGAACGTTCCTGCATACATCACGAACAAATCCATCGAAGGTGAAACTCGAAAATGTTCCTAACCACCTCAAAGAAAAGTATACGAAGGAGATAAACGATTTAACCCCAGAGGTACTAAAAAATATCGATTTTCTCGGAATCGATTACTTAATTCCCGTTGGAGGTGACGATACACTTAGCTACGGTGTAAGACTTTACAAGGAGGGAGCTAAAGTTATTGCCATTCCAAAAACAATGGATAACGATGTTCCCGGAACCGATTATTGTATTGGATTCAGCACTTGCATTACGCGTACAATTGGCATGACCGACATTCTTCGAACCTCAGCTGGTTCGCACGAAAGAATTCTGGTAATGGAAGTTTTCGGTCGCTATGCTGGTTTTACAGCCATGCTACCAACTATGGCAGGAGTTGCAAACCGCTGCGTAATTCCAGAACATAAATTCGATATAGATTTACTAACCAAACTGCTGGTTGAAGACCGTAATTCCTACCCTAGCCGCTACTCATCGGTAATGATTAGCGAGGGTGCAATGTTTGCAGGAATGGATAAAATGATGGTTGAGGGCACCGAGGTTGATGCTTACGGGCATTTGAAACTTGGTGGAATTGGCGATGTGGTTTCTAAACAAATCAAGGAACTTTCGGCAAAATACAATCATGGAAAATCTATAAATATAATTACTCAAAAACTTGGGTACTTAGTACGTGGTGGCGAACCCGATGCCATCGACTCTATTGTTCCAATGGCATTCGGAAACCTTGCTCTCGACCTTATTCTAAAAGGGGTTCATGGCAGATTGGTTGTACTAAAAAATGGAAGATACGACAATATGCCAATTGACGTGGTAACCAGCCAAAAGAAGCTGGTTAACGTTCCAAAATTTTATAATACCGAACGATTACGACCTTTCTATAAAAGTTTCGAGATGCTTCCGCTATTCATTATGACCAGCGAATAATATTCACTTCTCAGTATAAAACCCTGCAATGCTTAGTATTTGCAGGGTTAACTTTTTATAGGAAGTAATGTGGTACTATTTACTCGACATTTGTTTTGTTGTTTTCCATTCGCTGGTCATTCTGTTCAACCTTTTCGGTTGGATTTGGAAACCTCTTCGCAAAGCAAATTTGATTTCGCTGCTGCTCACAGGAGGTTCATGGACTATACTCGGCATTTTTTTCGGGTTGGGATACTGCCCACTAACCGATTGGCATTGGAGTGTTCTTGAATTTCTTGGCAAGGAGCCAAAAACAAATTCTTATGTCGCCTACCTTATTAAACGAGTTTTATCTTTTAATATATCCGTAAGTCTGGCAAATAGTATCACTACAATTACGTATATCGCAGCACTATTAACCTCAATACTTATTAATGCAAAAACCTATCGAAGAAAAGATGAATGAAAAAAAATAAAAAACATCACACTGCTAATAAAGATGATTCAGTAAAATACAGAATAAAAAAGCTAAATTTGCACCAATTTTAGTAAACATATGAGCGAAAATACCATACTAAGTAAGCTGGAAGGGCTTAGAAGAAAATTTGAGGAAATAGGTCAGCAAATTACCGACCCTGCTGTAATGGCCGATATGAAAAAGTATATTAGCCTGAACAAAGATTATCGCGAGCTGGAACCCATTGTTGAAGCGTACGATAAGTACAAAAACATTCTAAGCAACATCGACTCTGCAAAAAGTATTCTCGCCACCGAGAAGGACGAGGAGATGCGAGAAATGGCCAAGATGGAGCTCGAAACGCTAGAGGAGGAACAGGAAACTCTTGAGCAAGAAATTAAACTACTGCTCGTACCAGCCGACCCACAGGATAGCAAAAATGCTGTACTGGAAATTAGAGCCGGAACTGGTGGCGATGAAGCAAGTATTTTCGCTGGCGACTTGTTCAGAATGTACACCAAGTTTATTGAAAACAGAGGTTGGAAATACGAGGTGAATCACTTCTCCGAAGGAACCGTTGGTGGCTATAAAGAAGTAGTTCTTAGCGTTAAAGGGAATGGCGTTTACGGAATTTTAAAATACGAATCGGGAGTTCATAGGGTTCAACGCGTTCCGCAAACTGAAACCCAGGGGAGAGTGCACACCTCGGCAGCAACAGTTGCTGTTCTGCCCGAAGCTGAAGAGTTCGATATCGATCTTAAAATGGAGGACATACGTAAGGATACTTTCTGCTCATCGGGACCAGGCGGACAAAGCGTAAACACTACCTATTCGGCTATTAGGTTAACACACATTCCTTCAGGAATTGTGGTGCAATGCCAGGATCAGAAATCGCAGATAAAGAACTTCGACAAAGCCCTTGTAGAACTTCGAACCCGATTGTACAACCTTGAGTACCAGAAATACCTCGACGAAATTTCGTCGAAACGTAAAACCATGGTTTCAACAGGCGACCGTTCAGCAAAAATCAGAACCTACAACTACCCGCAGGGTAGGGTTACCGACCATAGAATTAACCTTACACTCTATAATCTTTCTGCAATTATCGATGGCGATTTGGATGAAGTTATTGAAAAGTTACAGCTGGCCGAAAACTCTGAAAGACTGAAAATGAGCGAGGTATAGTGGATTGATTGGTTGATTGGATGATTGGATGATTGGATGCACTTCGACCATTCGGCACTTCGACAAGCTCAGTGCAACGCAGCTCAGTGTAACGAAGCTCAGTGTAAAATTGGTTGATGGGTTGATGGGATCGAAGTAAGAAGTCTGAAGTCAGAAGACCGAAGTGAAATACAAATGATTTTTGTTCTTCAACTTAAAATATTTTTTAAAAAATATTTGGTATGGATGCACAGCAACTTTTTGAGCAAATAAAAGCTAAAAGAAGCTTTTTATGCGTTGGTCTCGACAGCGATTTGAATAAAATTCCGGAGATACTACTCTCCAAATCCGATCCGCTTTTTGAGTTTAACAAAGCCATTATCGACTCAACTGCTCCCTACGCTGTTGCATATAAAATAAACTCGGCCTTTTACGAACTTCATGGCGCTTCAGGCTGGAACAGCCTGCAAAAAACCATAAAGTACATTCGCACAAATCACCCTCAAATATTCACCATTGCCGATGTAAAACGAGGCGATATTGCCAACACGGCACGTATGTACGCCAAAACTTTTTTCAAAACCCTCAACTTCGATGCGGTAACCCTTTCACCATACATGGGACACGATTCTATTGAACCTTTTCTCAACTTCGAGAATAAATGGTCGATAATTCTTGCCCTCACCTCAAATAGCAGCTTTTCCGATTTTCAGATGTTTGAAAACCCGAACACTGGAAAAAAACTTTTCGAAGAAGTAGTTCAAAAATCGATGCATTGGGGTAGTGAGAATAACACGATGTACGTTGTTGGAGCAACCCGTACCGATATGATTGCTCGAATTCGCGAACTTGCACCCGAACACTTTTTCCTTGTTCCTGGTGTTGGGGAACAGGGTGGCAATCTTGCCCAGGTTGCAAAGAATGGAATGAATCATAGGTGTGGGCTGCTTGTAAATTCTTCGCGCGGTATTATTTATGCCGATAATACTATTCGTTTTTCTGGAGCCGCTCGTACAGTAGCCATGCTGCTGCAAAAAGAGATGGAAGAACTTCTTGGCGAAGCCAATCTTATTTAATATCAACCTATTGTAATAAATAAATCCTCAGAATTAAATCTTCTGAGGATTTATATAAACCAATAAGTATTCCTACACCTTTTGAATTTTCCACTTCCCTCGTTTGAATACAATTATTGCAGCTAAAGTCATAATTGTTTCGGCAATAACTATTGCGTAGTATACTCCACGTTCGTTCATACCAATAGTAATTGCAAAAAAATAGGCAAGTGGAATTTCAAGCAACCAAAAACAGAATAAATTGATAATCATAGGTGTAAAAGTATCACCTGCTCCGTTCAAAGAGTTAACTACCACCATTCCAAATCCGTAGGACACAAAACCGATACTTAAAATCCTCATGCACTCAACTCCCTTTTGTACTATACCAGTATCATGAGTAAGGATTCTGATAATTGCCTCGGGCCAAACTATGAAAATTAACCCAGCAAAACCCATAAGGAATGCATTCACAACTCCCGAAATCCATACAGACTTTTCTGCCTGATGAGGCTTCCCTGCTCCAAGGTTTTGTCCAACTAAGGTTGCAGCAGCATTACTTATTCCCGACGCAGGAAGCATGGCAAAAATCATTACCCTAATCCCAACGGTATAGCCAGCCACCGAAACGCTCCCAAAAGTAGAAATGATTCGAACTAAACCAATCCAGCTTGAAGTTGCTATTAGCATCTGTGAAATTCCAGCATATGAAAGTTTGAGGTACGAAACAATTTGATGCAAATCAGGCTTGAGATCATGAATAGTAAATCGAATTCTACTTCTTCCAAAAACCATAACGTATAGCTGGTAAAGAACTGCCGAACCTCTACCAATGTTTGTAGCAATAGCAGCGCCATCAATTCCCAGTTCAGGGAATGGCCCAACCCCAAAAATAAGAATTGGATCGAGAACGATATTGACAATATTGGCAAGCCAAAGAACGCGCATGGCAATAGCCGCATCGCCCGCACCACGAAAAATTCCGTTGAGAACAAATAGCAACATTATTGAAGCATTCCCCCCAAGCATCCATTTTGTATAGCCAGAGTAAAGTTCTATTGACAACTCTGTTGCTCCCATCAACCTTAACAATTCCTTGCTGTAAATAGTTCCAATAATTGAAATTAATGCAGAAACTGACATAGTAACAAGTAAAGCCTGAAAGGCAGCATGGCTAGCTTTTCGGGGCTTCTTCTCCCCTATTCGTCGCGATACGATTGCAGTTGCCGAAATGGAAAAACCAATTCCAAAAGCATACATTAGGGTTAGCATCGACTCAGTTAGACCTACTATGGAAACAGCGTCAGCCCCCAATTTTGATACGAAGTAAATATCGAAAATAATAAAAACTGATTCCATGAGCATTTCGAGCACCATGGGGATTGATAATAAGATTAGTGCTTTACGAAGGCTTAGGGAAGTATAATCATATTCAACTCCCTTAATGGCTTCAGATATTTCTGCAAGAAGATTTCTAACCCTTTGAAATTGTAACTTATAATTATTATGGTTCATTTAACATTCGTTTTCGTTGTTTAACATCACACATTTTTCTTAAACACATCATTTTGGTCGTAGGGGCAAATATTATTGCCACACAACAAAAAAAATTATTGGTTTTCATATCAATTTCTCCTTATGCATAAAGGTTCCTCTGTAAGAACCAAAGGGTTAATGGTTTAATAAATAGTAATATAAGCCAGTAAAAAATAGAATGTGGGAAAAGCAAATACCAATATCCCTCGAATGGTTGAATTAAATAATAGGTAACGAATGGCTTACGCCACACTAAATCGTACCTGGGCTATTGGTTTCATTGAAAAGTGTATTATCTCTTCTACAAAAATATGAAAAAATAAAATAAACTATAACATAAAAATTACATTATTGTTTGATTAGCAGTAAAAAACAAAGACATATGGATTTGAATTGCACAATTTTCAACTCATTATCATAACAGAAAACTCTTATCTATTTCACTATTAGTATGTTAAATTTTTGTGGTTTTTATAAAAAATTCTAAAATTAACCTCACCATAAAAAAACTTTATTTAGACCTTATTTAGACAAAATTCTGTATTTATCTAAAAACACTATGTTTCAACCGTCATACTATTTAGAATACCCTTAGAATAAGCCTGTTTGGACAATGGTTGCTGTACCATTTGTTGAATTTTGACGTATATTTGCATAAACATTTAATTAGTCTAAATAAGAATAAAGCAAAATAAAAACTTAAACCAAATAAGCTATGACAACTGCAGAATTCACCACCGCGCTAGTAGATCTTGAGCCTAACCTAGAAAGGTTTGCCTACAGTTTAACTGCTAACCCTGAAGATGCACGCGACTTACTTCAGGAAACTTACCTGAAAGCACTAACCTACAGGGATAAGTTCGAAGATAATACTAACATAAAAGCATGGACCTTCACCATAATGAAGAACACCTTTATTAACAACTACCGCAAGGCGGTAAAACAGCGCACAACCTTTGATTCGAGCGACAATCAGTTTTTAATCAACGGACGCGCCTACGAAGAGGGTCCTGAGTCGAACTACTCGCACAACGAAGTTAGCCGTAAGGTAAACGAACTGGAAGACGATTTTCGAATTCCTTTCCAGATGCATACTTCTGGTTACAAGTACAAGGAGATTGCCGAGAAGTTAAACCTTAAAATTGGTACCGTAAAGAGCCGAATCTTCTTCTCCCGCCAGAAGCTAATGAATGCGCTTCCCGATTACCAGTAAGAATTCCTTATATAGAATAATCATGAACCGGCAACAATGCCGGTTTTTTTTATTTCACGCTATTCAACAGATAATTACAGAGCAACAATTGCACAAAGTGTAACGCATTGTGTCAAGAAAGAATCGGTTTTCTCTTTACTTTTATTCAATTTCGTTGTAACTTATAAACGCTAACCAAAATTACAAAGTCATGAAAAACGATTTTATTTGCCCCAAATGTTCCGGACATCTTCTGGTTGGCGACAATATAATACTTGCCGCCTCAACCAAAAGTGACAAGCGGCTTTGGCTTATTCTGTTAAGCCCCGAGCTAGGAAACTACACCAGCATTTTTCACCCTGATTTTAAGTTTGAAAAGGGTGAAAAAGTGAACTTCTTCTGCCCGTTGTGCCATAATAGTTTGGCAATACCCGATATAAATGAAAATCTTGTAAAGCTAATTATGGTTGACAAGTATTCTGAGAAACACGAAATTATTTTTTCGGGGATTGAAGGTGAAAAATGTACATACCAAATTTCGGAGAAGGAGTATAATAA
>CAZLXF010000097.1:6210-11617 GCA_964563065.1 uncultured Rikenellaceae bacterium | reverse complement strand
GATTTAGAAAAATGATTTAAGGCATTTTAACACCCATACCTCCCCTCTAAATAGCCCAACCAATTATTGAACTGCTCATCCTTTTGGTTTACCCTTCATCCCATTCATCCCAATTAAATCCAACAATAATGGGTAAATCATATATAATTTGATGAAATTGAGAAACTATTGGAGATTCAACCCAGTAAGGCAAACTAATAACTCCTTCTTCATCCTTTTCGCCACCTTTCAATTCCCCAAACATTGAAGTTCCTTCAATTTTTGGGATTAAGTCAAGTAGTGGCTTCCAATCGGCCTTTGAAAGGTTCCCAATTTTCTCAATGTAATTTTCTTCATTTAATATCATTTTGAATTATTGTAGGTTTTCGTGCTTTATCCTTTTTTTTAATAACCGATCAGCGAACACTCTATTATTATGATCTATTCTTTTGCAATTTTAATTCAGGTAAAACTATTTTAACTTCTTTATCAGAGTCTTCTTTTTGCCAAAAAACAATATAATTAATTACTGCACATTTTAGTATGTAACCCTTAGTTTCATAAAAAGTTAAATTTTCTTTAAAGCTAGTTGAAAATTTCGCAACACAGTTGCCATTGTTATCGGTGCAACCTTCGTTATTAAAGTTTAACTTGTCGCCACTCTTAAGATTTGAAATAAAATACTGCTTTGAAATATGGTAATCTAACCAAATATCTTTATGGGTTAAATGCAGTACTAACAGGTTGGAGTCTTCATATGAATGCTCGTCTAACTTTCTTTCCAAATCAACGCAAGAGATATCATCTAAATAGTTTCCATTTAAGTGAATTGATAAGTTGCTTTTTGCTCTGGTCATTGCCACATAGAGTTGCCTTTTTTTCTCGTCAGTTACGGGATTAAAGCCATTCAGCATTATGAAAACATTCTCAAACTCTTTACCTTTTGCTTTATGAATTGTTGAAACGAATATTGTTTCTCCGTTAGTGCTTATAAAATCTTCAAGTTTTGATTCCCTGATAAATGCATCAAAATCTGATTGATACTTTTTATTCGGATTAGTCGATTCAAACTGCTTAATCAGGCTAATGCAAATGTCAATTTTTGTACTACCCTTATACTTCTCCCATAACTTCCTTTTTGCATCTTTCCAAGTGTTTTCGCTAATTATAAATGTGTCAATTTTAAAGTTAAGTTGTTCGATAAAATATCTTACTTCTAACAAGTTATACAAACTAAAACCTTCATTCGTTTGGATTAATTTTGCCGGATACCCTCCATTAATTAGTAGTCCTGTTACTTGTAATGCTTCATCATTTGTTTGAGTTAACACACACGTAGATCCAGAAAGATCAGCTGACAAAACATCATTAACTGTTGCGCTGATTAAGTATTCGCCTGAGTATTTGATTGTTTTAACTTTTCCGTTTCCCTTTTGGTGAGAAACAATTGGTATTTCTTTTAGCCTGTGGCTGATTTTTTTAACAAACTGATTGGTGAATTCAACCAGGTTGTTTTTACTTCGGTAGTTTTCGTTTAGCTCATATTTTTTTGCCTGATGTTCAAAAATAAACTGCTCAAGGTATTTGGAACTTGCGCCTCTGAACTCATAAATATTCTGATCATCATCACCAACTGCAATTACTCTCATTTCCTCATTCTGCTCCATTAATGCTTTGATAAGTTCAAATTCATGCTTATCCATATCCTGGGCTTCATCAATTACTAAAACACTCTTGCTAATACGATTTGGTTCAATGTCGTTATTTCGGATTTTTTCAACTGCTCGGTTTATTATAGTTTCTGATTTTTCAATAGAACCCACTTTGCCGAGCAGATCAAAACAGTATGAATGGAATGTTTTGATTTCTATGAAACTTGCAGCATTGCCTATTAATTCCAGTAACCTCTTTTTGAATTCCGTTGCTGCCGCTCGTGAAAAGGTTACCATTAGCAGCTGCTCGTGCTTAACATCCTCCATTAGCAGTAAGGAAGCCAGTTTATGCACAAGTACTTTAGTTTTTCCACTTCCTGGTCCGGCGGCAACAGCAATGTACTGGGAACTATTATCTTTTATTATGTTTAGTTGAGCAGGAGAGAGTTCTCCAAAAAGTTTCCTGAATTTTGTAGGTGTTATGTTTCTTGTAATCTCCTTTTGACGGCTGACATTAAAATACTTATTTAAAAAAGAGAGGTAGTTTAGCTGGAAATAATCTTCAACGAATTGTAAGGCTCCTTTGTAATCGCCTAACATTTTTTTTGCATACTCACCAACAATGTGTATTTGCTGTATTTTGCTGTCGTAAAACTGTTTGAGTTTTGTATAGTCTTCTGTCTTATAACGCTTCTTGTTGTCTGTCTCTAGTCGTTCAATGCTTAACTTGTTGTACACTACCAAAAATCCACCCTCAATTTTTATTGCATCAATTCTGGAAAGGTAAAACAAGGCATCCTCAATATCTTGAATGGTTATATTCAACTTGAATAGTACATGCTCCCTTTCGTACTCTTGTTTGAGTTCATGAACTGAAAACTCTACCAGAACCTGTTCCTTGTTTATGTCCGATACAGGTATGTTTTCAGTGCTTCTTTTATCTAAAAAATCAACAATAAACCGAGCTAACTCATGGCGTTTTTCTAGCTTAACTTTTAATTCGCTATTTGAATAGTTTGCAACAATAGAAAGATGGTTCTTCGAATAATGGTGATCTTTCCGTTTAATCCAATTTTTAATAGCCCAATAGTTAATAATAGTTCTTAATTTGTTTGGAGATACATCACTGCATCCTTCTATTTCTGCAAGTTCATTTAGCTCCTTTATATGAAAAGTTTTTTCCTGCTCTTCGATTTGGTTTATCAGAAAGGTTTCAATCTTGCTGATTGTTTGAAGAATTCCAAGAGAACGATTCTTAATCTCTCCACGCTTAATAAATGCGGTTAAATCCTTGGTGTCTGCCAGTATTTTTTCTTCCCGTAGTAAATTAATTACATTAATAACTTCCTCTTTTACAATACCTAGATGGTCAGATATATAGTCAATTCTGGTTTCAGCAGCTTCGTCAGTGGCCTGTTTCCTGCTTTTGCTTGAAAACAGCTTCTTAATAATTCGTGTGGCATGCTGTTTTTGTTTTTCATTAAAACGTTCCGAAGCGTTAATTTTATCAATTGCCTCCTGGGCATTTTTCGATAGTATGCTCGTTGCAAATATTCGAGGCATATTTTGGCCACGCTTCAGATACCCAGCCTCTTCAAGAGCAGCAATTGCAGTAGTAACTCTTGTTTCAATTTCAACAACACTTTCATCCCAGCCAGCTTTCCTAGCAATTTCCAGGGCAGAATTGGAAACTGTTAAGCGGAATCGGGTTAAATCTTTTATTGCTTTCCATATTTGTTGTATTTCTTTGATGTTAAGCTTTGTTTGATTGAGTAAGATAAAATGTTTGCTTAAATCCTCCTCGTTGTAAAGAACATAGCAGTCTGCTGTAATATGTTCGTCTCTACCCGCTCTACCTGCCTCCTGCACATAGTTTTCTAATGAATCAGAAATTTCATAGTGAATTACCATCCCTACATCCTTTTTGTCAACTCCCATTCCGAATGCGGATGTTGCAACAATAATTTGGACATCACCTCGTATAAACGCATCCTGATTCTCAGACTTTTCCTGCTTGTCCATCTTGCCATGATATGGTTTTGCCAAATAACCATCGGTTGAAAGTTTTTCAGCAAGCTGAAATGCTTTTCGCGTGCGAGAAACGTAAACAATTGTTGGGCATTGCTTCCCATCAATAAGATTTCGGACTGTATTATACTTGTCTTCTTCCGTTTCTTTCGGAATAACGTTGTATTGCAGATTTGTTCTTGATGCTTTTGAGCTGAATGTTTCTAGTTGCAGCGATAGCTTGTCCTGAAAATAGTCCTTTATATCCTGAATTACATTTTGCTTTGCGGTAGCCGTAAAGCAGGAAACAGGAATAGGATCCTCAAGGTTTTTCTTTTCCTGTAGCGATCTAATAAAATCTCCTATATAAAGATAGTCAACCCTGAAATCGTGTCCCCATGATGAGAAGCAATGTGCTTCGTCAATTACAAAACGAACGATATTTCTTCCAAGCAGCAGATGCTCAATTGTTCTTGATCGTAACGATTCAGGAGAGATATAAAGTATAGAAGCAGATCCATTTTCAACCCGTTCAAATGATTTTGCCCTTTCGATAGGATCAAGTAGCCCGTTTATTGTAACTGCTTCGGTAATATTTGATCTTTCAAGATTATCAACCTGATCTTTCATTAACGACTGAAGAGGGGAGATTACTACAGTTAATCCCTTCGAATTTTCACCGCTCATTAATGCAGGAAGCTGAAAGGTAATCGATTTCCCCCCTCCGGTTGGAAGTACCACCAAAAGCGATTTGTTCTGTATTGCCGCCTTAACGGCATCTTCCTGTAACGGTTTCTCTCCATAGATTCGGAACGAATCAAATCCAAAATATTTTTTCAGTCCTAAATGGGCATCTAAACACTGGTTACAATATGAACAACCACTTAAACAAGGATTGTTTCTAAGTAGATACATAACCCGTTCAACATCTGGATAGTTCCTAATTACCCATGGTGGTGTAATGGAGTAACGACTATTGGTGTTAATCAATGCCAGGCAATATGCTAATTCAATGGGTGTTTCTTCAACCAGCTTTTCTAATTGAACATTTTTACAAATTTGAGACTTAAACCGCTCTTTAATAAGCTCAACTATTTCAAAGCTTAGAAAAGAGCAATCAGTGAAATTAAAAAATGAAGTAAACTCTCTTTTACTGCCCAGCAGCGCAAAATAAATTTGTTTTAAATCATTATCAAGCTCATTAAAAGCGGAAACTTCATCGTAAAAAAGATCCTTAGCTTTTATCGCATCGTTTAAGGGGTTATTGAGTTCATCGGTTTGCAACTTATCATCCTTAAGCAACGCATGATAAGGTTTTTTAGGGAATAGTAGGGGAGATAGGTGTAGGGTGTCAATTGCATAAAAATTTGAAAAATCTATTTCCGACGATCTTTCAAGGTAAGGCAAATCATGCTTTATAATATTGTGCCCACATAAGTATTGCTTGCCATTAATAAATTTTATAAACTCCGATTTGGAACTTGAATGGAATTGATCTCCATTATCATTAATCCCTCCAATATCAAGAACCCTCTTGCTTTTTACTTCTATTTCGGTATCGATGAAAACTATGCTGTTCACTTATATTATTTTAATCTTAGTTGCAAGATAATAATTATCAGCATAAAACTTAATGTTAAATGTATTTGTAGTATAAGTATCCTATTAAACCGATGCTTAGTTTGAGCCGGCTGCAAACTTGATATTAATGAAATAATCCTTATTGTTCTGGAATTTACATTTCTGTTTTTCTGCTGGTAAATTAATAG
>CAZLXF010000097.1:0-6110 GCA_964563065.1 uncultured Rikenellaceae bacterium | reverse complement strand
TAATCCTTATTGTTCTGGAATTTACATTTCTGTTTTTCTGCTGGTAAATTAATAGTATCCTTGTCTATAAATTTTAAAAAAATGATATGAAAATTACCATGGAATACTTGTATAAATCAGT
Organism: uncultured Rikenellaceae bacterium; assembly: GCA_964563065.1. GTDB lineage: Bacteria > Bacteroidota > Bacteroidia > Bacteroidales > Tenuifilaceae > DAOSWM01. The sequence goes on along the minus strand of CAZLXF010000097.1, from coordinate 5,989 downwards.
AAAAAGAAACAATTAAACTAAATGCGAATTGCAATAAGTACATCCATTTTTCATAAATTTGGAAGTAAACCAACAAGCTATCCGTACCTTGAAAAAATTACAATTAGTAGTAGCAATTGCCATTGCGTGCAACATAATTGCTTGCAATAGTGATACAAAACAGAGTGACAGAATTTCTCCCCGCCAAAAAATTTGTATCGATGAAGGATGGAAATTTCAAATGGGACACGCTGCCAACCCCGAAAAGGACTTCAACTTTGGCGTAGCCAATATTTTTTCAAAAACTGGCAAGGCCGAGGGAACCCCAATCGACCCCAAATTTAGCGATAGTACCTGGCGTACCATCGATTTGCCCCACGACTGGGCTGTGGAACTTCCGTTCCAAAATTCACCCAACTTCGATGTAATGGCACACGGGTACAAGCCGGTTGGAGGACTTTTCCCCGAAACCAGCATTGGCTGGTACCGAAAAAGTTTTACGGTGGAAAAGGCCGACTCGGGGTTGCGTTTCTCCGTTCAGTTCGACGGAATTTTTCGCGATGCGAATATATGGCTCAACGGAATTTTTGTTGGCAACAACAAGAGCGGATACATTGGTGCTAGCTACGATATTACCGATTTCCTGAAATTCGATGAGACGAACGTTCTGGTGGTTCGGGTTGATGCAACGCAATATGAAGGCTGGTTCTACGAGGGAGCAGGAATTTATCGACATGTGTGGCTTCTTAAGCATGGGAATGTTCACATTTCAACCGATAAAATTTTTATTCACTCCGAATTGGAGAAAAATTTTGCTACTGTGAACCTTGAAGTTCCTGTTCGAAACCAGTCCGTTGGGGTAGTAAAAAACATTCTTGTAAAAAGCTATATCCACAGCAGAAATGGAGAAAAAGTAGCCGAATCGGAAGAACTAATTATTAGCATTCCGCGGCAGAAAGAAAAAATAGTAAAGCAAAAAATAGCTGTAAACCAACCCCAACTCTGGTCGCTCAACAACCCATATTTATATAGAATTTCCACAGAAATTATTGAAAACGAGAAGATTATTGATAAAATTGAAACCCGATTTGGAATAAGAGAAATAAAAGTTGATGCAGAAAAAGGTTTATTTCTCAACGGGAAACACATTAAAATTAAGGGTGTTAACTGCCATCAGGATCATGCAGGAGTTGGAACGGCTCTTCCCGATTATTTACAATACTACAGAATTCGATTGTTGAAAGATTTGGGAGCGAACGCCTACCGAACCAGTCATAACCCGCCAACTCCAGAATTGCTCGAGGCCTGCGATAGTTTAGGAATGCTGGTAATGGACGAAACCCGTATGCTGAATAGCAGCCCAGAATATTTGGAACAGTTTGAACGAATGATACTTCGAGATAGGAATCACCCCAGCGTTTTCATGTGGTCAATTGGAAATGAGGAGGGTTATATTCACTGGAACAGCGTTGGAAAACGAATTGCAGCTACATTGCTTGAAAAGCAAAAACAGCTCGACCCAACCCGCACCAGCACGTACGGTGCCGACAATGGCAAACAATTCACCGGAATTAACGAGGTAATTCCCGTTCGCGGCTTCAACTACCGCCATCAACAAATGGTTGATTACCACAGAGAGCATCCCAACCAACCAATAATTGGAACCGAAATGGGCAGCACGGTTACAACCCGCGGTATTTACCAGAAGGATTCAGTTCGTTGCTACCTTCCCGATCAGGATATCACATTCCCGTGGTGGGCATCGCGTGCCGAGGATTGGTGGCCACAGGCTGCTGAAAACGATTGGATTTTGGGCGGTTTCGTTTGGACTGGTTTCGATTATCGAGGTGAGCCAACTCCGTTCCAATGGCCAAATATCAACTCGCATTTCGGAATTATGGATATGTGTGGTTTCCCGAAAAATATTTACTACTACTACCAAAGCTGGTGGGCAGACGAACCCGTGCTTCACATTTCGCCTCACTGGAACTGGAAAGGCAAAGAGGGAAATCCAATTGAGGTTTGGGTGAACTCCAACGCCGACAGCGTTGAACTTTTCTTAAACAGCGAAAGTTTAGGCAGAAAAGAAATGCTAAGAAACAGCCACCTTAAATGGACTGTTAACTACCAGCCCGGAATATTACTAGCCGTTGCAAGCAAAAATGGAAAAACTTTTGAGTCGAAGGTTGAAACTACCGGCGAACCTTTCGACATTGTTACAACGCCCTACAAAACAACCATGCTTGCCGATGGCAAGGATGCAACGGTTATAAACTTTTCGGTTGTTGACAGGGAAGGGCGTGAAGTTCCCGATGCGCAGAATCTGTTGAAATTTACGCTAATCGGCGACGCAAAAATTTTGGGTGTTGGCAATGGCGACCCCAGCAGTCACGAACCCGACAAATGCACCGAAGGGCAATGGCAGCGTAAACTTTTTAACGGGAAATGCCAAATGATTCTACAAGCCGGAAAAACTTCCGGTATTATCAAGTTGAAAGTTGAAGCCGATGGAATGAAGTGGCCCGGAGGGACAGAGATTCATACCGTTCCGGCTAACTTCAACCAAAAATTTCCGCCAGAAACCTTGCGAAAATCCGAGAAAGAAATTGGGAAAATGCTGGGAGCCGATATTTCGTTTCTGCCCGAGTTGGAGGACAAAGGAGTAAAATTCAAAATCAATGGGAAAGAAGTTGATGCCGTTCTTGCTCTCAAGGAGCAAGGTTTCAACTACGTTCGATTGCGGATTTTCAACAATCCCGAAACCGAAAAGGGCTACTCCCCCGAAAAAGGTTTCTGCAACCTTGAACATACCAAAGCAATGGCGAAGCGAGTAAAAGAAGCCGGAATGAAGCTGCTCCTCGATTTCCACTACAGCGACTACTGGGCCGATCCGCAGCAACAGTACAAACCATCGGCATGGAAAAACCTTTCGTTTGATGAGATGAAATTTGCACTGAAAAATTACACAAAAACCGTTTTAACCGAGCTGAAAAATCAGGGAACCTTACCCGACATGGTGCAAGTTGGCAACGAAATAAACCACGGAATGGTTTGGCCCGAAGGCCATATAAGTAATCCCGATAGCTTAGCCGCTCTACTGAGTGCAGGAATTGAAGGAGTGCGCGAAGTTGACCCAAACATAATTATAATGCTACATGTTGCCCTTGGAGGGCAGAACGATGAATCGGTTTTTTGGTTCAATAACATGTTTGGTAGGGGAGTAGACTGCGATGTAATTGGACTTTCGTACTATCCGCGCTGGCACGGAACGCTCAGCGATTTAAGGAACAATATGGTTGACCTCATTAACCGTTACGACAAGGATATAATCCTGGTGGAATACTCGCACATGAAGCGCGAGGTTAACGATATTGTTTTCAACCTTCCCAACGGCAGAGGCAAAGGAACCTGCATTTGGGAACCGCTAAACACGTGGGAATCAATTTTCGATTGGGAAGGTAATGCCAACGAGAAGTTTTTTTTTTACAGGGAGATGGCAGAAAATTACTTGAACAGGTAGGCTCCAGAAAAAGGGTACTAATAAAAAAAGTTATCTCCAGTTTGTTTGGGTCTGATAAACTGGAGATAACTAAAATTTGGAGATAAAGTAAGACTATCTGTTATTCAACATGGCTTTAATTGCTTCAATCTCCTCTTTGAGCAGCATTAATTCTTTCTCTCTCATTTCATCCTTTATCTTCAAGTCATTAATTATTTTTTTCTGCTCTTCAATGGTATTGTTTAACTCTTTAAAGGCATTAATTTCTGCAATAAGAATTGGGTGAATGTCAAAATCGAGGTAACCCATTTCATTCTCACCAACTGCTTCAGGAAATATTTTCCTAACTTCTTGAGCGCTAAACCCGTAAGAATCGATTTCTGTCTCTTCAATTTTTAATGGATTATCCTTTTTATATCTGTAAATAAACGGGTCGAGAAGTAGAATTTCCTTTAGACCTTTATTATAGGGACCTTTTACATCCTTAAGCCGAATATCTGAGGAAACGGTCCAAGTATTTGAGGTTGGTTTTGCTGCAGAATTTGTTGTAAGCTGCAGTTTGTACGATGGGCTTGAGGTTCCAAGTCCAACATTTCCATATACATACAATCCTCGATCAGGGCCATCAGTTGTGCTGTTCCCAATAACAACCCCACCATCCGAATTTACTAGAAAACGAGCATATGAAAATGAACCACTTGGCACATAAACTTTTAGTGGTGTATCGCTGTCAACAGCTCGAACTTCCAGGGTTGCAGATGGTGAAATTGCTCCTATTCCAACCCTTCCCCCCATAATTGCCATTGTATTATTTTGTGTAACAGTAGTCGATGATAGATTATCAAGCGCAAATGCGAAAGAGTTTGATGCATTAACCGATATACCGCTACCAAATGCATATGAATAGTATCCAGAAGCAGAGGTCCCAGTTCCAATTGAAAAAACTCCCCGTCCGTCAGCACTTGCATCCCTTCCTATTGCAACTGCTGTATGGTAAATTGCATAAGGAGAAATTGGAATATACTGAAAATAAGATTTTGCAAAGCAATTTCGCCCAATTGCTATGGATTGTCCGGTTCCATTATCACTCCATCCACCACCTGTAGCTTCACTATTATAGCCAATAGCAATGGATTGGTAAGAAATGCCAAAAGGATTGCTATAACTACCGCTTGCCACGTTCGATCCTCCAATAGTTATTGAGTTTCTGCTTTGTGAAATGTTGTTGTTTCCAATTGCAACAGAGTAACTTCCTGAAGCTTCCAGGCTATTCCCCATTGCAAATGCCCCACTTCCGCTCGATATAACATCTGTACCAATAGCAAATGCCCCAATATTATTTGCTTGTGAACCTAAACCAAAGGCGAAGGAGTAATCTCCTGCTGCTGTTGTTGGTATGTTGCTTGTGTTACCAAGTGTATCCCTGTCTATTGAACCAATAGCATAGCTACCAATACCTTCGGCAATTGCTCCAGCACCAAATGCGTATGAGTCCTGAGCCTTTGCCTGTGCTTCAAATCCGAAAGCAAAAGAACTATTTTCTTCAGCAACTGCTTCACGGCCAATGGCAGTAGAGTAAACACCCAATGCTTGAGTTTCATATCCCAATGCTTGTGAATAGTTGCCTGCTGCCTTGGTTTTGTATCCTATTGACATTGAATTTTCACCAACATCTGCAGGGGTTGCTATGTTAACAAGCCCAGCAAGAAAAGAATTCTTAAGTGGATACCAGAGAATTCTTGCTTCATTATTTACTACTCCTATATCATTAGTTGAAACATTAAAAAACTCTGAGTTAGCTCCTTTCGATTGGGTTAGCCCGCCCACAGCAAAACCGCCTTTGCTACCAGATTTTTTAGCTGAATCATCGATATAAATTCGAGTACTATCCCTTGTAACTCGTAGGTAATCCTCGGAAGTTCCCTTGCTTTGGGTCAACCCACCTACGGCGAAGCCTCCCTTGCTCCCGCTCTTAGTCGGATCTTCATCAATGTATATTCGTGCACTATCGGGACTTACAAATAGGTAATCAGAAGGCGTTAGTTTACTTTGGGTTAATCCCCCCACAGCAAAGCCTCCCTTACTGCCACTCTTTGCGGTTCCTTCTCCAACATAGATACGGGTACTGTATCCCGTAACTTTCATTAAATCGTAGGGTAATCCCTTACTCTGTGTTAAACCGCCAACGGCGAAGCCTCCCTTGCTGCCACTTTTTGTAACCGTGGTTGTTGTGTCAATGTAGATACGAACGCTATCGGGGGTTACTTTGAAGTATTCTTCACCAGCCTTGCTCTGGGTTAAACCGCCAACTGCAAAGCCCCCTTTGCTGCCCGATTTATCTTCATCACTTGCCACATACATGCGAACGCCATTTTCGTAAACAGCAAACACTATTTCGTCGTTACTGTTTCGAACCACAAATAAAGGGGATTCTGGATCCACAACTGGAGTTCCCACCTGCAAACTCTGGCCAATAAGCGCACCGCTAGCTTTTATGTTCCCCTGAACCTC
>CAZLXF010000096.1:9756-11699 GCA_964563065.1 uncultured Rikenellaceae bacterium | reverse complement strand
TTACTCAAATTTTATTGTTCTATCGGGACTAATTCTCGAAACTACCATCGATGGAACCAAAAGCATGAGCAAAGTAACGGAGAAGGTTGCAATATTAAGCAAAACAATGTGAAGCAGCTTAAGGTTTATTGGAACGGTTGAGAGGTAATAATTCGCCTCATCGAGCTTAATTATGCCGTACTTCAATTGCAGAAAGGCCAGCGCTAATCCAATTAAATTCCCCCAGAGTAAGCCTCTGCTTACAATGTAACCCGACTGGATTATGAATATTTTGCGAATTAACCCGTTCTCGGCTCCCAGGGCCTTTAGTACGCCAATCATGTTGGTTCTTTCCAAAATAATAATTAGTAAGCCAGAAATCATGTTAAAACCTGCTACTGCAAGCATTAATACCAAAAGTACAATTACGTTTAGGTCTTGTAAATTAAGCCAATCGAAAATTTGTGGGTATTTATCAATAACACTTTGAACCATTAATCGCGAACCATCCTCGAGGAAAGTGAATATAACCTTATCCTCAACTTCGTATTTAAGGTTGTTGATATCGTTGAAATTGTTTATAAATATTTCAAAACCAGTTACCTGGTCTGAATCCCAGCCATTCAGCTTTTGAATATGCCGCATATCGGCAAAAACGAACATCTTGTCGAATTCGGCCATTTGGGAATCGAAAATTCCGTTTACGGTGAATCGTCGAACTCGCGGTGGCTCCTGCACAAAAAACATGTCGAACGTATCGCCAACATTGAGTTTTAGCAGCAGGGAAATGGTTTTTGAAATAACAGCGCCATTCGATGTTGTAGAATCGTTTAGCTGAAGAATTTCTCCGGTTACCATATTCTTTTGGAAAAAACTCCAGTCGAAGTCGAAGCCAACACCTTTTAAAACAATTCCCTGTATATCGGTATCGGTTTTAATAATTCCTGGTTTAACCGCAAAAGTTTGAACGTGTTTTACTCCCTTCGTGCTCAGAAGTTCGGGAAGAAAATCCTGATTTTTACTTATGGGAACAGTCTCGAACGATAGGTTCCGGTCGAGATTTACAATTTGCAGGTGGCTTCCAAAACCAATGGTTTTTTCGCTTATCTCTTTTTTAAACCCGGTAACTATTGCAACGGAAATTATCATTACCGCCAAGCTAAGTGCAACAGCAATGGTTGCAATGGTAATAAATGGTTTCGACAGGTTTCCTTTACCTACCTTGCCGTTAACCAAACGCTGTGCTATAAAATGCTCGAGTTTCAAAATGTCTTACTTTAGTTTCAGTTGGGGTTTTAAATTTCAATCACAAAACTATTCCTTTTATTCTACTTTCTTCCAAAATCAGCAGGAATTTCACCCCAGTGTTGTGTTTCCCACTTAAGTAACGGATTGCTCCATGTATTACTTTTCAACCATTTCTCGGCACGTTCAATAAGTTCGAAGAGAATGGCGTTTCGAGAAGTGGATTCGAGTTTTGTGTTTGCTTTCTTTCTTCTAACCCAGCTAATTGCAGTCATTGAATCAGTGTAAACCGGAATGTTGCTGTTCTTCTTTTTAAGTAATGCCAGCCCGTGAACAATGGCGAGAAACTCGCCAATATTGTTAGTTCCATCGAAGAAAGGACCCTGCTTAAAGATTTCTTTGCCCGATTGCGTATCAACTCCTTGGTACTCCATATCGCCCTTTACTGTATTACATGCAGCGTCAACTGAGAGTGAAGGAATAACTGGTTTGGGCATATTCTCTTTAAGGCCACTTAGCTGTATTTTTAATGAAACTGTTTTTCCTGCAAACTCCTCGTACTTTCCATTGTATGCAGCTTCGGCGGCAGCTTTGCTCGGAAACGATTTGTATTTTGCATTTGGAAATCCCTTAATTTGCCTCTGGCAATCGTCCCAGCTTTCATATATTCCGGGTTCGGCACCTTCCCAAACCACATAGTACTTAACTTTTGCCATGCT
>CAZLXF010000096.1:0-9656 GCA_964563065.1 uncultured Rikenellaceae bacterium | reverse complement strand
TTTATCGTTACCTGCAAGCAAGTTAAAGTAGCTGTTGAAGAATTCATCCTTTTCGCTGTAGGTTTGGTATGCGTAGGCAAGCCATTCCAAGTTAATCGATTTTCGATTGTAGAAATAATCAACGTTGTAGTCTCTTAAATCGAAGCCGTTGCAGTTTTCCCCAAGTAATGGTGGGTTGGCGCTAACGCCCGGACGGCTTTCAGGTGTAAAAACGAATCCAGTTTGTGGAAATTTTGAAGAGCCAAAAACTTGGAAAGGAAAATCGGTGCCTCTACCAATGCTTATGGTTGTACCTTCAAAAAAACCAAGTGAGGGGTAAAGGTAAATTGATGTTTGATTAGGTAAGTTTGGCGAAGGTTTTACGGGTAGCACATAAATTGAATCGTGCGTGTAATTTGTACAGGTAACCACATGTAAATCGCACTTTACAGAGTTTTTTAACCAACCCTCACCGTTAATCATTTGTGCGAATTCACCAATGGTCATACCATGAACCAAAGGAACCGGATGCATTCCCACAAATGAGCGAAAATTTGTATCGAGCACAGGGCCATCAACGTACCATCCGTTTGGATTTGGCCGATCCAATATTAATAAAGGTATTCCATTTTCAGCGCACGCTTCCATTACGTAGTGCATGGTGGAGATATAGGTGTAAAAACGAACGCCCACATCCTGCATATCGAAAACAATTATATCTAAACTTTGAATATCAGCCACGGCTGGTTTTTTACGGCTTCCGTATAGTGAAATAACGGGAAGTTTCGTTTTTATATCAATTTGGTTATCAATTAATTCACCCGCTTCAATTTCCCCTCTAAAACCATGCTCGGGACTAAAAATCTTCTCAATATGAACGTTTAGCGAAAGTAGCGTGTCAACCAAATGGGTATTTTTTATAAGCGATGTGTGGTTGGTAACAATCCCAACTTTTTTGCCTTCTAGCAAAGGCAGATATTTACTAAGTCGTTCACTGCCAAGTATAATATTGTCAAGTTCTAGTTCATCGGAATTTTTCGAAATTCCGCACGACGTAATAACGATAAACAATAATAGTAATAAATAGCGCATATTTTTTAGTAACTATTCAGTTTACGAAGGTAAAAAAGAATGTTAAATATATAAGATTTTTACGTTTTTTAAATCTGTTCTTGAGTTTTAAAGGATTATTCGAATGTTAATTTTACATAAATCGAATGTTAATCTTAATACAAATAATAAGAAGAATAACATCAACTTTTAGCCCAATATTGTTAAATTTGCTTGTTTATTAAAAAAGTGATGCTATTTTTGCAAATGTTAAGTATTGTTAAGGGCTTAACACATATTTTGAATTTTTAGGGGAATAGTCCCCAAAGTTACCTAAACCTCAATAATTATTAACTCTAAATTCTGTTCTATGAAAAAACTAACAGTCTTACTTGGTTTTCTGGCATTCCTGAGCATTCAGGTTGTCTTCGGCCAAACAAGGCAGATTACCGGAACGGTAACATCCGCTGAGGATGGATTAGGCATTCCGGGAGTATCTGTATTAGTTAATGAAACAACAATCGGTACAGCTACAGATGTAGATGGTAAGTATTCGATTAATGTTCCTCCCACAGGCACTGTTCTTAAGTTTAGTTTCGTTGGTATGTTAACCCAAGAAATTGAAATAGGCGAAAGTACCGTGATAGATGTGGTTCTACAGTTAGATGCCACTGAGTTGGAAGAAGTTATTGTAGTGGCCTATGGAACTACAACAAGAAGTTCCTTTACAGGTTCAGCAGGCGTAGTTAAAGCTGAAGAGTTACAGAAAAGACAGGTTTCTAACATTACTAAAGCCTTATCGGGTCAAGTAGCTGGTGTGCAAATTACCAGTTCAAACGGACAACCTGGTACTTCTGCTACAGTTCGTATCAGGGGTGTAGGCTCAATGAATGCTAGCAACAATCCGCTCTATGTAGTTGACGGTGTTCCTTTTGATGGTAACATCTCTGCTATTAACCCACAGGACATTGAGACAATGACCGTGCTTAAGGATGCTGCTGCGAATGCTCTTTATGGTGCACGCGGAGCTAACGGTGTTATCTTAATCACAACTAAGAAGGCAAAAGGTAAGGATGCCGTTATTACCGTTGATAGTAAATGGGGTAACAACTCAAGGGCGGTTCCTAACTACGATGTTATGACCGATCCAGCCATGTATTACGAGTATTTCTATAAAGGCCTTTATAATTCAAGAATTAACAACGGTCAAACTCCAGAACAAGCCTATACTTATGCTGATGCACAACTTTTCAACTTATTAGGTTATCAGGTATATACAATTCCTGAAGGTCAGAGGTTTATTGGTGAAGACTTCAAGTTAAACCCTAGTGCTACGTTGGGTTTTTCTGATGGTGAGTTTTACTATACACCAGATGACTGGTATAAGGAAGTTTTCTATGCTCAAAACATGCGTCAGGAGTACAACATTTCTGTATCTGGTACATCCGATCGCTTTAATTATTATTTCTCTGGCGGTTACCTCGATGACACTGGTATTGTGTCAGGTTCTGGTTTCGATAGGTACACAGGACGTTCAAACCTCGATTACCAAGCTAAAGATTGGTTAAGGATTGGTGCAAATATTGGTTACTCTTACTATAACATTCAAGCGCCAGGTAGTCAAACTAACTGGGGTTCGTCTGGTAACCTTTTTTACGTTGTAAATAACATTGCTCCAATTTACCCAATTTATGTACGTAACGCCGATGGTTCAATCAAGGTTGATGATCGTGGTATAACCGTTTATGACTTTGGAACCCTTGCTTCAACTAATAGAATTCGTGGTTTTATGTCAATGGCTAACCCAGCAATTACATTAAAACTGAATAAGTATAACTCATTCAACGATGAGTTAAACAGCAAGTGGTATGCAATTCTAACCCCTATTGAAGGGCTTACAATAACCGCAAACCTAGGTTCAAACGTGCTTAACCGAAGACGTAATGATTTATATAACCAATTCTACGGTGCTAGTGTAACAGCACAAGGTGGTGCATATGTTGAGCACTATCGTCAGTTCTCAATTAGCCAGCAGTATTTTGTAAACTACAAGAAAACCTTTGCCGATGTTCACAACGTTGATATTTTTGTTGGTTACGAAGGATATCAAAGAAAGATGCAAGGTCTTGATGGATACAATGAAATGCTTTACAATCCATATGTAGGCGAACTTAACAACGCACTTCAAACTCCCTCAAATAGGCCAACATCATATACTCACAGTTATGCTGTGGAAGGCTACCTGTCACGCTTACAATATGATTACGATGGGAAATATTTCATTGGTGCATCATACAGGCGCGATGCTTCCTCTCGTTTCCATCCTGATAACAGGTGGGGTAACTTCGGAAGCTTTAGTTTTGCTTGGCTAATGAATAAGGAGGAGTTTATGAGTGGATTTGATTGGCTCGATATGTTAAAACTTAAAGCTAGCTTTGGTTCGGTTGGTAACGACAACCTAGGATCAAGTAGCTATTACTACTATGCTTATCTGGATCAGTTCACAGTAGATAATAGTGATGGTGATTTTGCTGTGGCATTCGCTTATAAAGGTAATCCCGATATTACTTGGGAGACCAGTACTTCAATGAACGCTGGTTTCGATTTTGAACTTTTTAAGAGCAGGATAAACGGTACTCTTGAATATTTCTTCAGGAATACATCTGACCAGCTTTACTTCCTACCTGTGCCAAACTCATTAGGTTATACATCAATACCAATGAACATTGGTGATGTTGTTAACAAAGGTGTTGAAGTTGATTTGAATGGAGTTATATTCCAGAACGATAGAATTACTTGGCAAGCCAATGTTAACGCAACCCATTACAAGAATGAGATCACTGCTCTACACGAAAGTATTGCAGAAGAAGGTGTTAAGTATTCTAACGCTATTATGGAAATTGGAGGTTCACTCTATGATATATATATGCGCGAATATGCAGGTGTTGATCCTGAAACAGGTAGAGCTTTATATTATGTAGATCCTGATAACGATGATTACACAACTACCGATGTATGGTCGGATGCTACTCAAGCGCGTTTAGGATGTAGCTTACCAAAAGTTTATGGTGGTTTAGGAACATCTGTAAGCGGTTTTGGAGTTGACTTCTCCATTCAGTTTGCTTATCAGTTGGGTGGTCGTATTTACGACGGATCATACGAAGCTTTAATGCACAATGGGGATAACATTGGTCACAACTGGCATATGGATATTCAAAATGCTTGGACACCCGAGAATACTAATACGGATGTTCCACGCTTAAGTTATGCAGACGATTCATATCAGAAAGCCTCATCACGTTTTGTTGTAAGTAGTGATTACCTATCACTTAACAGTATAGTTTTAGGTTACACCTTCCCTTCAAAACTCTTCAAAAACACTGGTATTTCCTCGCTTAGGGTATATGCTGTAGGAGATAACTTAGGTCTTCTTTCTACCCGTAAAGGATGGGACCCTCGTCAGTATATGGGTCTTGGAAGTTCTACAGGATCGGGTAATTTCTCTTACTCAGCACTGAAAACTATTTCTGCTGGTGTAACACTAACCTTCTAATCTTAAAATTATGAATATTATGAAGACAAATAAAAAGTTGCTGCTATTAGCATTGAGCGCATTTATGCTTAACTTTTATTCTTGTACCGATTTGGATACCTTTCCTGAAAGTGGAGTTTTCACTTCGGAACAAAAGCAGGATATTGTAGAGTCAATTCCCGATAGATTGTCTGCTGATATTGCTGGTATGTATTCTGTACTTGGAAAACAGTATGTAATATACGGTAGCGGTTCAGGACGTGCTGATGATTTTGGGTATCCTTCAGTTTGTATCTCGTGGGAGGCAAATGGCCCTGATTTTATTACTGATGAGAGCAACTACAACTGGTATTCTACATGTAGTTCTTATGAGGATAGAACCTATACCTACGCTAATCCAAACATGCGTTGGAGTTTGTTCTATAAGCAGATGAAACTTGCAAACGATATTCTTGCTGCAATTCCTGTTGAAACTGACAACCAAACCTTGAAGTACTATATGGGTCAAGCATATGCCATTAGGGCATTTGATTACCTAAACTTGGCTCCCTATTTCCAGTTTAAGTACAAAGGTAACGAGGCTCAACCATCAGTACCAATTGTAACCTGGGATATGACTGGCGATGTATCTACGAATCCAAGAGCACCACAAAGTGAGGTTTACGAGCTAATAATATCCGATTTAACTAAAGCTATTGAATTGTTAGATGGGTTTACTCGTACTTCAAAAGGACAAATTGATCAGCAAGTAGCCTATGGACTTCGTGCACGCGCAAACCTGTATATGGAAAACTGGACAGAAGCTGCAAGTGATGCCGACATGGCTTTGGCAGGTTACACACCTTATTCACGTGATGATGTTTCAAAACCTACTTTTGTAACTGCAGCGGATCCTAACTGGATTTGGGCTATTATGATTGACCCTGCAAACGTACCTGATGCGCTTGCAACCTGGCCTTCAAAGTTAGGTTCATTTACAGGTTATGGTTACACTACAGCGGTACAATGCTATAAAACAATTAACAAGATGCTTTGGGATCTTATTCCTGCTACAGACGTTAGAAAAGGATGGTGGGTTGATGAAAACCTTGAATCACCAAACCTTGCAACTGTAACTTGGGGCGACTTCACTGGCAATGAAATACCTGCTTCAGGAGTTGATGGAATTGCTACTTGGTTCCCTTATACCCAACTTAAGTTTGGACAGTATGGTGGCCCAGGTAGTACCATTAACGCTGGTGACTGGAGTTTAATGCGTGCTGAGGAAATGATACTTATTAAAGCAGAAGCAACTGGTATGATCAATGAAGCTCAAGGTAAGTCAATTCTTCAAGAATTTGTTGCTAACCACAGAGATCCAAGTTACGATCCAAATGCTTCTCCTCGTGCATTTCGTGATGAAGTATGGTTCCAACGTCGTGTTGAACTTTGGGGAGAAGGTTTTGCAATGTCTGACATAATGCGTTTAGGCAAAAATGTGGTTCGCTTTAACCCTTCAAAACCTTCTAATGTTCCCGTTATCTTTGAGTTTAACTTGGCTTCAAATGATGGATGGTTGTTGAATCGCGTTCCTCAAGCTGAGGTTAACACAAATGCTGGTATTATCCAGAACGAAGGTGGTGCTTTACCTGTTGCTGGCCAGAACCCAGATTTAAAAGATGGTGTAACTGATTAATAACGTTAATTTCACCAATAAAGTTGGTGTTTTTACACGTTGCAAATACACATATAAGGTCAAATAGGAGAGTGGCTCTTTTGAGGAGCAACCTAACTTAGAGATCTTATGAATTTTAAAACAGAAAAATAGGGGGAGCTTTTAGCTCCCCTTACTGTTTATAATAGTATCCTCGTAAGTGTTTTTGATGCTTTATTGAGAATAGGTAATTTTTCGTATAACTTCTGCAATGCCCCCTTTAAATATTTCTGTGTAGATATTTTGTAGGCTTTGGTTGTAAAAGGATACTATACCCTTTGTTACTGATTTTGTTGAGAAGATTAGGTGATACTCCAAAACTTATTTTTAATGCATCACAAATGATAATTTTGCAAAAACACTTACTTTATGTATTCTAGTTTTAGGTTTACATTCACCAACAATTTTTCTATTCGTTTAACGGCTATGTTAACAAAGCAATAAAACAATTAATTGCTTGTTTACCACATTTTGATAATATGTAAATGTTATAGGACTAGTAGCATTTTAACCAACTTTTTTTTAAATAAAAATCCCGGCTAACAAACTAACCGGGATTTCTTTTGTCTATAACACTTTAACTATTTCTTTATAATAATTTTAGCATTTTGAATTTTCCCTTTAGTTTTAAGTGAAAGAATATATACTCCTTCATTTAAGTCATTTACATTTACTGAGTAATTCACATTATTCAAGTTTATAAAAGTCTTTACAATTCTTCCAGAAATATCTACAAGTTGAATTTCTCTAATAATCTCAGAACTTTCAATATAAATTAAGTCAGATGTTGGGTTGGGATAAACCTTATAACTTAACTCACTATCTATCGGATTTGTGCTGGTTGGTACTCCCCAAATATCGTTTATAGTTCTATTTGACAGGATGTTGATAGTTCTGTATTCGGTTTCGAGCCATTCGGCAAAATCGGTAGTAGGCTCATCCTTAACCACGTAGTATTTATAATCAAGAAAACCTTCATGGTAAAGGGTGAAATTGTATATCCACTCATCGGGTATGGTTTGCTCTCCCGATACTTCTATGTCATCTATCATAAGCATCTGTGCATCTTCCGATACGTATCTGATGGCAAAGTAGTAGGGTTGATCAATGTATTCGCTCAGGTCGAATTCAAACATTGTCCATTCGGTTGGGACTTCAATATAGTCGCCTTCAGAGATTATTGAGAAACTTGCAAGTTCGGTGTTAGTTGTTGAAATCAACACCTGAATTCGTTCTGCTCCATAAACATCGCTAATCGATTTGGCAAAGAAACTTAGCTTGCTGGTTTGCGTTCCCAAAAGTTGTGGCGAAATAAGCCACTTATCGTCGTTTGGTTCAATTGATTGAACTGCAATTAAATACTTTTCACCTGAATATGCAGGGTAACTGTCAACTATTGATGGCTTTGTAGAATCGGGGTTAAAAACCATAAACGAGAACGGCGAGCCCTCGCCGGTGAAGTTGAACCCTTCAAACTGCCATGTATCTGTGCTGTCGTTTGCTATTAAAGTAACCCAGGGAGAAATGTCTTGAGTAAATTCAAAGTAGTTCTCCCACGATTCAAAAAGGGTGGTTGATATTTCTCCTTCTTCCTGATCATTATACTTCAACTTCATTTCAAAATTATCATCGGAACCGGGTGTCGCCCATTCATTCATACTTCCGCTTATATAAACCTTATGGTTTCGTGGATCGAAAGTTTCGCTTTCATCACCAAACGTTGCGTTACTCATATCGAGGTTGAAGTTAACGGTAAATCCTTCAATAACTATTTCTTCAATAATAACCTGAATATTCCAATCGCCCTTAATGTGGTATGTTGCGAGGGTAGTCCATTCGTTATCGCCAATTTTTATCATGTTCCCATATCCCTCAGCGTTTGTGAGGGTATCGGTACCTGCTGGTTTAACTCCAGCTTCGGATTCATAGGAAACTCCCACCCATAGTTCTTGTGTGTTATCTATCGTGAAAGGATTATCTAGAGTTATTTCGTTCCAGCTTTCGGGTTGGGGATTGTAAGTAAAGCTAACTTTTTCTTGTAAGTTACTCTGGCTATTACCCTGCCAAATTTTTATGTTTGCTGCTGATGGCGATTCGTTAAAATAAATATCAATCTGTTTTATTCGATAGGATTGGTAGAAGGCTAGAGTATCAGTATCAAAGCGAATTGCGGAAGTGAATGCACCACCGTTGGTTAAGCCAACGGAATTATAAAAAATGCTATCGTCCCAGCAAAGACGAACTTCCTCGTTACTAACTTGTTGGTGGTTCTTAACTTTTACATTGGCAATATTTGATATAAGTGTTGATTCTTGCGATTTTACACTTATTGCTGAAGCAAAAAGTAAACATATTAACGTGTAACTAAAAACTGATTTTGCTCTGAATATCATTTCTTTGTGTATTATTGGTTTATATACGTAAAAAACATCGCAAGATAGGAATAATCTGTGTAAGGTAAATGGTTGTTTGGTAAATTGAATCTTAAAAAATCTAAAAAAAAGAACCGTGGGGTTGCCACGGTTCTTTTTTTATATGGGTTAAGGAAAGTTTTACTTCCTTACAACAAACTTCTTGTTGGCAATACCTTCGTTGGTAACCACCTGAAGAATGTAAACGCCCTCGTTGAAACGGCTTACGTCAACGGTGGTGGTATTGAGGTTGCTAACCTCAGCATTGTACATCATGCGGCCAGTTACGTCGAATACCCTAATTCCGCTGATGCGGCTATTGTGGCTAACGGTTAGCACGTCGGTTGCTGGGTTAGGATATACGTTGGTTGCATTGTTTAAGGTCTCGGTGTCAACATCCTGTGGTTGGTCACCCCAAACATCATCAAGAGTTACATCAGCAGAAATGGTTGCAGTACGGTTAGCACCACCTTCCCATTCGCCACCTTCCCAACCAGCGTTAATGAAATACTTGTACTCAATATCGCCAGCTTCAACAGCAACGGTTGCAGTGTAGATAAGTTCTTCAGATCCACCGTCTGCAGTAACCTGAATATTATCAAGCATGAATATGAAAGCATCGTAAGAAACGTAGTGGATAGCGAAGTATATTTCCTGTCCATCGTAGTCGCTTAGGTCAAATTCAAACTTAGTCCAATCGGTTGGAACTTCAATATAATCATCTTCAGAAATTTTTGAGAAGCTGGTAGGATCGTTGTCGGTTGTTGAAATAAGAACCTTGATGCGCTCAGCGCCATAGTTATGTGTATATGACATAGCATAGAATGAAAGCATAGAGGTTGAAGTACCCATCATTTGAGGAGAAATTAACCATTTGTTGTCATCTTTACCGGAGTATTGAATTGCTACAGCATATTTCGAACCATCCTGAGCGGGATAATCACCATCTATTGCAGGATCGGTAGCGGCAGGGTTAAATGCCATGAATGCA
>CAZLXF010000095.1:1727-11732 GCA_964563065.1 uncultured Rikenellaceae bacterium | reverse complement strand
TTGATCCGGAAAAGTTGGAGGCGCTGGAAAAGTGGTCGTCCGATGAGTTCCGTAGCATAAATGGTCAGATTGAATGGATTATAGAACAAGCATTAAAGAAAGCAGGACGCATGAAAAAGCAGAAACCGAACCCTAATGTTAACTAAACATAACTACGTAAATGAACATTGTACACTCGAAACAACCATGCCCAAAATGTGGTTGTAGGGAATTTGAGTTAAGCGAAGCTCATATGACCGGAGGAACGCTAACTAAACTGTTCAATATTCAGAACAGGAAGTTTAGTACATTCACATGTACAAAATGTAAGTATACTGAATTCTACCAGATTCCATCGAGTAGTGTTCTTAACTTTTTAGACTTTTTTACTAACTAAACTATTGTAATAATGGAATTTATAGGAACACCTTGGTTTTTTGCTGCAATAATAATTTTAGCACTATGGGAGATGGTTTGGAAACTCATTGCACTTTGGCGATCGGCGCAAAACAATCAGTTGGCGTGGTTTGTGTGCATTGGAATATTTAATACCATTGGAATCCTTCCAATAATTTACATTTTAACCCATAAAAAGAAGGGTGAACTTTAGGGTTCGTTTGCCAGATTGGCAATAGTACAGGCAACAACTGCAGCAGTTTCGGTTCTAAGTCGGGCAGCCCCAAGTCCTACTTCGGTGAATCCGTTGCTTTTTGCTTCCACAACTTCATTGGTCGAAAAATCGCCCTCGGGGCCAATTAAAAATAGAACGCTACTATTTTTAGCGATAAAATTTTTGGCATGAGGACTCGAGTATTCGCCACAGTATGCAATAAGTTTTATTTGTTGTCTGCTGTTTGATAGAAGATGTGATATTGGAGTAATTGGGTTTAGCTTAGGAAGAAAAGCTTTAACCGATTGTTTCATGGCTGCTACCAGCACCCGTTCAAGTCGATCCATATTTACGGCTTTCCTCTCGGAATGTTCGCAAAGAATTGGCGTAATTTCATCAACACCAATCTCAGTTGCTTTTTCGAGAAACCACTCGAAACGATCGATATTTTTGGTTGGCGCAACCGCCATGTGAAGGTAAAAACTTCGGTTACCGAAATTTTCTTCTTTCCGTAACACGGAAACAACGCATCGTTTCGGATGGGGATCTACAATCGAACACGTGAAAAAGTTCCCTTTTCCATCAACAATATTTAACTTATCGTCTTGCACCATTCGCAAAACACGAATGCAGTGTTTCGATTCCTCCTCGGAAAGAGTAACGGAACTACCTGAAATTTCAGGAATATAAAAAATTTGCATTTACCTTTGTGTTTTATGCAAAGTTAGCAAATACCAACGAAACATGAAACGAATAGGTGTTTTAAGCGATACACATGGGCATTGGGACGAAAGGTTGGCAAACTTTTTCGCCAGTTGCGATGAGATTTGGCATGCCGGAGATATTGGCAGCATTGAAATTGCCGAAGAAATTTCATCGTTAAAACCATTTAAAGCTGTTCACGGGAATATTGATGATTCGAAGGTACGTAATAAATATCCACAGTTTCAACGGTTTCATTGCGAAGAGGTGGATGTGCTAATTACTCATATTGGTGGTTACCCCGGGAAATACGAACGTACCGTTCGTGAAATTTTTAAGGAAAATCCTCCAACACTTTTTATTTGTGGCCATTCGCATATTCTAAAAGTGATTTTCGACAAGAAGTATAATATGCTCCATATTAATCCCGGTGCAGCCGGAAGAAGTGGGTTTCACCAGGTAAGAACTGCCGTTCGTTTTGAGATTGAGGAAAATAGTATTAAAAACCTTGAAGTGCTTGAACTTCCAAAACACTAACAAATAATACTATTCTTCATCGCTGTCGCCAACATCTTCAGTTGGACTTCCAGCGGGAGCAGTTCCTGTAAGTTCTGCGTATCTTTCCCTCACTCGTGCAAGTTCGCGTCGTGTTCCAACAACGAAGTTAAACGGAATTTGTCCGGGTTTTACTTTTACCTTCCTATCCCTAGATTTCATCTGCTTAATTGGTTCTGTAAAGGCAGTGTTATGCGATGAAACCTGCATTGAACCGCGGTTGTAGTAAAAGTAGTAGTACTTATCGGGTGAAAGTTGGAAATACATCATAAGCCAGTCGCCGCTTCCACGTTTCAAAATTTCAATAAATCCGTCGACACGTTTGTTAACCTGCACGCCGCCAAGGGTTCCAATGCCAATTTTTCCGTAGGAAACGAATGAGCGATTGTTTGGATCCCACTTCATTTTTAGGTCGGAGAAAGTGATTGTACTTTCAAAACCTTTTGGAATTTCACTCATAGCCCCAAATAATTTAATTTGGTTAATTGCTGTTTGAGCCGCATTGGGTTCAACTCGTTCGAAGAGTGCTTTGGTATATACTTTCCTGTTCAAATCAACCGAAGGAAGCCCCTGACTTAAAAGATCGGTGGCCATTGCCTGAAGGGAAATTTGGTTAAAGTGAAAATCGAGCGATTGAATTACGTCCATTGTTAGGGTGCTGTCCTCAACTTTGTGGATGAGGCCACCAATGGTTGTGTTTTTAATTTGTCCCAAATTAACAGGGAAGTTAAGCGTTCCATCGCTAAAAACCATGCAGAAATCCTTGGCCAAACTTATCAGGTTCCCGGTTGTATCCGGATTTTGAATCTTTTCCTTGGAGCCAATCATGAACCTATTGTTGTTTCTGCTGAAGTGTAGGTAACCGCTAGCTGCAATCAACGATTTGTCCTGATACTCTTTCCTACCTGAAACAAGAGCCGGGTATAAGTGAGTGGAATCGGAGTTAATAACGCTTCCGCTCATTAGGTAAACAAGGTTAGTGTTTACAGGTTGTTCGGAAATAGGAATAAAAATTTCCTTTGGATTTATTTCGGTTTTAAACTTTAACCAGCTCGATTTTACCTGTTCGCAGGAATGCAATGGTTTAGTACCACCGTTGAAAGTCCAAAACTCATTGGTTGCAAGTAAATCAACCTGTCCTGCGTAAGCAAAGTTTGGGCTAAGTTTAAAACTATCGGGTTCAGTTACTGAGGTGTTTGCAATGGTATTTCCTTCGGAGTTTACTTTAATGTCTTTCAGTGGAATGGTTTGAATGGAATCGTTCTCATCAACATAGTCGATTAAGCCATTTGCGTAATATCTGCTTCTACTTGGAATAGTTAGGTTTGCATCGTAAATTCTGTGATACTTGTTGGTGTAGTTTGCAGTAATAACCGATTTTTTGAGAGGAAGCATTCGTTTTTTAGCTTCAACTTCAACCTTCTGTTTGTGGGGTTGAATAATTGCGTCGGCCACAACAATGTAGCGAACCGAATCGGCTTTTAGGTTCGAACTTTCGAGGTTGTATTTTGCTCTTGGAGCGAAGAAGTATAATGAATCTTCCTCATTATGAATTGAGTAGAATAGCGAGCCGGGAGGAACGCTGTCTCTATCAACCATTCCACGAACGTAGAATTTATCGAATTCCATGGCTTCCTGGTATGCTTGAGTTTCAATGGTAAGCTCGTTTTTATCCATCATCCAGGTGAACATATCCATGTGCGATTTGTACATAAGTGGCTCGAAATGAGCAAATATACTCTCGTTAATTTTTCGAAATTCTCCCTTGCGAGCGTCCATATCTACAAATGCTTTCAACATATCGGCTACAAATGCGGGTTCGTTCATCGATGGAACATCGAGTTCGAGGTACGTTTTCTCCGATTTAAAGGTTAGCGCATTAAACTCGTACAAATCTGATTTTAAGCGTCCTTTGTACAGGTCAATCATTCCATTACCGGTTAGCCCTAGCGGTTGTAAAGTTAAATCGCCGTATAGTTTTGCATTGTTTGAAAAAACTTCAAAAGGAGTATCGCCCTTAAAAGCGTAGAGAATATCCTTGTAAGGTTTCCATTTTACAATATGTTTTTTCCCAAGTACTTCGGGGTATTCAATTCCTGAATCTTGGTAACCAATGGTGAATTCGGTAGCCAGCGTTCCGGTAGAATCGGGGAAAAAGTAGAGATTATCTGACTTAGTGCGCGATGTAATGTAGGTAAGTTCACCAACTCCACGTAAACCTTCGTTACTTAAATCGATTTGGTTAAAGAATCGTCCTTTACCTTGGTAAATGGGCATTCCATCTTCGGGCATGTTGCGAATGAAACCTAGCGAGTTGTCGGGGCGAAGAACGAGGGAATCTTCAATGGGAGCAAAAATATCGGCAGAATATAGAATTCCCAGGAAGTTCATATCCTTCTGGTCGAAGTTGTTAATATTTTTAAAGGTGAACGGATAAATTTCAAAGTAGAAGTTTTCGCGGTTGTAAACTCCGTTGTGAATAGTTTGGTCGTCGTAGTAAACGAATGAGTTCTTGGTACTTTTAAAGATAGGATAGTCGGGGTTTTTTATTAAACCCGATTTATTGAACGGCTTATCGATAAGAATTTCACCTGTAATATTTTCGAGGGTACTGGTAACGCTGTTAAGTACATTGCGCCCGTAAAAGTCGAAATTTGCCGTCTGGTAATCGAGTTTAAGTGAGTCGATGGAAGCAAGTTCGAAGCTGAAGTTAGCGTAATCGAAGTTAAAATCCTTTCCAAAGAAAGTGAAAAGACCCGCACGAACCATTCCGTCGAATGCAAAGTCGCGATTTTTTTTAAGAATAACCCTTCGCATTGCAGGGTGAATGTATACGTTTTGTGAGTCGCTAACTGAAATATTTTCAACTCCGTTAATTGCCATTTCGTAGGAATCGAGGTTAAGAACGGCGTTGGGAACTTTATCGCTAGTAGATGAGCTGAAGCGAATTACGTCGTAGTCAATTCGTTTGTCCCTGGCTTTTATGGCATCGTAAAGTTTTGGTAGTGCCTGTGCGGTTGCGGTTTCGGCATCGTAGTAAATGTAACCCATCATGGCGAGCCGCATTAGCTGAATGCGGGTTTGCTCAACCGACTTGCGCATGTAAACTGCAAAATCGGGGGCTTGGAATGTTCTCGATTTTATTTTTATGGTAAAATTTGCGACAGCAAAAAGTGGGTGCTGCTCATCGAAACCCATCAGTTGGTCGAATGTTTCCTCGTTAAAGAAGTTGTTCGACTCGAATGTTGCACGTCCCAGCGATGATCCAATTGGCGGGCCAAACACCATTTCGTCGTCGTCGATTTGCCATCTAATTTGCCCGAAATTTATTGAGAAGTTGTGGTATGTGCTTGAAATTGGACTTTGAGTAGTTAGGAAGTCGGTTGGCGATAATGTAAGCATTCTGTCCTTATCGTTGTACGAAAAGCCTAATCCAGTGTGGTATAGCGAATCGTTCTCAATTTTTACACGAACCGATGCATCGTTTGAAATGATAAGTTGACGCCGAAAAATGTAGGTTCTCGATTCGATTCGTACGAACTCAGAACCGTTGCGTTTGATTTCAAACCGTGCTGGGTTTTCTTGGGTTCCGCTACCAATAAGTTGAGCCCCCATCATGTAGTAACCGCCGTCGTAGTCAACATTTTTGAAAAGGTCAACAATTCGGTATCGTTGGCCGTAGGTTCTAAATTCGGGGTAGGGAATATTCTCTGGTTTTTTATTTCGAACAATTTTATCAATTATTCGTCCCTGAACAGGTTCCTTGAAGTAGTCGCTATTTGTAAACCAAACCGAGTCGGCCTCGTAATCGTTTTTATTTAAATCGATTGAGTAGCTTGTTAGGGTGGCAAATATTTCGTTAACAGGAAGATGGCTGCGAATCCAAGTTACCTTTCCGCCCTTTCCTTTCCAAGTGTTGGCAACTGGGTCGTATTTTCCTTCAGTACCTAAAATGGCAATGGAGTCGTTTTCTGTTTTACAAATTAAATCGGTGTTATCGAATGTAAGATAAAGCGTTGAATCCTTTGCGAGTTCGAACTTAAAGTGGTTGTTGCTTCCTTTCCAAAGGAAAGATTGATTGATTGTTATGGTGTTATTGTTGAAAAGTGCAAGCGAATTCGACAAGAAATTACTGATCCAACCGATGCTAACTTTTGGATCGGTAACGTACTTTTTAAGGCCTACACTCCAATTAATATACTCGCGTTCAAGAACTAGATTTCTGGGTAGGCGAATAATTATTTGAACGTATGTGATGAAATGTTTTTTGCTTGTAACCGTTTTTTTGAGCATCCCATTCGAGATGGCAATAATTTCATTCTTTTGATCGATGGTTAGCGAATCGGAGTTCCAGAAAATGGTGAATCCTCTTAAATCGAACTCTTCCTCGGGCAACATTTGATCCTTTAAAATCAGCATCAACTCCACGGGAAATTGCGTGGGGTCGTCAGAAAAACTTTCAATTTCCTGATCGGCTGCCGAGGGCGATTTTGTTAATATGAAAATCAAAACTAGCGTAAATACCACTAGATGAACGTAACCGGGAACACGGAATTTGATGCTCATACTCTCTTTTTTTTGGAAAGATAAAACTATTTCTTCACAAATTTAATCATAACCCAATCGTTACGAGTATTAACGTTAACGGTTTCAAATCCAACTTTTGTTGCTGCTTCGGTTATGGTTTCGATATCGGTTTTAAGGATTCCGCTTATTAAAATTAAACCATTGTTATTGAGGTGTTTATAATACTGCAACATGTCTTTAAGCAGAACATTCAGGTTGATGTTTGCCAGAATAATGTCAAAACTTTTGTTGAAAATTTTCTGTACATCGCCCAGCTCAACAGCAATTTTTTTACAAGTATTAGCTTCAATGTTTTCGGCAGTATTACTGGTTGCCCACTCGTCGATATCGATTGCCAGAATTTTGGCTGCGCCAAGTTTTTCGGCAACAATGGCGAGGATTCCAGTTCCACAGCCCATGTCGAGAACCGTTTTGCCTTTCAAATCAATGCTGAAAAGTTCCCGAACCATTAGCCATGTAGTTTGGTGGTGACCAGTACCGAACGACATTTTTGGTTCAATAACAATTTCGAGGTTGCATTGGTTGTTCGGTGAGTGAAATGGAGCACGAACACGGCAAAAGTTTTCAACAGTAATTGGTTCAAAGTTCGATTCCCAAAGAGCGTTCCAGTTTTTATCCTCGAAAACTTTGTGGGAAAGTTCAACGTTGAAATTTCCGGTTGCAACTCTATTAATTACTGTTTTTGCCCGAACAAAATCGAAATCTTTTTCGGGGATGTATGCGAGCAGTGCGTTGTCGGTTTCAGAGAAACTTTCGTAACCAATTTCGGCAAGGTTGGCTATCAGGATCTCAGAAAATTGCTCATTTCGAGGACTTAATGAAATGCTAATTTCCGTATATCTCATACTACGATGGGAATGATTTTGCGATAGCAATAAAATCGTTGGCAACAAGCGAAGCGCCTCCAATTAAGCCGCCGTCAACATCGGGATTAGAAAAAATTTCTTGTGCGTTGCTGGGTTTGCAGCTTCCACCGTAAAGAATGCTAATGCTATTTGCAATTTCTTCACCAAACTTCTTCTCAACAATGCTACGAATAAATGCATGCATTTCTTGCGCTTGTTCGGGCGAGGCCGTGCGGCCTGTACCAATGGCCCAAACAGGTTCGTAGGCAATTACAACCTTTTGAATTTCATCCTTACTAAGCAAAAGAATGGTTTGATCAATTTGTTCTTCAACAACCTTGAAGTGGATGTTCGATTCCCTTTCGTTCAACTTCTCGCCGCAGCAAAAAATGGGAGTGAGGTTGTTTTGAAGAACCAGATTCACTTTTGTGAGCAAGGTTTCGTTCGATTCGGCAAAGTACTCCCTGCGTTCGGAGTGACCAATTATTACATGGGTTGCACCGGTGCTTGATATCATGCTGGCCGAAATTTCTCCGGTATAGGCACCCTTATCCCACGCAGCGCAGTTTTGGCTTCCAACTTTAAGCGAACTTTTCTGCGAGATTTTTGCAATTTCGGCAATGTGTGTGAATGGAGGTATAACAACAAGTTCAACATTGTTTGGAACCTCCTCAAGTATTGATTTTACTTGCTCCGCAAGTTTTTTTCCCTCTTCGAGCGAGGTGTTCATCTTCCAGTTTCCTGCTACAATTTGTTTTCTCATGGTATGTTTGGTTGAATGATTGAATTGTTGATTGAGCCTGATTGTTATCATCAGTTCATCTTAATTCCAAAGGTAAAAAAAATATGTAAGAATTGGTTTACGAAATACGTATTCTTGGGTCGAGGAAACCGTAGGTTATATCAACTAACAAGTTAATTGCCACAAAAACTACGGAAATAGTGATTACCGAACCAAGAACCAACGGAACATCGTAGCTATTAAGCGCGTTAACCATAACGTAGCCAAGTCCTTTCCATCCAAAAATGTACTCAATAAAAATAACTCCAGCCATTAACGATGCGAACCAACCAGAAATGGCAGAAACTACAGGGTTCATTGAGTTTTTGAGCGCATGATTCCAAATTACCTTCGAAAAGGTTAGCCCTTTAGCTTTTGCTGTTCTTATATAATCCTGTGAAAGGGTTTCGAGCATGGAGCTGCGGGCTAGCTGTGTAACCACAGCGAGAGGGCGAATTCCGAGAGTGAATGCAGGAAGAATGAGGTTCTTGAGTTCTAGCCGCATTCCTTCCCCAAAATCATCAACTTCCCAAAGGTTTCCCGTTAGGTTTAATCCGGTAAAATCGCCAAGAATGTAAGCAAAGAGCCAACCAAAAAGGATTGCTGCAAAGAATGATGGAATACTCATACCGAATGCAGAAAGAACAAGTAGAGTCCTATCGAGCCAGCCATCCTTGGTTAAGGCTGCAAGTACACCAAAACCAATTCCAAGAATTGTGGCAAAAACCATTGATGTTAGCGCAAGAATAAAAGTGTTAGGAAGGGTTTCGCCAATAATTTCGGAGATCGATTTTCCACTCTGGAATGAGCGCCGCAAGTATGGTGCCTTCAGCACCAAACACCTCGATTTTGTTAACTTAATTTTTAACGCTACGCGATAAACCTTCTCATCGAGGTAAATGTAACTGCCCTTTGATTGTGGATTGTGGATTGAAACCGGAGAAATATCGTTTATGTATTTCAAATACTGATAAAAAACTGGCTTGTTGAGCCCTAGGTCGCGCCTTACGGCTTCGAGCGATGCTTCATCGGTTCGCTGCCCCATTACCATTCGAGCAGGATCGCCAGGAACAAGATTGAAGAGTGTGAAAACTAACGTTACAACGCCCCAAATAATTAGGATGCTATACAGAAAACGTTTTGTGAGATATTGCAGCATTGCAAAATCGAACTATTTGTTGTCGAACTCCTTAGACTGTTCCCAGTAAACGTTCATTTCGTCGAGGCTCAGGTTTTTGAGCGATTGTCCTTTAGTAATGGTTTTGCTTTCGAGGAAGTTAAAACGCTTAATAAATTTTTTGTTGGTTCGTTCCAGTGCAGTTTCGGGTTCAACGTTGTATAAACGGGCAGCGTTAACCAATGAGAAGAAAAGATCGCCGAACTCGTTCTCAATTTTTTCGAAATTGCCGGTTTTAATTTCGCTCTTCAGCTCGTTCATCTCCTCTTCAACCTTATCCCAAATTTGTGAGGGTTTTTCCCAGTCGAAACCAACGGCACTAACCTTTTCCTGAATTCTATGCGCTTTAACAAGCGCTGGGAGCGATTTAGGCACACCCGAAAGCACCGTTTTATTTCCGTTCTTCTCTTTAATCTTCAGTTGCTCCCAGTTGTGTTCAACTTCCCTTGAATTTTCAACTTCTACATTTCCAAATACATGTGGATGACGATAAATTAGCTTCTCGCAAATATTATTAATTACATCGGTTACGTTGAATGCATTTTGTTCTGAACCAATTTTTGAGTAGAATACTAGGTGAAGCATCAGGTCGCCCAATTCCTTCTTAATGTTTTCCATATCCTTATCGAGTATGGCATCGGCCAGCTCGTAGGTTTCTTCAATGGTTAAATTACGAATGCTTTCGAAGGTTTGCTTCTTGTCCCAAGGGCATTTCTCGCGCAGTTCATCCATAATAATTAGCAAACGCTCAAATGCTTCAACAGATTTT
>CAZLXF010000095.1:0-1627 GCA_964563065.1 uncultured Rikenellaceae bacterium | reverse complement strand
ACTCGGCCTTTTAGCTTAACGTTTGGAACAAGACTGTCGAATTCGCCCTGTGTAATCATTTCTCTTTCAAGCATTTTTCCTGCAACGAAGTTGTAGTAATCGGCCATAAATGGTTTTAGGTTTCCTACAGAGTCGAAGCTTTGGTAAAAAAGGTTCGGTTTGGGAATAATGCTGGCAAGAAAAATAGCCTCATTAAGTTTCAGCATATCAGGTTCTTCATTGAAGTAAAACTCCGAGGCTTCTGTTGCTCCATTTATGCAGGGTCCCCACTCAATAATATTTAGATAAATTTCTAGAATTCTGTTTTTTTCTACAATACGTTGGGTTTCAATAAGCCACACAATGAGAGCCTCTTCTGCTTTTCGAATAAGATTCTTACTTTGGTTAAGGTACAAATTTTTTACAAGCTGCATTGTTATTGTACTTCCACCACGAGCCATTCGCTTTTGTTTGATATTTTGTGCCAGTGCGTACCTAAAACCCTCAGCATCGAACCCTTTGTGATGGTAGAAACCACCATCTTCAGCAACAATAACAGCATTCTTTAGGTGTGGAGAAATTGAATCGATGGGTTTAAAAAATTTACTTTCGGGTTTTAAACAAATGTCTTTGTTAAGCGTATCGTTTACGTAAACAGTATGCACCAGAGTGTCGTTAAGTAGATTGAAGTTTGTATTGCCGAACGATATAATTCTAAAATCGATAGGAGTAAGGCTGGCAAAAAATTGAAGGCTATCGGGCTGCGAAAAATCAATTTCCGATTGCAAATCAAAACAAACATTTCCTTCAACCTTTATGCCTTCCAGCGTGCTTAACAACCCTTTAGGCAGCGATTGAAAAAGGGTTGCTGCTTCAATACTGCCAGTTGAACCTGTAATGCTTGCTTTGTAGCTTGTATCGTAAGCAATGGCCATTGAAAATGGGAATTTCAACTTGTTAATCTTTACGAAGCTGATTGTATCAAGTTTTATCAACGAGTTAGCTATTGCCAAACCAAAATGGAATTCACCGCTATCAATAAGAATTTCCGATTCGGAAAGATATTGGTGATTGACAAAAAGTTTTTTTATACTCGATGAACCTGAAAAATAAATACTGTCGTTTGTAATGTGTTTGGTGTAAAACGAGAGCTTAAGAATCTCAAAGGAAGATGTTAACCCAAGTAGTTTTTCAAAAACAGGTATTTTTACTTGTTGTCCGGTTGGATGATGAATGTTTACAGATAATGACCCGTTCTGTTTGTTTGTGGTTCCGGAGATATTGTACTTATATGTTAACGAATCTTCTGAAACTAAAACCTCCGCAACTAGGTTCCCGTTATAGCTTCTTATTGAAGGTGATGTAATTTTTATCTGTTGAAGCGAATCGGTGTGAACTACTTGTATGTTTTTTAGGTTATAGTTTGCTGTTGAAACACCTATTAATGCGCGAAAAATTTTTGAGGTTGCCGAAACGTTGAAACCACCTTTTCTATTGGGTTCAGCTTTAGAATAATTCGTTATACTAGTTATACTTGATTTTTGCTGAAATATTTGAGATAGATTTTGTGTACTAACTTTTAACGAATCGAAAGCAAAGTATGTTGGGTTCACTTTTAGGCTCAGCAACTCTTTAAAAGCAAGCTTAA
>CAZLXF010000094.1:1966-11830 GCA_964563065.1 uncultured Rikenellaceae bacterium | reverse complement strand
AAAGAAGTAACAGGAAGTCAGCGAGGAAGAGTGTATGTATTTGAAAACTATTTAAGACTTTTCAGATAATTTAAGCCAAGTAGCCAACAAAAAGGATACACACTGGGTTGTTCCTCGACTAGGGAGCTATTCGGGTTTGGCGATAATGTATATCGGCGGAAAGTACCCAAAATAGTTATCGGGGTTCAGTTCAATCCCCAGCGCAAAATTCACCCCAGCCATTATCGAAATTGAAAACTATGAAATAAGCTTGATCAGCTAAAGTGTTGTTTGTTTGAAATTTTTAGTTCTATTGTGCATCAAAAGGGAGGTTAACCACATAACTTTGCAAACCTAA
Source organism: uncultured Rikenellaceae bacterium (assembly GCA_964563065.1). Lineage (GTDB taxonomy): Bacteria > Bacteroidota > Bacteroidia > Bacteroidales > Tenuifilaceae > DAOSWM01. Next base: position 11,493 of record CAZLXF010000094.1, on the reverse strand, counting down.
AAGATGATGCAAACCACCCTACGCTTTTGCTAAAAATTGGTTACCTTTGTGCGGAATTTTCAAAAAAACGAAACGAATCATTTGTTTATGGCTGATATAGAAAAACTTAAATCGATAGCTGCGCAGGTACGGCGCGATGTTGTTCGCATGGTGTACGCACCCTCAAGCGGCCATCCCGGCGGAGCGTTAGGTTGCGCCGATTTCTTTACGGCAATGTACTTCAACGTGCTGGAACTTAACCCCGAAAAGTTTACCATGGAGGGCGAAGGTGAGGATATGTTCTTCCTCTCTAACGGTCACCTTTCGGCTGTGTGGTACAGCGCGCTGGCTCGCCGAGGGTTTTTCCCGGTTAAGGAACTTTCAACCTTCAGGCTAATCGATTCACGTTTGCAGGGACATCCGGCTACAGCCGAACATTTACCCGGCATTCGTATTGCTTCAGGTTCGCTAGGACAAGGACTCTCAGTAGCTTGCGGTGCTGCATTGGCAAAGAAGCTGAACGGCGACAAGCACCTGGTTTACACGCTACACGGCGATGGCGAGCTACAGGAAGGCCAAATTTGGGAAGCCGCCATGTTTGCGGTGGCCCGCAAAATCGATAATTTAATTGCAACCATCGATTATAACGGGCAACAAATTGATGGCCCGGTTGATAAGGTAATTCCCATGGGCGATCTAAAAGCCAAGTGGGAAGCATTCGGCTGGCATGTGCTTGAAATGCAGGGCAACAAAATGGAGGATATTCTGAAAGTGATGGCCGAAGCCAAAAATGCAACAGGAAAGGGTAGGCCAGTTGCCATACTCATGCGCACCGAAATGGGAATGGGAGTTGATTTTATGGTGGGAACCCATAAGTGGCACGGTAAAGCACCTAATAAGGAGGAGTTTGAAAAAGCGATGGCTCAGCTCCCCGAAACTGAAGGCGATTTTTAAATCAACATAAAAACAAAATTGAGATGAAGAACATTGTGATTATTGCTCACGATGCAAAGAAGCAAGAACTGGTAAAATTTTTGAGCGAGCGGCTCGAATGGCTTCGTGGGGTAAACCTGATTGCAACCGGACGCACAGCAGAATTCGTTGAATCGCAGGGCATTCCGTGTAAACACATGAGCCCGGGACAGTCGGGAGGGTACACTCAGATTACCGACATGATTGAGAAGAGTGAGGTTGACATTGTAATCTTCCTTCGCGATTCGAAGCTGGTGCAGAAACACCACGAGGATATTCGTAAGTTGCTAGAAACGTGTAATATAAACAATATTCCTTTGGCAACAAACTACGCCACAGCCGAGCTTGTAATTCTTGGTTTAATTAAAAAGGAAGCCGCTGAAAGGCAGCAGCAACGTAGCTAAGATATTATTTTAACAGAATTAATCCAGAATTGATGGAAAAATATACTGATACCGGAAGCAAGGATACCCGGTCGGGTTTCGGACAGGCATTGTACGAGCTGGGAAAAACTAACCCCAAAGTAGTGGCGCTCTGCGCCGATTTGGTTGGCTCGCTAAAAATGGAGAAATTCATAGAGGAGAATCCGCAGCGTTTCTTCCAAACCGGAATTGCCGAGGCCAACATGATTGGTGTATCGGCCGGATTGGCTACCAGCGGAATGATTCCTTTTGCCGGAACTTTTGCCGCGTTCGCCACCGGCAGGGTTTACGATCAAATTCGCCAGAGTTTAGCCTACTCCAACAAGAACGTAAAAATTGCGGCATCGCACGCAGGAATAACCCTAGGCGAGGACGGAGCAACTCACCAGATGCTTGAGGATATTGGCATGATGAAGATGCTTCCGAACATGACCGTAATTAACCCCTGCGACTTCAACCAAACACGCTTGGCAACGCTGGCAGCAGCAGAGTGGGAGGGACCGGTTTACCTTCGGTTTGGTCGCCCATCGGTGCCCAACTTCACGCCAGTTGAAGGAAACTTTGAAATTGGCAAAGCCATAAAGCTGGTTGAAGGAACCGACGTAACCATTTTTGCAACGGGTCACTTGGTTTGGAAATCGCTGGAGGCTGCCGAAATCCTTTCGAAGAAAGGAATAAGCGTTGAAGTTATCAACATTCACACCATAAAGCCACTTGATGTGGAAGCCATTCTAACCTCGGTAGCAAAAACCCGGGCTGTGGTAACCGCCGAGGAACACATGATGAACGGTGGACTGGGCGATAGCGTAGCCCAAGTGCTGGCTCGTTTTAATCCTTCGCCCATGGAGATGGTTGCAGTGAACGACACCTTTGGCGAAAGTGGAAAACCCAACGACCTAATGGTGAAGTACGGCCTCGATACGCCAAATATTTTGGAGGCTGTAGAGAAGGTTTATCTCCGTAAGTAATTCTTCGTAAAATAAATATGAGTCATTTGAGCGATAAGGAGCTGCTTGCAAAGTTTCGGTGTGCCGATACACGAAGCTACGCCTTTAACCTTATCGTTCGTAAGTATCAGGAGCGAATTTACTGGCATATTCGAAAAATGGTTATTCACCACGACGATGCCGACGATGTGATACAGAACACGTTCCTGAAAGTTTGGACCGGGCTCGATGGTTTCCGCGAGGATTCGCAGCTTTTCACATGGCTTTACCGAATTGCAACCAACGAGGCGCTCACATTTCTGAAAAAGAAACGCACAAAACTTTTCATGCCGCTTGTTGACGTTGAACAGCAGCTTTCGCGGTCGCTGGAAAGCGATCAGCATATTAATGGTGAGGAGCTGCAGGTAAAGCTGCAAAAGGCAGTGTTAACATTGCCCGAGAAACAGCGTATTGTGTTTAATATGAAGTACTTCGATGATATGAAGTACGATGACATGTCGGTTGTTCTGGGAACTTCGGTGGGAGCGTTAAAGGCTTCGTTTCACCATGCAGTAAAGAAAATTGAAAAATATATTGAGGGCAATTAAACCCTTAATCTAAGAGTTTGTCATATAGTTAAAGAAAAGGATTTTACAGTGATGAAGGATTTTGAAAGTAACAACGATACTTTTTTTGAAGCGGGTAAGGAAACACCGTTCACGGTTCCCGAAGGGTACTTCGACGAGTTGCCTACTCGCATACAGGATTTTTGCCTGGCCCATGCCCCAGCTACATCGGGCGAGCCTGAGCGTTCGTTCCTTGGAGTGCTAAAAGCGCAGTTGGCACTGGCCTCGGGGTTTATTGCGTTGGTTTTTCTAGCCTTTGCAGGCTACTACTACATACAACCAAAACCACCGGTTGATGGCCTTTCCAATGGCGATTTCATTGAAATTGTACGAATTGACGTTGCCGATTTTGATGAAGCGCAGCTAAACAGCCTTCAGGAGAGCAAGTCGCCGTACGATACGCTTGCAAACGACAGTACCGACGAAATGATTCAGTACCTGCTTGAAGAGAATGTTGATTACGTTACCCTAATGGAACAATACTAGGATATGAAAAAATATTTTACACCCTTAGCTTGGTTTTTTGCAACTATACTAGTTGCCAGCCTTATGGTTTCGTGCTCGAAAAAGAACGATGAGGATAGAAGCGAGCAAATTAAGGTGCAGAAAATAGCCTTCTTTACCGAGAAGTTGAACCTAACAGCCGAGGAAGCCCAAATATTTTGGCCTGTGTACAATGAGTACTGGCAACGAAAAAATACAATAATTGAGGAACGCCGTGCTGCCATGCAGTTCTGTGCCGAGAATATTGAGAAACTTTCGGAGGAGGAGATTGAACGCTACGCCGACATGTACATCAATTTCCATAAGCAGGAGTCGGATTTGCTAATTGAATTTAACGAGAAGTTCAAGGAGGTTCTTCCTGCATCGAAGGTTATGAAACTTTACCTTGCCGACTACGAGTTTAAAACCTACCTGCTGAAGCAAATAAGGAATTCAAACAAGGAGGAGTAGCTACCTACCTTTTCAGGTACTTCATTAACAGTTCAACAAGACGATCGCGGTTGATTGGTTTCGATATGTAATCGTCGCAACCAGCTTCCAGCGCTTTTTCTCTATCGGAAGCAAATGCGTAAGCGGTTTGGGCAATAATTGGCAAATCATTTCTGAATTTCTTCATCTTACGCGTAGCCTCGTAACCATCCATCACTGGCATTTTAATATCCATAAGAACCAAATCGAACGATGAAGGGTTATTTTTCACCATCTCAACCGCCTCGAGCCCATTGGTTGCCCAGCTGAATTCGGCATCGAGTTGGTTTAGTAGTTGTTTGAAGTACAGGTAGTTAATTTCGTTGTCCTCAGCAATAAGAATCCTCTTTTTTCCTGTTCTTGCTTCAATTGAAATAAATTCAGATGTTATGTATTTCTTCTCGGTAGAAACGTTGTAGGGAACTGTAAATATGAATTTTGAACCGTTACTTGGGCTCGATTCAACATCAATTTCACCACCCATTTTATTAATAAGCGCTTTTGAAATGGACAAACCCAGTCCTGTGCCCCCGGTTTGCCGCGATAAATCGGTTTCAACCTGACGGAAAATGTTGAAAATAATTTGTCGCATTTCCGGAGGAATGCCAATGCCTGAGTCTTCAACAAAAAACTGGAGGTAGGTTGCTTTTGGAACGTACCCAAACTTAACGAAACCGCTTTTTGTGAATTTGAAAGCGTTCCCCAGTAGGTTTGTGATTACCTGCCTTAGCCTGTCGGCATCGATTTCAATAATTGAGTCGTTATCGGGAAGCCCGCTGGAGAATGTGAATGTAAGTCCAAGCGAATCGGCCTTAGGTTTGAATAGCAGAAACTGCTCGTGCAGCAAATCGTTAAGGTTAACGGGAGCCGGGTTAATTTTAATTAGGTTCGACTGAATTTTTGAAATGTCGATTAAGTCGTTGATAATTGAAAGGAGCTGGTTGCTGCTGTTTTGAATAATTGAAATGAAATCGTTTCGTTCGTTGTGACTGAGGTTGGGATTTTGGATAAGCTGGGAGAATCCCATTATTCCATTCATGGGTGTGCGAATTTCGTGGCTCATGTTGGCAAGGAATGCCGACATGAGCTTTTCACTTTCCTCAGCACTTTCCTTTGCAGACCTCAACTCTGTGTTAATTTCCTTTATTCGTTTGTTGCTTTCAATAAGTTCTTCGTTAATAGCAAGATACTCCTGGTTTTGTTGTCTAAGTTTCTCTTCGTTTTCCTGAATTATAAGCTGGGTTTGTTTTCGCTCGGTTATGTCGCGCATAATGCCAAGAACAATAACGTTTCCTTGGCTACCGAGCGAAACGGTGCTAACCTCCACTTCGCGGGTAATGCCCTTTGGGGTTTTAATTTGAATTTCGTACTGGTTCGAAATGGGTTTGCCTTCAAGTCGTTGTTGGTAGCGTTGTTCAACCAGCTGTTTGCTTTTGGGCGTAAGCAGCATGTTGAAATCGAAGTTATCGTCGGTAAGTTCTTCGAACGAGTAGCCAGTAATATCAATAAACCGCTGGTTTGCATACTCGTAGCGCCGGTTGCGCATAAGGTAAATTCCGTCGAAAGCATTTTCCACCAACATGCGGAACATTTCTTCGCTTTGGCGAAGGGCATTTTCGGTAGTTTTACGCTCCGAAATATCGGTTGAAATACCACACAATGCAATGGGTTCTTGATTCTCGTTGTAAACTACCCAGGTTCGGCAATCGAGGGTAACAGGTTTTCCCTGCTTGTTGTAGTTAACAACTTCGCCTCGCCATTCACCCTTTTCGAGGGTGGTTTTTAGAATTTCCTCCTGGGTGGCACCTTTGAATTTATCTTCGCCATAAATTTTAACTTTCTGACCAATAAGCTCATCCCTCGTTTTTCCGGTAAGTTTAGTTTCGGCTTCGTTCACGTAAATTATTCGGCCTTCAAGGTCGGTTGCGGTAATAAGGTCGCCAATTTGATCGAGTAAGCCAGCTTGGAATTCAAGGGTTTCTCGAGTTTGCTTCTGCTCGGTAATATCAACAATAATACCTTCAAGCGCAATGAGTTCAAGGTTCGAGTTGTAAACACCAACACCCTGTTCCCAAACCCATTTCTGTTTTCCGTTGGCTGTAATTATTGGGTATTCATCAGTGAAAACTTCGTGATCTGCCAGTATGGACTGCCATTTGTCCCAAATCCTTTGGCGGTGGTTAGGGTGGATAATATCATTGAAAGCAATTTTATTGTTGCCAATAAAATCTTCGGGTTTGTAGCCGGTAAGCTCAATGCAGTGGTGGCTGATGTACTCCATGGTCCAATTCTTGTCGTTTTGGCATCGGTACACCATTCCCGGTAGGTTGTGAATGAGCGTTTTTTGAAAGCGTCGTTGTTCGTTTAGCTCATCCTTAACTCGTTTGTAGTGGGTAACATTGGTAATTTCGAAGAGAACAAACATTTCCTTCTCCTCCTTCATGAGGCTAGTACGCAGCTCGAGGGTTAGCTTCTCGTTTAATTTTGTAATTACTTCAACCTCCGATTTTGAGGAGGATCCATTGATAATTTTTGTGATAATATTTCTTGCTTCCGATTTTGTTTCCTTTGATTCAAGGCTTGAAATGGGTTTCCCTATTAAATCGTTTGATGAAAACCCAACCAATTCTTCGGTTTTCCTATTGACATCTAAAATTTTTCCTGTACTATCGGTTATAAGGGCTGCACACGGAAGTTGGTGTATGGTAATGGGAATATTTTTCATTGGAATGAGAATAATATTAACCAAAAAACTAACTAAAAATAGGGAATATGTTAGTAGTTAGCAATTTTCAAAGGGTGATATATATCCCCTTTTATTGATTTGTTTGCAAATAACTGTAATACAATTAAATGCATGTTTTTTAGAATATTGATTTTTATCAATGCTATTTACTAGAAATTGATGACCATTTTAATGTAAATTGTGATACAAAAAGTTAGGATTTATAAAATTGTTCTTAATTTTTTTAATAATTAATCATACGTTTAATTATGCTTGGCTTTTCCATAAAATAAGCACGTTTAGAGTTTTTTCATTATCAATAACACCTGAACGTATATTCATATGAAACTATTTAACTATATTTGAGAATAGCAGGCATGGAATTATGTGAAATATTTAACGAACAATTTTTATGAAAAGCAGCAAACCGCAGGTTAAAGCACCGTTAAAGTCTACTCCAAAAAACGAGCAGGTTGTAATAGCCATTGGCGCATCGGCAGGTGGTCTTGAGGCATTGCAAGATTTTTTTAAAGCCATGCCCACCGATACAAACCTTGTGTTTGTTGTAATACAGCACCTTTCGCCCGATTATAAAAGTTTAATGGACGAGCTGCTTGCTCGTAATACAACCATTCCAATACAAATTGCCAACGATGGCATGGTTATTCAACCAAACAACATTTACCTAATTCCTCCCCGAAAAAATCTCTCCATTTTTCACGATAAGCTGCTTCTGGAGGATTACAATCCTAAGAAGGGGCTCAATTTGCCCATCGATATTTTCTTTCGCTCGTTGGCTGCCGATAAGGGCAAGAATGCCATTGGTATTATACTTTCAGGAACTGGAAGCGACGGAACGCTTGGTACGCGTGCAATAAAAGAGGCTGGAGGTATGATTATGGTTCAGGATGAGCTGTCGGCAAAGTTCGATGGCATGCCTCGAAGTTCCATAGCAACAGGGTTAGTTGATTATATTCTGGAACCATCAAAAATGCCCGAAGCGTTGCTAAACTTCATTGAGCATCCGTTTATTCGTAAGTCCAGAACTTCGGAGAGCATCCTTGGGAAAGATCTCGATACGCTCACGAAAATTACCCTGATTTTAAGGGATTACTGTGGAATCGATTTTTCGTACTACAAGGAGAATACCATTATCCGACGGCTTGAGCGAAGAGTTAGCATAAACCGGTTTAACACGCTTGAGGAGTACCTGATTTTTCTTTCGGAGTCGGACAAGGAAAAGGATACACTTTACCGAGAGATGCTTATTGGTGTTACCCGATTCTTTCGTGATACCGATGCGTTTAAAAGTCTTCAAAAGAAAGTTTTGCCCAACCTCGATTTCGACACAAAGAAGGGAATTCGAGTATGGTCGGTGGTTTGCTCCACTGGTGAGGAGGTTTACTCAATTGCCATGCAGTTCCTTGAGCATATGAGTGAGAATAAGATTGATTGCGATCTGAAAATATTTGCCACCGATATCGACCGTCATTCGTTGGATGTTGCTGGTCAGGGTTTTTACCCCGACAGCATAGTTTCCGATGTTGACCCTTTGCTGCTAGCAAAGTATTTTACCCGGAAGGAGAATGGATATCAAGTTAACGAGGATGTTAGAAAAGTAGTAGTTTTTGCCACGCATAACTTGCTAAAGGATCCGCCCTTTTCCAAGCTCGATTTGCTGGTGTGTCGTAACCTGTTCATCTACTTTAAGCCCGAGATGCAGCAGCGAATTCTCTCCATGTTTTACTATGCGCTAAATGCCAATGGCTACCTGTTTATGGGGAATAGTGAGAGCATTGGCGAAATGAGCGAGGCGTTTGACCCCGTTGATAGCAAATGGAAAATTTACCATTGCAGAGAGGGATACCGGCCACCGATTGTGAAGGATATGCCACTGCCACGAACTTACCCTAACGAGAATGAAGCCCAGTTTATGATTCAGTCGCGATTACGTCCAGGGCCGAAGATTGATAAGCTGCTCGATGGTACACTTAGCGCTTTTTTGCCGCCATCGTTTATTGTTGACGAGAACAATAATATCATTCACGTTGTGAACGATGTGAATCCATTTACACAGGTTCAGCCCGGCCGATTCTCAAACACTCTTCTTAGTATAATTAAAAACGACCTTTCACTTTTTGTAAATAATCTTTTGCGAAAACTCAAGAAGGATTCTAAAGAGGTTGTATTTGAGAATATTACTGGGGTAAAAGGGCTCGAAACCAAAAAAATTAGCATTGAGGGTAGGGTTGTGCAACTCGATAGAGCTAACTATTACATTATTAGTTTTATACTCGATGAGAAAGCGGAAGGTCCAAAGAAAAAAGGGAAAACTAGCGTTGACATTGAGGCGGAGGTTTCGAGCCGAGTAATGGAGTTGGAGAAGGAGCTGCAAACCTCGCGCGAAAATCTTCAGGCAACCGTTGAAGAGCTGGAAACTTCCAACGAGGAGTTGCAATCGTCCAATGAGGAACTGATTGCCTCCAACGAGGAGCTGCAGAGCACCAACGAGGAGTTACAATCGGTAAACGAGGAACTATACACTGTAAACTCCGAATATCAGACTAAAATTGAGGAGCTTACCCGAATGACCAACGACCTCGATAACCTTCTGAAGAATACAGAAGTAGGAGCCTTATACCTTGATAGAAACCTTTGCATTCGCAAAATAACGCCCATTGTAACGAAAATTACGAACATACTCGATTCCGATATTGGTCGCCCCATTTCCCATATTGCCGTTATGGCAAACTATCCCGAACTAATTTCTGATGTCGATGCAGTTGTTGAAACGCTTCAGCAGGTGGATAAGGAAATTACCGACAAAGATGGTAAAGTTTGGCAGGCACGTATTCGACCCTACCGCACTAATTACAATGCTGTAGAGGGAATAATGGTAACTTTT
>CAZLXF010000094.1:0-1866 GCA_964563065.1 uncultured Rikenellaceae bacterium | reverse complement strand
CTTAACCCAGCATGGGAAAGAACGTTGGGTTGGAGTCTCGATGAATTGCTTTCAAAACCTTGGGTTGAATTTGTTCATCCTGAGGATAGAGAAGCAACCGAAAAAACCAAATCCGTACTTATTGATGGACAGGAAATTTTCCAGTTCGAGAACCGATACATTTGTAAGGATGGCTCCGTTAAGTGGCTGTCGTGGAATTCTTTTCCATATTCTGAAAAAGAAATAATGTTTGGTGTTGCCAGGGATGTTACCCAGCTAAAAAAAGCCCAAAGCGAGCTAAAGCAAAGCCAGGAGCTACTGCAAAAGGTAATTGATAACAGTCCGTTGGCTAAAACCCTACTCGATGCTGAAGGGAATATTATGTACGCCAATAAACCCGCCGAGGAAATTTTTGGAATTTCGCAGCAGGAGATAGTATCGCGCACTTACGATGCTACCAAGTGGAAAATAACGGGGCTCGATGGTAAGCCTTTTCCTTCTAATGAGTTACCTTTTGCAATAATTAAACGAACGGGGAAGAGCATTTCAGATTTCCGCCATTATATTGAGATTCCCGGAAAAAGTAAGGTGCTCCTTTCAATAAACGGTTCGCCAATTTTTAGTGCCGATGGGCAGTTCGATGGGGCGGTGTTTAGTATTGGAATTATAGATAAATAATTGTTAACGAGTGTGTCTAAAAAAAGTCAATATAAGTTTTTTCCCTTTACCCTGTGCTACACCGTATTTGCCCTGTGATACACTGTGTAACAGTACATTGATGGTTTCACAGAGTTTCACAGTGTTTAACACAGAGTTTCACAGTTAAGTTTTTAATCATCCGGGTTTTTAAAATCGAAACACCATGGAAAACCAAAACAACCGTAAAGAGGCTCTTCGCCAGAGAATTGAGAAAGTTCTTAAGAGCCGTGATGCAAACCTGACGGATCTCAGTGGAAAAACCATTGAGGAAATCCTGCAGGAGGTAAGCACCTACCATCAGGAGTTGGAGTTTCAGAACCTGGAACTGATGCGTATCAGCGAGGAGCTGGAGGAATCGGAAAGGCACTACGAGGAACTGTTTAAGCATGCCCCTATAGGTTACGTGCTTGTTGATTCCAATAGCACTATACATTCGGCAAATGAAATGTTTGCCGAGATGGTTGAGCGGAAACCCAAGGAACTTAAATCGCAGAATCTTAACCTATTCATTCACCCCGACTTCCAGGATTCATACTACCTATTGATAAAAAAAGTACTAAAGGAAAAGACAAAAAATAGCCAGCTAGTTAAGGTTTTGTGTGCAAAGAAAGAGTGTTACGCAAAGATAGAATGCAACCTATTTCATTCAGATGGAGAAGAATACCTGAGAATTGGTTTTATTGATGTAACCAGCGAGGTTCGAAATCAGCAGCAGCTTATGGATAGCCGTGAGCGTTTTAGAGCGGTATCGGAGTATGCATACAACTGGGAGTACTGGCAGGATTCCGAGGGAAAGCTGTTATACATGTCGCCCTCATGCGAGCGGATAACGGGTTACAGCAAACACGATTTCTTTCAGAATCCTAAGCTACTTGAAGAAATTGTTTACCCCGATGATCAGCATTTATTTCATGAGCATGAAGCATTTGCAGCAGTTCCAAGTAAAAAAGAAAAAGAGCATTTTGCCGATTTTAGAATTATTCGCAAGGATGGCGAAATTCGATGGATAGGACATGCATGCCAGAATATTTTCAAGGAGGATGGTACCCATATTGGCCTTAGGGCAACCAACAGTGATATAACCGAGCGGAAAAATATTAAGGAAAAGCTTGCTGAAAACCTGAATCTGCTTAGCCATACACAGGAAATTGGGAATATTGGGAGTTGGGAGTTAGATTTGAAAACCAA
>CAZLXF010000093.1:9151-11948 GCA_964563065.1 uncultured Rikenellaceae bacterium | reverse complement strand
ACTGGGAATTTCCCACAGACTGGGTACAAACCGGAGGTGGAACTACTAACTCAGTAACGGTAACTGTAGGATTCGATGCTGGGAATATTATAGTTACCCCAGAAAACGCTTGTGGAACGGGAACTACACAAGAATTAGCGGTTACCGTGAATACTAAACCCTCTCAACCAAGTGAAATAACAGGTTCTACTAGTCCCTGTCCCGAAGCACCAGATTTGATTTACAGCGTTGAAGAGGTTGCCGGTGTAACCTATACTTGGACTTTGCCATCAGGTTGGTCCCAAACAGCTGGTGGAACAACCCATTCAATTACCGTAACTGCTGGAACAACCGGTGGAACCATCTCGGTAACTCCTTCTAATGGTTGTGGTTCTGGTATTGCTCAAACCCTTGCTGTTAGCATCAACAATATTCCAACTCAGCCTGGTACAATTACAGGAAATACTCCTGTTTGTAATGATTCTGAAGAGGTGTATAGTATTTCAACAGTATCAGGCGCAACTTCCTATATATGGACATTGCCAGATGGTTGGACAGGTTCAAGTACAACCACAAGCATAACCGCAACGGTTGGTCCTAATAGCGGAAATGTAAGTGTTGTAGCATCAAATATATGTGGCACAAGTGCTGCAAGAATAAAAACTATTACTGTAAACGATAAACCAGCACAGTCATCAACAATTACAGGATCAACAACACCTGCATTTGGTTCTACCCAAATATATAGCGTATCCAATGTAACCGGTGTAACCTATACTTGGGTTTTACCTGGTGACTGGACATTAAGCAGCGGACAGGGAACCAATTCAATAACAGTAGTTGTTGGTATTGATTCAGGCAATGTACAGGTCACCCCTTCAAACAGTTGCGGAGGTGGAACACCTCGTGAGTTAGGCGTTACCCCTGTTAAGGGAACTCCAACAATTACTTGGCCTACCGCCACAGCCATTACCTATGGAGCACAGCTATCAACCGCAGCGCTTTCGGGAGGATCTGCCACATATTTGTCTAACCCTATTACTGGTACTTTTGCTTACACAGCACCCACAACGGTTCCCAATGCCGGAAGCTATTCCGCTCAGGTACGCTTTACTCCTGATGATCAAACCAGATACAATACCGTTGATGGAAACGTAACCGTAACTGTAAACAAAAGAGCTATTACCGTAACTGCCGATAACCAAACAAAAACGTATGGAGATGATGATCCAGCGCTAACCTATAGCTTAACTGCTGGTGAACTTTACGGAACCGATGCCCTTACTGGTACACCTACACGTATTGCTGGTGAAAACGTGGGTTCGTATTCAATAAACCAGGGAGGTGTTACTGTTACCTCAACTTCTGGGAACTATTCAATAACATGGACTGTTGGCAGAACGCTCACTATAAGTAAACGAGACGTGACTGTTACTCCAGTAGCTGGCCAGTCGAAGGTGTACGACGGCAAGGATCGAGTTTCTGATCCAATAATTTTGTTCGAAGCAGCTGGATTGCTGTCTGGAGAATTACCTGAAGATGCCTTTACAGGGGCATTATCACGCAACTCAGGTACTGATGTTGGTGATTACTCTATCCGTCTCGATGGTCATCCAACTGAAGGTCCGCTTACCGCAACTAACTATAATATAATATTAGTAGCCGAAACCTTTGCGATCACTCAGAAGCCATTAACAGTAACTCCCGACGCTGGTCAAGCGAAAACATATGGCTCTGTTGAGCCAGTGTTGACTTTTGCATTGTCATACGATACCGAAGGTTTTGAGGGTACATTAACTAAGCAAGGAGAACTTTCACGTGCTGCTGGTGAGAATGTTGGTCTCTATGAAATTAATCAGGGAACACTTACCTATGGTAGTAACTACCAAATTTCATTTACTACTGGCGTTGACTTTGAGATTACCTTGAAGAACCTTACCATAACCGCCAACGATCAGATTAAGCCTGTAGGAACTGAATTTATATTTGATGAAAACTTCGACTTTACTGTTGACGGGATGGTAAATAATGGAGTTGATGAAGTTACTAGCGTTACGCTTTCTAGTATAGGAGCTCCAGCCGGTATGGGAGTAGGTACCTACCCAATTCTTATTAGCGATGCAGTTGGCGATGGGCTTGGTAACTATAATATAACCTATGAGCAAGGAACGCTAGAGGTTTCAGCCCTTATCGAATTAACAATATCTGGTTTAGTTGCTTCTGATAAAGTTTACGATGGAACAATTTTCACAACCATCTCTAATTGGGGAACCCTTGTACGAAAAGATGGACAGCCTCTTGTTGAAGATGTGGATATTGATTTTGAAGCAATACCAGCACCAGTTGCTAGCTTTAATTCAAAAGTAGTTGGTGAGAATAGAACTGTGAGAGTAACGGGGATTAAGTTAACTGGGACTGATGCTGAAAACTACTTCATTGGCGAACAGATAACTACTGCTAGTATAACTGTTAAAGACCTTACCCTCGACAACTTCACTGCTAGCAACAAGGTATATGATGGAACAACAACTGCAATAGGATTAGGTTTCTCTGATAATATTGTGGCCGAAGATGTTATTTCGATAAGCTATACAGCAGAATTTGAAGATATGAACGTTGGGACAGGTAAACCAGTTAACTATGCAATTAACTCTATTTCTGGTCTTGATGCTCCTAACTATAACCTGTTAACCAATAATGGTATTGCTTATGCTGATATCACTAAAGCAGAACTTACCGTTGTGGCAAACGGTATTAGTAAAGTATACGGAGAATCCGACCCTCAGTTAACTTATGAAATTCTTGGATTGGTTAGTGG
>CAZLXF010000093.1:6020-9051 GCA_964563065.1 uncultured Rikenellaceae bacterium | reverse complement strand
AGATGGAAAAACCGTAACCGTACTTGGACTGACCCTTGGAGGTGCCGATGCTGGTAGCTACATGATTGGCGAAAGCCATACCACTACAGCAAATATTACAGCACTAGAATTAACCCTAACTAACTTTACTGCCGAAGATAAAGTGTACGATGGTACCATAGATGTTATTACATCTGGCTTCGACGACGATAGAGTTCTTGGTGATGATCTTGAATTCAATTATGTTGCTGCTTTCGCTTCAGCGAATGTAGACGTTGACATTCAGGTTAATTTCTCGAGCATTACTATCAGTGGTGGAGCCGATATCAATAACTATACCTTGATAACTACCGAGGGTGTTTCAGCTGCTTCAATTACAACTAGAGAGGTGACAATTAGTCCAACCTCTGGACAAACCAAGATTTACGGTGAAGACGATCCAGTATTTACATTTACAGAATCGAACCTAATAAGTGGCGACACATACACAGGTACCCTTAGCCGTGGAGTTGGGAATATTGTTGGAAACTATGCATACGAAGTAGGTAGTCTTTCGTATGGTAATAACTACACCATCAATCTTGTCCCAGGAACATTTACTATCACCAAAAAGGCATTAACCATTGTACCTAGAAATATAACAAAACTTATTGGTACAGAGTATGTTTTTGATGGAATTGAGTTTGTCCCAGATGGTTTAGAGTACCTTGATGAGATTGGAAGCGTTGAACTTTCCAGCGATGGAACTCTTATTGGAGCTGCTGAAGGTTACTATGATATCAACATTGGTGCCATAACATTTACTGTGGGTACTGCCGATAACTACAATATCAACAAAACGGTAGGTACGCTCACTGTTGCTAATATTACCTACTTGTCTTTAGCTGGTTTAACAGCAGATAATAAAGTTTATGATGGAGATGCAAACGCTTCGATTTCTAACTGGGGTACACTTGTTGGAGTCCAGCCAGGTCACTCTGTAGGTCTTGTTAATACAAGTGCCACAGTTACATTCAGTGATAAGAATGTTGGCCTTGATAAAATGGTAACCGTTACCGGGTTGGATCTCGATGGCGATGACGCCGATTTGTATATGATAGAGGATCAAACAACAGTTGCAGATATCACAGCAGTCGATCTGTTAGTCAGTAACTTTGTTGCTGATGATAAGATTTACGATGGAACAACAAGCGTCAACGGAGCAGGTTTCTCTGATGATCGTATTTCGGGTGATTTACTTCAATTTACCTACGACGTTGCCTTTGCATCTATTGATGTTAATGCTGACATTCCCGTTAATTTCACGAACATTGAGCTAACTAATGGAGCCGATATTGGCAACTATAATTTGGTTACTCTTGAGGGTACTGCAACAGCTTCAATTACAGCAAAACCAATTACGGTTACTCCTGATGCCGATCAGTTGAAACTTGAAGGAGAAGTTGATCCGGTATTAACCTATACAAACGATCCTTTAATTGGAGAGGATGCGATGACTGGTTTACTCTCGCGTGAAACTGGCGAAACACCCGGTGATTATCAAATACTTATTGGAACTCTATCCGCAGGTGGAAATTATTCTATCGATCTTCAACCTGAAGTATTTACAATCGTAGCGGTTGAGACCTACACACTTACTCTTGCCGTTAACCCAATCGATGCAGGAACTGCAACCGGAGGCGGTGAGTACCAGGAGGGTGGTGTTGTAACAATAACTGCTGTACCAGCAGATGGATATCAGTTTGTAAACTGGACAAATAATGGAGAGGAAGTTTCCACAGAAGCTGCCTTCCAGTATACCATGCCAGCAGCAAATACAAACTTGGTTGCTAATTTCGAGGAGGATATTCCACAAACATATGCTCTTACTCTTGAAGTTAATCCTCTTGAGTCAGGAAATGTAACTGGTGCAGGTGATTATGCTGAGGGAGCAGATGTTGAATTAGTTGCTACACCAGCTGAGGGATATCAGTTTGTAAACTGGACGAATGGTGATGTTGAAGTTTCAACAGAAGCAAACTTTACATTCACTATGCCAGCAGCAAACACAACGCTAGTTGCAAATTTTGAAGAAATCCCAGTTGCATATAGTGTTGCAATAACTGTTGTTCCAGAAGGCGCAGGTTCAGTAACCGGCACTGGAGATTACTACGAAGGTGACGAGGTAACTGTTACTGCTACTGCCACTGAAGGATTTATTTTCCAGAATTGGAGAGTTAACGGTGCTGTAATTAGTTCAGATCAATCTTACATCTTCGCAATGCCAGCCGAGAATGTGGTTCTTGAAGCCCACTTTCTTGAAGAGGGAACTGTTACCTATGAATTATCACTTGTAGCAAACCCAGTAGAAGGTGGAACCGTAATTGGTGCTGGTACTTTTGTTGAGGGAGAATTAGTTACTGTATCAACTATTGCAACCGAAGGTTACACTTTTGTAAATTGGGTAAACGAAGATGTTGAAGTATCAACAGACGCAACTTTCGTCTTCACAATGCCTGCGGCAAATACTACGTTAGCTGCTAACTTCCAGGAAATAGTAGAAACTTATACAGTAACCTTCAACGTTACAAGCGACGAGGTGGCTGTAGAGGGTGCTACTATTACTATTGTAGGTATTACCGAAACACTAACTAGTGATATTGACGGTATTGCTACAGTTGAACTTGAAAGTGGTGATTACGAGTTCAGTGTTGCTGCCAATGATTATGAAGTTTACTCAGGTTCATTCACTGTAGTTGATCAGGATATTGCTATTGAGGTTGACCTTACACATGTTGATGTTTCAACAGGTATTCTAGAAAATGTTTCGGTTTATCCGAATCCGTTTACAAACTCAATCAACATCTCTGGTTCCTATAACCTTTCTCGAATTGTAGTTTCCAGTATCACAGGAAGTATTGTACAGGATATTCGTTCGGTGCAAGTTAACTCAATACAGTTGGATGTTGACCTTCCGTCTGGAATTTATTTCGTTATTCTTATTGCAAGCGATGGCTCGCAAAAAACCATAAAGTTGGTTAGAGAATAGACCAAAATTTGCTATTAGTTAATA
>CAZLXF010000093.1:0-5920 GCA_964563065.1 uncultured Rikenellaceae bacterium | reverse complement strand
GCAAAAAACCATAAAGTTGGTTAGAGAATAGACCAAAATTTGCTATTAGTTAATATAATGGGGCTGTCTCAAATGAGGCAGCCTCTTTTTTAATTACTGTCTCAAAGGTTGTAACCTGTTATGATATTTACTGAGAATAATTGAGAATAATGTATTGTTATACAAATGAATACCTGCTGAACTTATCTGTTGCTAAATGGATACATGAATGATTCAATACATCTAAGACTTTAAGCCTTTATGTGTACCCTAACTGTAAACGACTTCAACTTTAAATGCAACTGATTGAATTGATGTATTCTAATATTTGAATGAGATCTTTCTCTTTTTTGAAACTTAAATCGTTTTCTTTTATAAATATTTTTATTTTATCCTTACAACCTTCAAAATATTTTAATGAACTATTGTTTGTTTTATTATTGAAAACAACTAATGCATTATTTATTTCGAGATAATATGTTTCATATAATTCAGAAAATCTAGCAGTCTTTTCCAAATGTAATGGGGTTTCGGCTGGTTCAGGCTCTTTAAAATCTACTTTGTGCTTTTTAAACAATCTATTATTCCCATCAACAATTAATTCAAAATATCCATATAACTCCTTATTGCTTTTGTCTTTATAGAGTTTGTAGTAAAAACTTTTTTCTTTGAGTTCAATCCTTTTAAAGGAAAAATTATTTGTTAGTATGTATCTGGTACTATCTTTCAAAAACTCAAAAGCATCAATAAACGCATTATAGTTTAAGGGAACCGCAATGGATGAATCGTTATGGAGTGTAACCGTGCCATCAATAAAAATCTCATTAATATAAGGAGATCCTTTTACATGATTAATATCATAAGAAACGGTTTCTCCTGCTTTTTTAAATTGTACATTTCTGGCTGTTTCGTTGTAGCGTAATTCATTATTCCTTTGCCCATAAACATTATCGAATTGAGCATAAAGGGTTGATGTAAAAAAAAGAAAAAAAATACTGCCGTATATAATTTTCATTTCTTAAAAAGTAGTTAAAAAAAAGGAGCTGCACCAAGCAGCTCCTTTTTTATTTGTTTTAGTTCTTATCCCACCACAATGGAGATGTTAGAATATCACCGTTAGCTAACCTACCAACAGCTTCTAGGTAGTTATCGCTATTTAATGTTCTTTCATATCCAGGATATTGCATCCTCATAGGAAGATCATTGGTAATCTCTAAAGGTATAGCACTAAATGTATACTCTAAGTACTCATCGTCAGTTGGTTCATATACAGTATAGTTATCGCCTGGTTTAATAAGAATATTAGGATATCCAGTCCTTCTATACTCAGTCCAAGCAGTATGACCATCCATGTATAATGCAATGTACTTTTGGGTTAATACGTTTTCCTCATTTGCAGCAGGAACTGCAGCTGTGTATGCGTCAATATCGGCCTGAGAAACTCCCCATTTTTGCATTGAAGCAACAATGCCATTAGTGTAATGAGTTTGATCCCAAGCATTAATTTCTGAAAGTAAGAATTCTACTTCAGCGTACTGCATTAGAACAACTGCATAGTCGGGTTTGTCAATAATGTTTGCCCTATTTGGTAGAGACTCCCATGTAATAGTAGCAGCTTCTGCTGAACTCTCAGCAATTGGCATACCTACATACTCACCATCTGAGTTAGGTTCAGCATACTCATCAAGCCTTGGGTCATAAATACCAAGGAATGGGTTGGCTGTTAAATCACCACCTGCTGCAGTTTCTCTAATGTTTTCACCTTTTAGCAGAGTAACAAGTGTATTGCTAACAGCAAAGTCACTTCTCATTCCTACATTCCATGCTTTATACATTGGAGATGCGTTTTTGTCAGAGGTTTCATAGTGGAATGCAGCATTATCAGCATTTGAGGCGAAAACTCCGTCAGCAATAGCATCAGCAATGTGAGTTTGAGCAAGGGTTGGGTTTGCATCCTGAATTTTAACAGCAATTCTTAACCTCAATGAGTTGGCAAACAATTTCCATTTTGAAATATCACCATCGTACACATTATCACCAATAATAAAACCATCTTTTGTATCATCCATCTGGTCATGTGCTTCCTGTAACTCCTTTAAAATATCAGCATAAATCTCTTCTTGAGTTGCATATCTAGGAGCTAGAATTTCATCAGTTAGTTGAAGTGCTTGGAAGTTAGGATTATCGCTTCCATAGGAATAGTATGGGATATCGCCCCAAGTATCAGCCATCATGTTAAAGATATAGGCCATCATTACGCGAGTACATCCAATTTGGTTTTCGTTTGCACCGTAGGCTAACATATTGTCCTTTGTTTCAGGATCCTCGTTAAGAGCGATAACAATTCTTAAGTTCTCAAGGTTATAGTAGAATGTAGCCCAAGTTTCTCTTGTAGACTCACGGTAACCATAACGATCTTCGTCACCATATTCTGACTGCTGCCAGTACTGCATAGTAACCTGGGTAAACCTCCCCATAAACCACTCATCGCGGGTGTTGGTAACAATGCTTTCCATCGCGTTATTAAAAACGGATGCTGATGGGGGTGTTGATGGTGCGTTGGGGCTATCGAAATATTCCATTTCGCAGCCTACAAGCACTATCATAAGAAACAGTATTATAGACTTTATAGCTTTCATAATATTCATTATTTTTAAGTTTTAAAAAGTTAATTAAAATTGAAGTTTCAGGTTAAAACCGAAGGTTCTTGTACCAGGTTGTAAACCACCTTCCATACCTTGAATATTACCTGAACCACCAACAGTCATTTCAGGATCAAATCCTGGCTGATCTAACCCCCATGTACCTAGGTTTCTTCCGTAAGCAGAAACTCTAAGCTGCTTAATGAGACCATTAACTAATGGTTTGTTGAAGGTGTAACCTAAACTTACTTCTCTTAGTTTAATGTAGTCAGCATCAAATACACTCTGTGCACTTGGAGTACCATAACCATGGTAGAAACGTGCGGCCCAACCAGCTGCAGAAACATAGGTAGTATTTTCAGCAGTATTGGTTACAGTGTATGTACCATCATCGTTAAAGGTTACATCTCCGGTTACAGCATCAAGAAGGAGTCCACCTCCAGCATCAATATCATCACGAATTTCATTGCCCTTGTCGTTAACACCAGCAGTTTCTTCAAGCATACCTGAGTACATTGCCCACATATGAGTTAAAGAGTAGAATTTGCCACCTTGTTGAATATCGAAAAGGAAGCCAAAGTCAATGTTCTTATATCTAAAGTTGTTACCAATACCTATATTGAAATCAGGGTAAACTGAACCTAGAGGAACAATATTAGGAGTTCTTAGGTAGTGTCCATTTTCGCCAACAACTCTGTTGCCAGCATCGTCGTAAATGTAATCATATCCCCAAAGTTGGCCATACTCATCACCTAAACTTGCCCTTAGGGTAACACCAGTAAATGGTGAACGTGCAATATCAAGAGCTTTTAGATCGCCATATAGTTCTTCAACAACCATTTTGGATTTTGTGAAGTTTGCTCTAATATTCCATTCAAAATCACCCATTTGAACGGGTACTCCACCTGCTGAAATTTCCCAACCTTTACTTGAGAGTGCTCCAGCATTAATAACTTTTGAAGTGTAACCTGTTGATCTGGAGGTTTCAAGGTTAATGATTTGGTCTGTAGTTAGTTTGTTGAAGTAGGTAACGCTTAAGTCTACTCTGTTTTTAAAGGCAACCAGGTCGATACCAAGTTCAGAGGTTGTGGTAGTTTCCGCTTTTAGGTTTGGATTAGCCATATTCCTTTGAACGAACAAACGAGGAGATGTTCCAAATGATCCATTAGCATTGTATGTATAAGTTGTGTATACACGATAAGGATCGGTATCATTACCAACCTGAGTATAACCAGCACGAACTTTTGCTAAATCAAAATATGGTAACTCAACTAGTTCGGTAATAACAAAACTACCAGAAACACCATAGTATAGGTACGAGTTATTTTCTTCTGGTAGAGTTGATGACCAGTCGTTTCTTATTGATAATTCTACGTTAGCAAAGCGCTTGTAGCCAAAAGCAACTTGCCCAAGTACGCTATTAACTTGTTTCTTTTCGGTATAGTCACCTAAAATTGGGTCGTCGTTAGAGTTTGAGAGGGTAAATAATCCAGGAACGATAAGTCCTCCTGATGTAATACCATCCATTCTGTCGTAACGAACATCCCTACGGTTTACTCCAGCAATACCACTTAAGTCGAAGTCACCAAAATTCTTAGAGTAGTTAACACGTGCTTCGTAGTTAAACTCAGAACGGTTGCGAACAACTTCTTGATAATAACTTTGAGCTTGTGAACCTAACGCAATTTTTTCACGTGTAAAGAATGAGTAGGAGTCACCGTTAACACCTGCATTTATTGAGAGTTCATCGGTAATTGCGTAGTTAACGCCAATGGTTCCATAAACCCTATCACGTAAGTCTTCAGCGGCATTCTCATTTGATGACCAGTAAGGGTTGTCTGCATACTTAGGTGTTGAATTCAAAAATGACGTTCTGTTCCAAGTTCTTTGGGTTCCGTCAACGTTTTTGTATTCTCTTAGTTTGTCAAAATCAACCTGACGTTGTCCCCACTGGAAGAATTTTTGACCAACACTTCTGTCTTCGTAACCAGTTACTGGACGACCTTTAGCAAAGTTTCTGCCGTAAGTAATGTTTGAATTAACGGTTAACTTATCAGTTAAACTAACATTTCCTGCTAATTTAAAGGAGTTTTTGCTTAATTCAGATCCTGGCATGGTTCCACCACCAGTTGTGTTTGAATAGGTGAAACGTACGCCATAATCTTCGGCAGATTGGGAAACGCCTACAGTATTATTGTAAGTAGCACCAAGATCCCAGAAAGTTTCAACATCGTTTGCTGGAGCAACCCAAGGAGCTGTAACAGGGGTTGCGGTAACACCTTTAACGTAATCTTCAGCGCCCCACCAATGTACCACCTGAACGTTAGGATCGTATTTTGGACCCCAACTTTCATCAACTGCATACTGTGGAACTAAATAGTTGGTTCCATCTACGTCAATTTGCTGGAAACCATTTACTCCATTAGCAATGATTGATCCACCGCCATATTTGCGTTGCAGATTGGGAAGTAGGTAAACTTGCTCAAAATCAACGGATGAACTTACATCAACAAGAAAGCCTGCTTTTCCTTTTTTTGCTGATTTAGTGGTGATAATAATAACACCGTTTGCAGCACGTGATCCATAAAGAGCAGCAGCAGCTCCCTTTAGGATTGACATGCTCTCAATATCACCAGGTGCTAGGTCGTTTAACATGTTACCATAGTCAACACCACCCGAACCAGTTTGAGTGTAAGTTGAGTTGTAGTTTGAGTTGTCAATAGGTACACCGTCAACAATAATTAGAGGGTTGTTATCACCAAGCATTGATGAAGCACCCCTAACTAATATTTTGCTTGAACCTCCCATGGTTGTGGCTGATCGAATTTGAACACCGGCAACACGTCCTTGGAGAGCGCTCAGAGCGTCGGTTTGTTGAACTTTGTTAAGTTCTTCACCGCCAACTTGTTGAACGGAATAACCTAGGGTTTTCTTCTCACGTGAGATACCCAAAGCGGTTACAACAATCTCCTCAAGAGTGAGGGCATCAACCTCAAGAACAACATCAATAACTGTTTGTTCTCCAACTGCAACTTCCTGTGTTTTCATTCCAACAAAACTGAAAACAAGGGTTGATTCATTTGAAGTTGCATTCAATGAGTACTTACCATCAACATCGGTTGATGTACCAACGGTAGTACCCTTAACCTGAACGGATGCACCCGGAATGGGCATGCCATCTTCAGCACTGGTTATAGAACCAGTGATTTGCACTTTTCGTTGTGCTTGTAGTGTGTTAATTCCCACAAACACAAGACATGCAAGGAATACGCATAGTCTTTTCATACAACAAATTTTAG
>CAZLXF010000092.1:6088-11948 GCA_964563065.1 uncultured Rikenellaceae bacterium | reverse complement strand
AAATCGTTAACTACTTCAACCCAAGCAGTTTTGCGTTTCCCTCCATTAATTAGTACACCCGACAATAATTGCACTAAACCAAAAACCAGCACACCACCTGTTAGTATGTAAAGTTCAGCGTCGAATTTGAAGTTCCACACAAGGAATGATAGAATAATACCAGCCACCAACCACCAAACACTATTTTTCATAAAGTAACCTGCGGGGTGTTCAGTATGTTTAACTATAGATTCCTTCCCCGTTATCTCCTTGATTTCAGCCTGTTCAGCCTCCTCAAACGATTTGAGTTGATCCGGATTATACTCTTTGGTACGCACAACAGTCCAAACAACTGCAAGGAAGAAAACTGCTGCACCCAAATAAAACGACCAGCGCACCGATGGCGGTATTTGCCCCTCGGGGGCAGTATTGGCAATATTGAACCATTCGGTCAGAATGTAAGGCAGCGCTGAAGCCACAACGGCACCTGTTCCAATAAAAAAACTTTGCATGGCAAAACCTTTAGTTCGCTGCTCGCTGGGAAGCATATCACCAACGAAAGCCCTAAAAGGTTCCATTGAAACGTTAATTGAAGCATCGAGAATCCAAAGCATTCCGGCAGCAACCCACAATACTGGTGAGTTGGGCATAACAAGAAGCGCAATTGATGCCAGTATTGCTCCGGTTAGGAAAAATGGGCGACGACGCCCAAGGCGCCCCCATGTATTATCACTCATGTGCCCAATTATGGGCTGAATAATAAGTCCTGTAACTGGTGCTGCAATCCACAGAATAGGAATTGCATCGATGTTTGCACCGAGGGTTTCAAATATTCGGCTTACGTTGGCATTTTGCAGGGCAAACCCAAACTGGATACCCAGGAACCCAAAACTCATGTTCCATATCTGCCAAAATGATAAACGAGGTCGTTTGGTCATGACAGTATTATATTAGTAAGTAAAAGCAAATGAAATAACTCTTCCAAGAATTTGGAATGAGTTTGAAAAGATAAGAAGCCGATCAAATATACTACAAAAAAATAAATTTCAACCTTTTTTGGGTTGAAATTTATTGGGATATAGAGCGATATGTTGGTAAAAGGTTATTTCAAACGATTACGAGGAAATCAACTTTTTTTACTTTCTTATTTTCGACGATTTACGAACAACCAGTTGTGTTTGGAGCACTTCGGTTTTAAATTCGGCTGGTTTCTCTTGCTTAATCCTGTCGATAAGCATATTCATGGCTTTCTCGCCCATGGCAAAGCCTGGTTGGGATACGGTGGTTAAAGGTGGGTCAATCATCTCCGAAATGTAGTCGTTACCGAAACCAACAACCGATACATCGGTTGGTATACTTAACCCATTCTCCTTTAGAACCTTTATTACACCGGCTGCAGTAAAATCGTTAACAGTAAAAATTGCATCGAATTTGAGTCCACTATCAATTAGCTTCTGGGTTTCAACCAATGCTTTGCTAAAGTCGTCGCAGAAAATCACTAAACTCTCATCAATAACTACTCCGTTATTCTTATGCGCTTGAATATAACCCTTTAAACGGTTTCGGGCAATTAACCTATTTTGTGGCCCAGAGAAATGTACAATTCTTCTTCGTCCTTCAACAATAAGGTGTTCGGTTGCCTGGTAAGCTCCCTCGTAATCGTTGATAACTACCCTGTCCGATGGGAACTCTTCAATCATTCTGTCGAAGAATACAATGGGAATTCCATCGTTTTCTAGCAATTTAAAGTGATCGTAATTATCTGTTTCCTTGGAGAGTGAAACTAGGATTCCATCTATAATGCTATTTCTGAAAGTTTCACAAACCTCAACCTCCTTTGTATAATTTTCACCCGACTGACTGAACATAACGCTGTAGCCATGCTCCTTTGCCGCTTTCTCAATTCCGCTAATTACCGATGAGAAGAAGAAGTGAACAATTTCTGGAATTACCACGCCAATAACGTTACTTCGCTGATTACGAAGACTTAACGCAATAGGGTTTGGTCTGTAGTGAAGTTCTGCAGCAAGCTGGTTAACCTGCTTCTTAGTTGCAACACTAATATCGGGGTGGTCTTTAAGTGCACGAGAAACTGTTGATGGACTAATTCCCAGTGTTTTGGCTATGTCCTTAATGGTTACTTGACTTGATTTCATCGGAATGTTTTTACATGAAAATAGATATAAGTCCAAAGATAGCCATAATTAGAATACGGCGAACAATGAAAAGGTACAATTGTTACCTTATGAATGATAAAAATTTGTTAACTTACCTTTAAAAAATAATGGAATGGGTTCAAATATTACAATCGATTGCACATTCGTTTGCGATAACGATTGCGTTGATTTTTAGCCAATAAGAACTGTTTTTAAGTTAACAAATAGCTAAGTTTTTCTTATATTGTGATGATGTTTGTGAAGATATGAAGCCAATTTTTATAATGTTTTTTAAACAAAAACAACACAAGCATGAAGTGGTTACTCACAGTTTTAAGTTTTAATCGAAGTTATAAAAGTATTACGTTCTATACCTTATTATTATCTGTTCTATTTCCGATAGGTATAGCAGCGCAAATTACTGCAGAGCCTTCCCTCCCAACAGCAACTGACGAGGTTGTTATTACATTCGATGCAACCCAGGGTGGAGGAAATTTGGCCGACTACACTGGCGATGTTTACGCCCACACGGGCGTAATTGTTGAAGGGAACTCAAGTTGGCAATACGTAATTGGGAGCTGGGGAAACAACTCAACCCAACCCAAACTAACGCGAGTTGAGGATGATATCTATACGCTAACTATATCCCCTTCGATAAGAGAGTTTTATGATGTGCCTGAAGATAAAGTAATTCAAAAAATGTGCTTTGTTTTCCGTGCAAGTGCTGGCTCTCCTCAATCGGAAGACCTTTTTTATGATGTTTACCTTGACGAACTTAACGTAGTAATTATTTCGCCAAGTTCAAGCAACCCAATATACGACCTTAACGCTACAGTTTCTATTGAAGTGGAGTCGAAAATGGCAACATCATTGGAGGTGTATGTTGATAATGAAATAATTGAAACATCGAACGGCGACCCAATTTCAACATCGGTTACAGCAGATACGTATGGAAAACATTGGGTGAAAGCAGTTGCAAGTAGCAGCGATGCATCGGTAGCCGACTCAGTTTTCTTCTATATTATTGGCGATGTGCCTGTTGTTAGCCTTCCTGAAGGAGTTGAACCTGGAGTTAACGTAACTGGAAGTAACGAGGTAACTCTCGTTCTTTCCGATCCTCCTGCACTAAAGGAATACGTTTTTACCATTGGCGATTTCAACGACTGGGAAATTAGCGAGGAATATTTCATGAACCGTACTCCCGATGGAACAAGCTACTGGATTACAATTGACAACCTCGACCCCAATACGGAATACATTTACCAGTACTGGATTGATGGCGAGATAAAAATTGCCGATCCTTACACTACCAAAACCAGCGATCCGTGGAACGATAAGTGGATAGAAGATACGAACTACCCTGATCTTATTCCCTACCCCGAAGATAAAACTACGGGTGTAGCTTCTGTTTTCAGAATTAACGACGAAGAATTTACTTGGCAAACCACCGCTTTTTCGCCTCCAGCGAAAGGTGAACTGGTAATTTACGAGCTTCATATTCGCGATTTTGTTGACGACGATGACATTAAATCGGTTCGCAAGAAACTCGATTACCTAGAAACACTTGGCGTAAACGCCATTGAGTTAATGCCAATTAACGAATTTGAAGGCAACGACAGCTGGGGCTACAACCCAAGTTTCTACTTTGCAGCCGATAAGGCATACGGAACAGTAAACGACTACAAACAATTTATTGATGAATGTCA
This sequence comes from uncultured Rikenellaceae bacterium, assembly GCA_964563065.1. Lineage (GTDB taxonomy): Bacteria > Bacteroidota > Bacteroidia > Bacteroidales > Tenuifilaceae > DAOSWM01. The sequence continues at coordinate 8,107 of CAZLXF010000092.1, read as the reverse complement.
CAGTCGTGGGATAGCAGTAATAATTGACATGGTACTAAACCATTCATACGGTTTATCGCCATTCGTTCAAATGTACTTCGATGAAAATGCTGGCCAATGGGGACAGCCTATGCCAGAAAATCCGTGGTACAACGAAACCTGTCCGCATGAACCCTGGTGCTGGGGATACGATTTTGACCACGAAAGTGAATTTACAAAAGATTTAATTGATAAGGTAGCACATTACTGGCTAACTGAATTCAAAGTTGATGGTTTCCGTTTCGACTTCACCAAAGGGTTTACAAACTACCAAACCGCAAACCAAGGTTCAAACTACGATGCAGCACGAATTGGAATACTAAAACGTTACGCGGATTATATTTGGAGCGTAAACCCCGATGCATACGTAATACTTGAACATTTTGCTGAAAACTCGGAAGAGAAGGAGCTGGCCAACTACGGAATGCTTATTTGGGGAAATATTAATTACAACTACAGCGAGGCAACCATGGGTTGGTTAAGTAATTCCGATTTCTCGTGGATTTCATACAAACAACGTGGCTGGGATTCACCTCATTTGGTTGGCTACATGGAAAGCCACGACGAGGAACGTATGATGTACAGGAACTTAACCTACGGAAACAGTGCAAACCCAGAACACGACATTAAGGAACTTGACGTAGCGCTCGAAAGGCAAAAGCTTGCAGGAATGTTTTTCTTCACCATTCCCGGACCAAAAATGATTTGGCAATTTGGTGAACTAGGTTACGACTACTCAATTAACCATTGTCCCGATGGAACAATAAGCGACGATTGCCGTGTTTCACGAAAACCGATTAGGTGGGATTACAACTGGCATGAGAATAGGAAAAGTTTATTCTACACCTGGGCCGAAATTATTGCTCTGCGAAAAGGGTTACCCGTATTTAGCACCGATAACTACTCGGTTTCGCTTAGCGGTGCAGGAAAACAGATTAAGCTGTACCACAACGATATGGATGTTGTGATTGTTGGAAACTTCGATGTAGCTAACCAGTCAGTTTCTGTTACGTTCCCAAGCACTGGAAATTGGTACGAGTACTTTTCACAAAGTTCAATGTCACTCGATAACGCTGAAACTACCATTACGTTAGAACCCGGAGAATACAGAATGTACTCGAATGTGGAAATTGATAGGGACGACTACATTGTTACAAGCATTAAACCGAATACCAATGAAAGCAACCTCAGCATAAAAGCATGGCCAAACCCAGCAGCAAACGTTCTTAATGTATCTGTAAATTCTCCAGAATATACAAATGCTACCGTATCGTTGGTTGACATTACAGGCCGAAAGGTTGCAAGTATTTTCGATGGTTCCTTAAATAAAGGAGATAATATGATTACCTGGAGCAGAACAAATAGAATTCCATCAGGGTTGTATTTGTGTGTAATTGATTTCGGGAATCGAAAAGAGGTAATAAAAATATCATTTCAATAAAAATAATTAACAAGCAAATGGCTTCAAAAAGCCAAAATTATGTTTAACAATAAACCCCAAAACTCTATGGAACATTTCATTTCGTTTTTATTAAAACGATTTTCCTTAGCACTACTTCTTGCCACACTGGCCACTGGAGCCTGGGCGCAGGAAATGGTTGTGACCGGGAAAATAGTTGACCAAGAAGGTGCGCCTGTTATTGGTGCTACGGTTATTGTAAAAGGTACCACAACAGGAGTATCATCGGACATGGATGGAAACTACTCCATTCGTGCTACCTCAAATTCCACACTTGTTTTTTCGTATATTGGTTATGAAACCGTTGAAGAACAAGTTAACGGAAGAACCGTAATTAATGTGACAATGCTTGAAGCTTTCGCTTCACTGGAAGAGATTGTGATTATTGGTTACGGTCAGGTTAAAAAGAAGGATGCAACCGGTTCGGTTGCTACAGTAAGTTCAAGCGACTTCAACAAGGGCTCAATGGCAACCCCAATGGAGCTATTGATGGGTAGAACTGCTGGCGTACAGATTACCACCAATAGTGGTGCTCCCGGCGA
>CAZLXF010000092.1:0-5988 GCA_964563065.1 uncultured Rikenellaceae bacterium | reverse complement strand
CCTTTGGTTTACTCGGCTGATGAGTTTAGAACACTTATCCAGGAAAAAGTTGACGAAGGTTTTATACCTGAAGGTGCCGTTGACTTGCTAGGCGATACTTCAACCGATTGGATTGACGAAGTTTTCAAAAGCGCCATGAGTCAGGAGCACAATATTTCCGCAACTGGTTCAGTTAAGAATCTGCCCTATAGAGCATCGGTAAACTACAGCAACCAGAATGGTATTTTGCAAACCGACAATATGAACCGTATTATTGGTTCGGTTTCGTTAACACCTTCGCTTCTTGATGATAACCTGAAGCTTACCATTAATGCTAACGGAACAAAAATGTCGAACACTTTTGCCGACAGAGGCGCAATAGGAAGCGCCGTTTCATTCGACCCAACCAAACCAGTTATGGACGAAGCTACAGGTGCAAACTACGGAGGTTACTTCACCTGGGTTGATTCAGAAGGATACCCAAATGGGCTTGCACCAAGTAACCCTATGGCTTTGCTCGACCTTCGCTCCGATGAAGCTGACGCTATGCGTTTTACTGGAAACTTTCAGGCCGATTACACCATGCCTTTCCTCCCAGAATTGAGAGCAAACCTTAACTTGGCATTAGACCAGTCTAAAAGTGAAGGAAACGTTTACGTTCCACGTTACGCATCGTGGGAGTACGAAACCGATCCCGAAAGAGATGGTGGAACCCGTACCGCTTACGAACAAGAGAAGAAGAATCAACTGCTGGATTTCTACCTAAACTATAACAAAGAAATTACTAGTATCTCCAGCAAGTTTGATGTTATGGGAGGTTACTCGTGGCAGCATTTTCAGCTCGACGATTATTCGTTAACAACAAACGATTACCAAAGCGAGGAAACCAAAGATGTAAGATACGATGACGACAACCCAACGGAGCTTTATCTTGTTTCTTTCTTTGGTCGTTTCAACTATATGTTTAAAGATCGTTACATTTTTACATTTACACTTAGAAACGACGGTACTTCACGTTTTGCCCCTGAAAACCGTTGGGGACTATTCCCTTCATACGCATTAGCATGGAAAATTAGTGAAGAATCGTTTATTAAGGATATCGATTTTATCAGTGATTTAAAACTTCGTCTTGGATACGGACTCACTGGTCAGCAAGATGTTGGTGGAAACTACCTATACCTTCCAACATACGTTGTTAGTCAGCCTACCGCTCAATATCTGTTCGATGAGGTTCCAATTTCAACTTCGAGACCAGATGGCTACGACAGAAATATAAAGTGGGAAGAAACCACAACACAAAACATAGGTTTAGACTTCTCTTTTGTTAACGACAGGTTTGCTGGTTCGGTTGACTACTACTACAGACAAACAAAGGATTTGCTGAACCGAATTCCAGTTTCTGCCGGTTCAAACTTTACCAACTACCTATATACAAACGTGGGTGACTTAGAAAATAAAGGTATTGAAGTTTCACTTTTAGGAAGACCCATTGTTAGCAAGGATTTATACTGGGAAATAAGCCTAAATGTGACTCATAATAAAAACAAAATCACCAAGTTAACTGCCGTTGATGATGATTCCTACTTAGGTAATGAGGTTGGTGGTATTTCTGGAGGTGTTGGTAGTACCATTCAAATGAACAGCGTTAACTACCCTGCAAATACATTCTTTACTTATAAGCAAATTTACGACGAGAATGGATTCCCTATTGAAGGTCTTTACGTTGACAAAGATGGCGATGGTGCTATTACCGAAGCCGACCGTTACTGGACAAAGAACCCAGCCCCAAAACTCTACATAGGATTTGGCACAAGAGTTGAATACAAGAAGTTCGATTTCTCCTTTGCAGGTAGAATAAACCTTGGAAACTATGTTTACAATAACGTTGCTTCCAACTCAGGCGTTTACACCGAACTTTACCAAACAACCAACTATTTGAAAAACATCAACAAAGCATACGACTATAACTTCAACTCGTACCAGTATTTCTCCGATTACTACCTTGAGAATGCATCGTTCTTGAAGATGGATAACATTTCACTGGGCTACAGGCTTGAAAAAGTTGGAATGGAGAAACTGAACATACGAATTTCAGCTACAATCCAAAATGCTTTTGTAATTAGTCAGTACAATGGACTTGATCCTGAGATTAGTAACGGTATTGATAACAACATTTACCCACGACCCAGAACATTTATTCTAGGTATTAACGTTGATTTTTAGTAACAACCTAACTTGATAAAAACTATCATAGATATGAGAAAATTAAAAAGTTTAATAGTAATTGGGTTAGCTGGGGCACTTACGCTAACCTCATGCCTCAAGGATTTGGATACATTTCCTCTCGATGAGGATGTAAACAGTTCCGAAGTGCAGTACAAAACTGCTGACGGTTACCTTCAGGTTCTGGCTAAAGTTTACGCTGGACTGGCTGTAACCGGACAACAAGGACCTGCTGGCCAACCCGACATTTCGGGTATCGACGAAGGATTCTCCTCGTACCTTCGTCAACTTTGGAGCTTACAAGAACTTCCAACCGATGAAGCCCTTAATGCATGGGGCGACGATGGTATTCCCGCGCTAAACTTTTCAAACTGGAGTTCAACAAACCCTTTCAACAGAGCGTTATACTATCGTATTTTTTACCAAATAACTCTCGCAAACGAGTTTATTCGCGAATCGAGCGATAGCAAACTTGATGACCGAGGATTCAGCGAAGCTGATAAAGTAAAAATTCGTCAGTACAGAGCCGAAGCTCGTTTTCTTCGTGCTTTAAGCTACTACCATGCACTCGATTTATATACTGGTGTTCCTTTCGTTACAGAGGACGATCCTATTGGAGCTTTTCTTCCTGAACCAATTACCCGTGCTGATTTATTTAAGTACGTTGAGGAAGAACTACTAGCGATAGAGGATTTAATTGTAACTGCACGTGGAAACCAGTATGGACGTGCCGATCAGGGTGCCGTTTGGGCAGTTCTTGCCAAGCTATACCTGAATGCAAAAGTATATACCGGACAAGATAAATACACAGAGTGTATTACCTACTGTAAAAATATTTTTGAAGCAGGTTATTCGCTAACCACTAACTATGGTGATTTATTCCTTGCTGATAACAATAGAAGTGAAGTTGCCAACGAAGCAATTTTTTCTGTAGTTTTCGATGGAATGCACACACAAACCTACGGTGGAACAACTTACCTTGTACACGCTGCTGTTGGTGGTACCATGAGTGTTACCGATTATGGAATTGATTTTGGTTGGGGCGGCAACAGGGTTACCAAAAATTTACCAAACTTATTCTCTGATGTAACAGGAGCCACCGATAAAAGAGCCATGTTCTATACCGATGGACAGAACCTTGAGATTAACTCAGTTTCAACTTTTACCGATGGTTACGCAGTAACTAAATTCAAGAATATTACTTCGGATGGTGTTGCTGGCTCAAACCAAACATACGTTGACAACGATTTCCACATGTTCAGACTAGCCGACATTTACCTGATGTATGCTGAAGCAGTTTTACGTGGTGGCACTGGTGGTGACATTGGAACCGCATTGGGTTACATAAACGAAATTAGAGATAGAGCCTACGGCGATAACTCTGGAAACATTTCAAACGCCCAGCTAACACTCGATTTCATTCTAGATGAAAGAGCACGCGAACTTTACTGGGAAGGCCACAGGAGAACCGACCTTATTCGTTACGAAAAATTTACTGGTAACACATATTTATGGCCCTGGAAAGGTGGTGTTTCAACCGGTGTAGGAACCGACAGTAAATTCAACCTGTATCCAATTCCTGCATCCGATTTGGTTGCAAATCCAAACCTCGATCCAACACCAGGTTACTAATTATTTACCTAATAAAATTGTAACAACATGAAAAAAATAGTAATCATACTTATAACAATGCTTAGTTTCGCGCTCTTTCACTCGTGCGAAGAGGATCAGGTGGGTCCAACCCTGAATCTCTCAGAAACTACAGCTCCCTCAATTACCAGTCCTTCCAATGACGCATCATTGGTAATGGTACAAGATGATGAGGATCTGCTTTTCACAATTGAATGGACTTCTGCTAAGTACAATGCTGAAGATCTTCCAAATATCTCTTATAGCGTTGTGCTAGTAAATCCAACCGACAACAAAACTATTACGCTAGCAGTAACCGATACCCTTACGACTTCTGTAACTTACAAGTTTTTAAACACTCAGCTAACAAGAGGATTTGGTTTAGCATACGAAGTTAGCGCAAGCGTTCAACTTAAAGTTGTTGCTTCAATTTCAAATAGTTCAACTGCCGATGATGTTTCTTCAGGAGTAATTTCAACAAATATTACACCCTACGAAGACATTATAGTTTATCCTAAACTTTGGGTTCCAGGAAGCTACCAGAACTGGTCGCCAGCAGATGCACCAACTATTGCTTCGTTGCTTTTTGATGGAAACTTCGAAGGTTATGTTTATTTCTCCACTGAAAATACCCAGTTTAAATTCACATCCGATCCTGACTGGAATCACACAAACTACGGCAACGGTGGTGCAGGAGTTCTTGATACTGATCCCGGTGCATCAAACCTAACCGTAGCTGATGCTGGATACTACAAGTTTAACGTAAACACTAATAATTTAACTTGGACATACGCTTTAACTTCATGGGGAATTATTGGAACCTCAGTTCCACCATACGACTGGTCCGCGGATGTTGACATGACCTACAACGTTGATGATGATGTTTGGGAAGTTACAACCGACCTTGAGGCTGGTGTGTTTAAGTTCAGGGCAAATGATGCTTGGGATATTAACTACGGTTTAGATGATCCATTAATCAACTCGTTAAAGAAAGATGGTTCAGATATCGCGGTTGATGAAGCTGGAAACTACACTATTACGTTAATTCTTAACAATTCGCCAATTTACACCTACACAATTGTAAAGAACTAACCATAAAGATAGTAAGCAATTAATAAAAAGGAGGCTGCATATCAGTAGTCTCCTTTTTTTATTTACTAGGCTATATTTGGAAAATAAAAACTCACAGGAACTTAGTAAATTTAAAACAATGCAATATTTAACTCATTGTTAAACCCAAATTTGTCATTAGGGATTTTTTTCTAATGACCGCCATTAGAAAACCATACTGTTAATACACAGATTACATGAATGTTATAATGACAAATCGATGAAGAAAAACTAAAAATTTGCAATCATAAATGCTTACAAATTTAGTTTTTCTAAATCGGGGTTAAACCCAGCTAAGCCATTAGTTCGCAAAACTCCTAATGACTAATCTGGGATAAATTATTCACTATTAACTCTATAAAGCATATCGGCTGACTGCATCAGTTTGGCTTTCAGGTTTGGTGAGAGTTCCGGGTGCGAGTCAATCCATTGTTCAACAACCATTTTCGCCTCCGGCGAAGAATGCCCGCTAAGAACCGCATCGAGCCAGCTTTTTGGGAAAAAGATGTCGCCGGTACGTTGGATTTCTGGTAAAAGATCGAGTGATTGTTCTAAAATTGAAATGCTAAAATCGCTGCGAAGCGGATGATGTAGGTACTTAATTGCTTCGAGGGCGGTTGGTTCGGTTCGGCGATTATTTGCATCCTTTAGCTTTTCGAAAAGCGCTAACCGCTTCTCCACATTGGGTGAAAGTGCTGGAGCAACAAAGTTGAATCGTTCAAGCCGGTCGGGATTCGAAATTCGTTTGCGCTGTGTGTTTACAACTTGTTCAAACTTCTCGGGCATACGAACCAGAAGTTCGAACGAAAGGTTTGTTAACTCATTCTCGTTCAGCTTCAGCCCGCAAAACTCTCCCTTTTCCCATGCTTTATGAAGTTCGCCAGCCATTTCTTTTGATGTAAAAACCGCGACAAGTGCCGAGAAAGCAGACCGTTTTTGCTCAACTGGTTTACTACCATTTGCTGAATTCTTTAGAATACTCTCAACCGTTTCACCATGCTTTTTGCGAAGTTCATTGTTTAAAAAATTCCACCAAACAGTTTTTAG
>CAZLXF010000091.1:0-12031 GCA_964563065.1 uncultured Rikenellaceae bacterium | reverse complement strand
TATATTCGTGTTGGTCTTTTGTCGGTTGATAATTAATCAAGGTGGAAACCCGCACTATTGTTAACGCGGGACCGTTAGCAACAAGTGTAAAAAAAATCGTGCAGCTTACTAAATAAGTTCGAAATTGACAGATTGATAAAAATTTATATGAGGAATTTAGCTCTTTGATAGATTGGTGCAGATTGGATGAATTTATTTTGTTTTTTTCTTCCCACCCTCAAAAAAAGAAGAAGAAACCCCACCCACAAAACAGCACATTTGCAAATCACACAAGCCAACGCACGACCAAAATTTGCAAAAGAGCTGTTTTTTTTGCCCTCGCACCACTGCTAATTTGGAAAGTTTAGTATCTTTGGACAAATATGTCAAATTGAATACGTCAAAATGAAAACATTTGGAGAATATATCAGAAAATTGAGGGAAGACAAACAATTGCCTTTAAGAAAAGTTGCTGCTGCTCTTGATATTGACACTTCAGTTTTAAGTAAGATTGAGCGAAACGAAAGAAAGCCAACATCTGAAATGATTCCTGTGCTTGCTGAAACTCTTGATAAAACTGAGAAAGAAATCCAAATTACTTACATAAAATTTTTGATTCTTAATGATTTGGGAGATTTGAAGTATTTAAAAGACGGATTAAACGAAACCATCAAATTGATTAAGTAATTATTGCATGGCAGAAAATACAACACATATAGACCATTCCGATTTAACCTTTTTCACTAATGAAGAAGGTCAAAGTCTTTTAAGTCGCTTCAAAGCAACGCTTAAAGACACACAATTATTTGATGTACTTGTAGGCTATTTCCGTACAAGTGGATTCTATCAACTCTATGAATCATTAGAACCAGTTGAGAAGATTCGAATATTAGTTGGGCTTAATGTTGACCGTGAAACTTATGATATAATGCAATATCATGAGCAAATGGGGAAGCTTGATTTTGAATCGCATCAAAGAACTAAAAAACAATTTCAACAAAACCTGAAAACTGAAATTGAAACAAGTAACGAGAATGACAATCATCTGGAAATTGGGATTAAAAAATTCATTGAGTTTTTAAAGACAGATTGCGAAAATCAAGAACAAGATAAATCGACTGGTGGAAACGGAAAGAAATTAGAAATCAGGGCTTATCCATCAAAAAACATTCATGCAAAAGTTTATATTGGCAGATTTTATCCTGATGACAGAGATTATGGATTTGTAATTACTGGTTCAAGTAATTTTTCTGAATCTGGATTTATTGCTAATCGTGAATTTAACGTGGAATTACGAAAGAAGATGGACGTTAAATTTGCCGAAAATCAATTCAACACACTTTGGAAAGAATCGGTAGATATTTCCGACGACTTCATTGATACCATTACCAAAAAGACTTGGCTAAATGATGAAATTACGCCTTATGAATTGTATTTAAAACTGATATACGAATACCTTGAAGAAGATATAAACCTTGCAGATGCATTCGACCCATTTTTACCTGATGGGTTTATGAAACTAAAATACCAAAGTCAAGCTGCAATTCAGGCAAAAAAAATATTGGAAACATATAACGGTGTGTTTTTAGCTGATGTAGTGGGTTTAGGCAAAACTTTTATAACTGCTTTATTGCTTCAACAGCTTCAAGGACGCACTTTAATTGTTTGCCCGCCCGTTTTAAAAGACTACTGGAAAGATTCCCTTTTCGATTTCGGAGTTCGCAGTTTTGAAGTAGAATCATTAGGCAAATTAGAACATATTATAAAAAGAGGGTTGGAACGTTTCGATTATATTGTTGTTGATGAAGCCCACCGTTTTAGAAACGAAAACACACAATCGTATGCTAATCTGTTAGATATTTGTCGTGGTAAAAAAGTAATTCTAGTTACGGCAACACCTCTGAATAATACGGTAGATGATATTTTTGCTCAAATAAAACTTTTTCAGGCACCAAAGAACTCAACAATTCCAGGCGTTCCAAATCTGGAGAAATTTTTTAACGGATTAAAAACCAAACTTAAAAAGGTTGAGAAAACTGACCCACAATATAAAATCCTCATTAAAGAAGTTTCGAACGAGATTAAAAACAGCATACTTCGTTATGTGATGGTTCGCCGGACAAGAACCGATGTAATAAAATTTTTTAAAGGCGACATGGAGAAACAAGGCTTGGTATTTCCCGATGTTGATAATCCACAACAGATTATTTACAAATACGAAGGCAAACTGGAAACCGTTTTTAATGAAACAATAAAGTATTTGCATCTTTTCACTTACGCCCGTTATACCCCATTGCTTTATTACATTGGAAACAAAGTGTTGAGCGAATTTGAAAAGCAACAACAACGAAACGTTGGAGGCTTTATGAAAGGTATTCTAGTGAAGCGGCTCGAAAGCAGTTTCTTCGCTTTTCGCCAAAGTGTTGACCGATTTATCGATTCCTACGAACGTTTTATTGATATGTACAATAACGGTACAGTTTATATCAGTAAGAAAGTAAATGTTTACGATTTGCTCGACAATGACGATATTGACAAACTGGAAAGCCTTGTCGACGAAGATAAAGCAAGCAAGTACGATTCAAAAGATTTTAGAAAAGAGTTTGTTGAAAAACTGGAATTTGATTTGCAAATTCTAAAGGATATAAAAACACTTTGGGCAAAAGTTGACCAAGACCCAAAATTAGAGCAATTCATTGTTGAATTGAAAACAACCAAGGCATTAAAGAAAAACAAACTGGTTGTTTTTACCGAATCGAAAGAAACAGGTGATTATTTATACAATGCCCTTATCGAGGAATTTCCAAATCAGGTAATGTTTTATTCGAGCATTGGTGGAAGACATACAAATAAAACCCTGACTTCAAATCATGCTATTTCTCGTGATATAATAAAAGATAATTTCGACCCAAATCGTAAAGAAAAATCAGACGATTTGCGGATTCTGATTGCAACAGATGTATTGGCAGAAGGTATTAACTTGCACCGTTCAAACGTGATTATTAATTACGATTTACCTTGGAATCCAACAAGGGTATTGCAACGTGCAGGACGTGTAAACCGTTTGGGTTCTCAATTCCCTTCGGTGCATATTTTTAATTTTTTCCCAACTACACATTCCGATGAACATTTAGGATTGGAGATAAACATTACCAATAAAATTCAGATGTTTCATGATATTTTGGGTGAAGATGCTAAATACCTTACTGATGGAGAAGAAATTGGAAGTCAGGAATTATTTAACACGTTGAACAACAAACAAGCCTATACTGGCGAAGGTGAAGAAGGCGATTCTGAATTAAAATATTTAGAGTTAATGCGTGATATTAGGGATAAAAACCCCGACTTTTTTAAGAAAATTAAAGAACTACCCAAAAAGGCACGTTCTGGATTTATTAAAAAAGAACTTGAAACCAACCAACTGTTTACCTTTTTCAGAATTGGCAAACTAAAGAAGTTTTACCAAAACAATAATGGTAATTCTACAGAGATTACTTTTTTCGATGCTGTGCATAATTTGGAATGTACGCCACTTACCAAACGTGCTAAAATCCCTGAAGATTATTACCATTTATTGCAAACTAATAAAGCCCGTTTCGAATTGGATTCTACCATTGGAAACGAACCTTCGGAAGCTTCTGGCGGTCGCTCAAATGCTAAATATATCGAAAATAGGCTAAAGGATAAAGTTTTTAAAAACTGTAAAACCTTTACTGATTCGGACGAAGAATTTATTGAAGGTGTAAAAAATATGTTGGCAAACGGAACCATTGCCAAACGCACCGCACAGGATATAAAGAAAGAACTTGAAAAAACAATAGACCCAATGGATGTGCTATATATTTTGCGTAAACACATCCGCTCGGTTTCCATCGAAACCATTGGGTCAAATAAATCCTTTCAACGCCGTGAAGTAATATTGTCGGGTTATCTTATTAAATAGTTATGGATAAAAATACTGCTACCAATCTCATAGAATCTACATTCAATCAAGCTTTTGATGAAACCCGCTTTGAACTGTTTGCCAAAAACTTTTTGAACGATGTTGAACCCAAAAGCAACAGTTACAGCGGTCAATATATTTGGGACGATTACAAAGACCATGTAAACACCTACAAACGAATTGGCAAATACATTGACCCCGATGGCGAAGCCCTCGACATTCTGATTGTAGAAGTAAAAAGTGTTTTGAAACTCGAAAGAGCACGAACCGCTTTGCGGAATTTTGTAATTAAACACCTGGTAAAATTCGAGAAAGATTACGCTCTTGTTGCTTTTTACTCCAAACAGGACAAAGGAGCCGACTGGCGTTTCTCGTTCATTAAACTCGAACATCAAGCCTTTGTTGATGAAGAAAAGGGAAAGGTAAAAACCCGAAAAGAATTTACCCCTGCTAAACGATACTCGTTTTTGGTAGGTAAATACGAAAAGGCATATACAGCCAAAAACCAATTGTTGCCCATTTTGCAAAATGTAAGCAGCAACGCCACTATTGAGGAAATTGAAAGTGCTTTTAGTATTGAAAAAGTTACCGATGAGTTCTTTAGCCAATACAAAGATTTGTTTGTAAAACTTTACGAGCATTTCGAGAACGACACGGCTATTCAAAACGAGTTGGTAAAATCGAACATTGATACTTCCCGCTTTACCAAAAAGTTGCTAGGGCAAATAGTTTTCTTGTATTTCTTGCAAAAAAAAGGCTGGTTGGGCGTACCTAAGGACAAAACTTGGGGAAATGGAGAAAAGCATTTTATTCAGAAACTTTTCGATACATCGAAAGCCGAAAACAAAAACTTCTTTAAAGATTATTTGCAATACCTGTTTTACGAAGCATTAGCAAAAGAGCGCGACAATGAAAACTCGTACTACGCTAAATTCAATTGCCGCATTCCGTTCCTCAATGGTGGATTATTTGAGGCTGAATATGACTGGAAAAACGCCAATATTTCCATTCCAGAAACTATTTTCCGTAACGAAGAAAAAAACAAATCGGGCGATAAAGGAACTGGAATTCTCGATGTCTTTGACCGTTACAACTTTACTATAAAAGAAGACGAACCGCTTGATAAAGAAGTGGCAGTTGACCCCGAAATGTTGGGTAAGGTTTTCGAAAACATGCTCGAAGTTACCGAACGCAAAAGCAAGGGTGCATTTTATACCCCAAGGGAAATTGTGCATTACATGTGTCAGGAAAGCCTGATACATTACCTCGATAACTCTCTGAATAATTACACCGAAACATTTCAAGAAATTGGCAAAAGCCAAACAAATTTGTTTGGAAACGAAGGGAAAAAAGGACAGCACGCCATAAACCTTTCGCTTCAGGATATAAAAGTTCCTAAAACCGATATTGAAAATTTTATTCGTAACGGGCATTTTGCATTAGAACACGACCAGCGTGTGGTAAACAAAGGAAAGGAAACACCCGATTACAAATTTATATTGCCTGAAAGCATACGCCAACATGCCGACCTGATTGATAAGAAGCTTACCGAAATAAAAATTTGCGACCCAGCCATTGGTTCGGGGGCTTTCCCTGTGGGCTTGTTGCACGAGTTGGTAAATGCTCATTTGGTAATAAAACCCCATTTAAGCCCCACCTATTTAGCAGAAAAGCTGAAAGCGATTAAGGGCGAAAACAACAGCGATGAATTAAGCGAAAGCCGTTACATTTACCGACTCAAACGCCACATTATACAAGAAAGCATTTACGGGGTGGATATTGATGCTTCGGCTATTGATATTGCCCGTCTACGTTTGTGGCTCTCGCTGGTGGTTGACGAAGACGACTTTGAACCCATTGAAACCCTACCAAATCTCGATTATAAAATTGTTTGCGGCAATTCGCTCATTGGTTTGCCCGAAAGTTCCATGCGTAGCCTGGAGGTAGAAAAAGAATTGGAAGGTTTGAAACAACAGTTTTACAACGAAACCAACGAACAGGAAAAGAAACAACTACGCACAAAAATTAATACCAAGATTCGAGAATTATTAGACTCTGCCGAGCAATTTGCAGGCTATAAAATCGACTTCGATTTTAAATTATTCTTTTCAGAGGTGTGGCATGAAAAGGGTGGTTTTGATGTGGTGATTGGGAATCCTCCTTGGCTTGCTCTTATTGGCAAACAAATGCAAAAGTACAAGAAAGTTGATGAATCAAAGAACCTAAAGGTATATAAAGAACAGTATATTTTTAATTCATATATGCCTAACCTGTATGAGTTCTTTTTACAAAAGGGTCATAGAATTCTTTCTGATTTTGGTAATTTAACTCTAATTATTCCTGATAGGTTTGGGTTCAATGATTCATCATTTGATTTAAGGAAATTCTTTGTTGATAATAGTAAATTAATAGAGATTGTTTATAAATGGAATTTTCCACAAATTGTTACAGAGACAATGACCTTTATCTGTAAAAAGGAGATTCCTAAAACTAACTATTCATTTAGAATAAGAAATAATAGGGATTCGGTTAATATCACACATTACTTTGACGAGTTAAAAAAGGATGATGAACTAATATTACGTAACTATCAAAGTGTAGCAATAAAAGAACTTATAAGTTTGATTAATAAAAGTTCTGAAAATCTAATAAAATACTCAAAATCTACATCAGGTTTTGGAGCTAAAGCAGATACAATTACAAATGAAAGAGTTTATAAAAATCAAATGGAAATATTAAAAGGCTCTTCAATAAAACCATTTGTAATATTAAAACCATTTTTCTTTGAATTCATTGATTCAAATTTAGGAGGTAGGACAAGGGATGAAGATAAGCTTTCAAAAAATCCTAAAACATATATAAGGAAGACAGGTTATCCAATTATCTGTTCGTATGATGATTCTGGAAGATATCCTGAACAATCATTATATTTTTTCTATGATTTAAATAAAAAAATATCAGATAAGTTTTTGCTACTATATTTTAACTCAGAATTAGCAAACTTCTATTATAAGCACTATTTAGGTACTAATCTGGAAAGTATGCCTCAACTTAAAAACAAAGATTTAGATAGATTCCCAATTAGGTTGCCGTTCTCAATTGAATACTATAATACACTTGCAGATTATTTATTGGTAGCTCACAAGAAAAATTACAGCAACATTATCATATCATTTTACAACAGTTTATCTTCTTCATTAATTTTAGAATTAGCACTTTCAGAAAAGTTTATTAGCAATAAAAAAGAAATCTTCAAGCATCTTGGCGGTTTAAAGCCCATAACCGACAGCATGCGCGATGAAGAAAAACTGGCAGTGATACAAAGCGAGTTCGAACGCCTGTACGACCCCAACCACCCTGTACGCAATAATTTGGAAACCTTGGATAGTATTGAGGAAGTTAGGATAATTAAGGAGGCATTGAAATGAAAGGCTATAATACCAATTTAGCTTCGGAGTATTATGTACTTGCAACGCTTTACCGCTTGGGTTTTGATGCATACATTACCCTTGGAAACAAAAAAGGTATTGATATTATTCTAAATCTAAATGATGAAAAACAATTAACTATTGATGTAAAAGGCTTACAAGGCACAACCCTATTTCCTTTGGATAATGTAAATGAGAAAGCCGACAAGCCACACCATTTCATTGTATTTTTATCATTTTTAAATAAAATGGATGAAATTTCAGTAGTGCCTGAAATGTTTGTAATCCCACACAATAAAGTGAAAGATTTTCTATATCAAAACCCAAAAGGAAACCGAAAAGGTATAAATCTTTCCATGCTTCGCAATTCAGCCAAAGAATATAAAAATAACTGGAACCAACTAAAATGAAAATCAAGAAAATAGTAATCAAAGATTATAAAGCCTTTTTTGGCACAAAAGAAATAAATGTTGAAGGCAAAAACCTTTTTGTTTATGGTGAAAATGGTAGTGGAAAAAGTTCGCTTTATTATGCACTGAAAGACTTTTTCCAATCATCAATTGAAGATTTTAATTACGACGAAACCGAAAATATATTCATTGAAGATGCAGAAAAGGGCAAAGGTTATATAAAAGTGTTTTTTAATCCAGACAAGGACGGAAACACAACACCAACGGGCAAAGAATATTCAGTAACAAAAACAACAAAAAACACCTATACCACAGGCGATACAAGCATTCGTGATGCAATAAAACTCAAAAGCTTTTTAACCTACAAACATCTTTTAGACATTCATCACATTAAGAAAAACGATGAAATTGATTTATTTGATTTATTGGTTAAAGGCGTATTAAAGCATTTTAAAAGCGTTGCCATTACAGGCAACAAAGAACTTGGCGAATTATGGACAGATTTTGAAAAGACAGTAGCCAAACCACTTGAAGGAACCGCTTACAATATCACAAAGAAAAAATCCGATGTTGATGCCGCTTTGTTGGCATTCAATACAGCATTTTCTAAATTATTTCAGGCTGGCAGTCCCGAGAATATTTTAAGATTTGCCCAACCGATACTTGATAAATTCGGTCATAATATTGAAATAGAATTGCGTTACACTAATACAAGGGTAAAACCAGATTACAATGCTTATGAACGCAATCATGTAAGAATTAGCATTAAATATTTGGGAAAAACAATTCCAAAACCTCATGTTTTCTTAAACGAAGCAAGGCTTTCAGCCATAGCCATTTCAATTTACATGGGAATGGTTAAAAGGCATATTCAAGGCATCCCATGTAAAATACTATTCCTTGACGATATTTTCATTGGTTTAGACATTAGCAATCGCTTGCCATTGCTTAAAATATTGGATACTGCTTTTTCAGCTTATCAAGTTTTTATTACCACTTATGATAAACCTTGGTATGAGTTTATAAAGTCAAGTTATTTGCACAATAATTCTGCTTGGAAAAGCTATGAGTTTTATGCAAGACGTTCAGCCCAAGGATTTGAAATACCAATTATACACGAAATAAGGGATAGTTCTCATATCCAGCATTACATTGATAAAGCACAATCGTATTTTGACAATGGCGATAATAAAGCAGCGGGTGTTTATTTGCGTTCAGCATTCGAGTTCATTTTAAAAAGATACTGCTTTGAGAAAGTGCCAGTATTGTTTAATGCTGATACTTCAAAAATGAAAACCGATACATTTTGGAATGCTGTAAAAAAGTATAAAACAGTCACTCCTGCATGTGGCTTAACTTCTGCAACGACAACTACGATTGACCATTTGATAACTTTGGTTCTTAATCCGTTAAGTCATCACGATGTAAATAAGCATGAAATTACGGCAGAAATTCAAAGTGCCTTGACTGTAATAAATACCCTTAAAACAGAATTGAACCGATGAAAAGCCAGCACACAGTCGTAAGCACATTTGCAAGCCCACACGAGCCAACGCTCAAACCAAAGGCTTACAAAAGAGCTTCCGCCTCTCCAGCCCGATTAGCCCACAGGGCTTTAGGGTTTGCCTCCCCACAAAAAAACAAAATAAATTTGTGCTTCATTGATACGTCTGTTCAAATTGACAAGATAGTATGATAGTTAAATAAATAAGTGGCAATGAAATATGAATACACCAGTTGCTAACATGCCATCACCGCAGCAGGCGGGGGTTTGGTAGTTTGCAAACTTATTGCTATCTTCAAACTTTATTAACGGTGGATATTGAAACACGGCGAAAACCCGCCCGCTCGGTATGGCAGGACCGTTACAAACAAGGCGCAGAAAAAATTATTCTGTAAAATTCATTTCCTTTTTACAAGTCAGTATTTCAAGAACCTTTATTAACGGCTTGATAGTTTTTACAAGTTGGAAACTGTGTCACGGTTTGATAAATAAAGTGAATTCTATTCTTAGCTATTTGATAATATATTTATCAGGATTGGTTCGTTAAGTGTGACAGAAAAACATTTTTTTGCCCACCCGCTTTGCAACCTTCGGCTGCATTTGTAATTAACAGTAAACTCCTAATAAATTTTAATAAATTCAATTAATAACCAATAATTTGCAAGATTAGAAAAAACAACTACTTTTGCATACTTAATATTAAATCACTTTATAAACAATTTTAATACTTATTGATTATGAGAAAATTATACTACGTTTTATTTATTTCATTATTTGCTTTAATAACAATTGAAACAAATGCTCAAATCTGGACACAAATTGGATCAGACATTGACGGTGAGGCCGCAGAAGATGAAAGTGGTTATTCTGTAAGTTTAAATTCCGATGGCTCGATAGTAGCAATTGTAGCACGTGAAAATGCTGAAACCGGCGCTTATGCTGGTCATGTTCGTATTTACCAAAACCTAAGTGGAATATGGACACAAATAGGCAGTGATATTGACGCTGAAGCAGCAGGTGACCGATCTTGCTCAGTAAGTTTAAGCTCAGACGGATCAATAGTGGCAATTGGAGCTTCGGGCAATGACGGAAATGGAGATTCGAGAGGACATGTAAGAATTTATCAAAATATTTCCGGAACATGGACTCAGGTTGGGTCAGATATTAATGGTGAAGCAAATCAAGATTTTTCAGGCAGTTCAGTAAGTTTAAGTTCTAATGGCTCGGTTGTAGCTATTGGTGCATATGGAAATGATGAAACTGGTTCTTTTGCAGGTCATGTTCGTATATACGAAAACCTAAGCGGAACCTGGACTAAAATTGGGAATGATATTGATGGAGAAGCAGCAGAAGATTATTCTGGCAAATCTGTCAGTTTAAGTTCTGATGGCACGATAGTAGCTATTGATGCATATGCAAATGATGGAAATGGAGACAAGTCTGGGCATGTAAGAATTTATAAAAATATTGCTGGGACATGGACTCAGGTTGGGTCAGATATTGATGGAGAAGCAGCTGGTGACTTTTCTGGTTGGTCAGTTAGTTTAAATTCTGACGGTAGTATTGTTGCTATTGGAGCAAGGGATAATGATGGAAATGGAACGAGTTCGGGTCATGTAAGAGTATATCAGAACATTGCTGGTACATGGACGCAAGTTGGAGCAGATATTGATGGTGAAGCAGAATATGATAACTCTGGCTGGTCAGTTAGTTTAAGTTCTGATGGTTCTGTTGTAGCAATTGGAGCGGCTGGGAATGATGGAAGCTATAATGGTGCTGGTCATGTAAGAATTTATGAAAATCAAAGCGGAATATGGACACAAATAGGCAGTGATATTGATGGTGAAGCAGAAAGTGATTGGTCTGGCAGTGCAGTAAGTTTAAGTTCTGATGCTACGGTAGTTGCTATTGGCGCATATGCAAATGACGGGGTAGGAAATTTTGCTGGTCATGTAAGGGTTTATGAATTACTTATGCCATCAATTACGAATCAACCAATAAACCAATCAAATATTTGTGCTGGTGATGATGTTAATTTTTCAGTTACAGCTGAGAATGTTGATTCATATCAATGGCAAAGAAGTTTAGATAATGGAAGTTCATGGATTGATATATCAAATACTTCAATTTATTCAGGAACTGAAACAAGCACATTGACTGTTTCTACTGTTTCAGGATTAAATAATTATCAATTCCGATGTGTTGTTGGATTTACTACTATGATTGAAAGTGATGCTGCAACTTTAAGTTTTGAAACAGAGAATCCTACTATTTCATGTGCGGCCAATCAAGAACGAGAAAAAAATTCTTCCGGAACATATACTGTTGCTGGAACAGAATTTGACCCAACTGCTACTAATGACAATTGTGATATCGAAACTATTATCAATGATTTTAATAGTACTGCAAGCTTAGCTGGAGCATCAATCCCAGCCGGAACCACAACCATTACATGGACAGTTGTAGATATGGCTGGAAATGAAGCAGAATGTAGTTTCGATGTTACAGTAGAAGATGCAACAGGGATTAATGATTTAGAAAAAATGGGTATTTCAATTTATCCAAATCCAACAAACGGAATGCTTAAGATTGATTTTGCAAAAAATCATGTTCAAAAACTAAAAGTTTCCAATATTACAGGAAGAACAGTAATTGAAATAACGGATGTAAAGCAAAACGAAAGCATAGATTTATCACGTTTTGTTAATGGAATTTATATCATTAGTATTGAAACAGATAAAGGGAATTATTCTTCTAAAATTATAAA
>CAZLXF010000090.1:5941-12052 GCA_964563065.1 uncultured Rikenellaceae bacterium | reverse complement strand
TTGGCAAAAACTGTTTCCTTGCTGAAACAGCAGTTGTTATTGGCGACGTTGAAATTGGTGACGACTGTAGCATTTGGTACGGAGCGGTTCTTCGAGGCGATGTTAACTACATACGTATAGGCAATAGAGTTAGCGTTCAAGACAATGCTGTTATTCACACTACCTACCAAAAAACGGTTACCATAATTGGCGACGATGTAACCATAGGTCACAATGTATGCATTCATGGAGCCGAAATTAAGAACGGGGCACTCATTGGGGTTAATGCTACGGTTCTCGATGGTGCTGTGGTTGGAGAAGGAGCCATTGTTGCCGCTAATGCGCTTGTTTTGAACAACACAGTAATTGAACCCGGTTGCGTTTACGGTGGAGTTCCTGCAAAATTTATTAAAAAGGTAGATGCAGAAATGTCGAAACAATACAACCAACGAATTGCCCGAAGTTACCTAATGTATGCTGGTTGGTACAAAGAGGGGAGTGAATGATTGACTTGCCAGCCTGCAGGCTGGTTGATTGATTGGAAAAATAATATTACAAAACGATAGCGTTTAATCGCCCTCAACCTCAATAACTTTAGACTCTTCTCCTTCGGTAAACCTACGTATTTTTATATTGAAAGCCGCCATAAATATGCTCATGAACGGGCTAATGATATTAAAAAAAGCGTACGGCAGATAGCTAATAACAGGAACTCCCAGCACAGCAGATTGTGTGGCACCACAGGTATTCCAGGGAATTAAAACCGATGTAACGGTTCCCGAATCTTCCAGCGTGCGACTAAGTAACTCTGGTTTTAATCCTCTCTCCCTAAAAACTTTAGAGAACATTCGTCCCGGTACCACAATTGATATGTACTGATCGGAAGCGGTTACGTTAAAAAACAAACACGTTCCCACCGTTGTTGCCACCAGCGAACCTGTACTGTGTGCAAACTTTATAACGCTTTGCGTTATGCGAACCAGCAAACCTGCCGACTCCATTACACCTCCAAAAATCATTGCCGAAATTATTAGCCAAATTGTATTCAACATTCCAGCCATACCTCGTGTTGAAAGCAAATCGTTCACCTCAGCAACATTTGTTGTTACCGATATTTCTCCAAACATGCTTTGCATAGTTGAAACGTACGACGCCATTAAATAGTTATTCGATATGCCGGAAACCTGCCGAACAATATCGGGTTGGAAGATAACTGCAAATACTGCACCCAACAAAGTTCCAATAAGAATTGAGGGTAAAGGAGGCATCTTCTTTATAATAATGGTAATTAGTATTACTGGTACCAGAAAAAGCAAGGGTGTAATATTGAAAGTGCCGGAAATAGCATCGAGGGTCGACTGAATATCTGTATTAATACTTCCCGATTTATGGGTTAATCCCATTACAAAGAAAATTATTAACGTTATAATTATTGAGGGTGCAGTGGTGTAAACCATATAACGGATATGTGTAAAAAGATCGGTTCCGGCCATGGCAGGAGCCAAGTTTGTTGTATCGGAAAGAGGCGACATTTTGTCGCCAAAATATGCTCCCGAAACTATTGCTCCAGCAACAACCCCTTGGTTGAACCCTAACGCATTCCCAATACCAAGCAGTGCAACACCAATTGTAGCAACAGTTGACCACGAACTGCCAGTTGCTAACGAAACTAACGAACAAATTACTACAGTTGCTACCAAAAAAATACTCGGATGCAATATTTTTAAACCGTAATAAATTAACGCTGGCACCACACCGCTCAACAACCATGTTCCTGCTAGCGAGCCTATTAGCAACAATATTAGAATTGAAGGCATAGCCGAGCTAATGGTTGAAACGATTTTCTTTCGAACATCTAACCACTTATGACCCAAAAAAATTGCAATAACCCCTCCAATTGCTGCAGCAAGAAGCAACGCAATTTGGTTGGCTCCGGAAAGCGTATTCTCACCAAAAAAGTAAACATTTAAACTTAAAAAAATTATTAGGAAAAAAATGGGAATAAACGCTTGGAAAAGCGTTGGTTGCTTTATTTTACCTTGCATAAAAAAAAATATTTCATAAAAAATGAATGCCTAAGTTATACATTTTACCGATATTATATAATACAACAAATTGTTTTTGAAAAATTTATTTCACTCGAAAGGGACTATTTTTTGTTAACCATTTTTAAAAAATATCGTAAAAAAATTTATGGTATGTTGATTAAACCTAAAGTTTTCAAATGGCATACTATTTGAAGGGTTAATAATGGAGCATCTTTAGCCACTTTCTACTTGTTTTTTTATTGATTATTTAAGTGACTAATAACATGGAACTTAATATCGATTTTTTTAAGATTGAGCATAAGCAAACTGTACCTGAGCCAGGAAAAATTCTTATTGCTGAGCCAGGCCTTATGGATCAATACTTTAAACGATCTGTAATTCTTCTGGTTGAGCACAACCAGAAAGGATCGGTTGGTTTCGTGTTGAACCGAATGATTGACATGAGCCTAAACGAGCTCCTCCCCGACTTTCCCAACTTCGACACAAATATTTCAATTGGAGGCCCTGTTACACCAAACAGCATCCACTTTGTTCACACTTTGGGTGAAATTATCCCCGACAGCGTTCAGGTTTCAGACGGGCTTTACTGGGGTGGAAACTTCGATGCACTTAAAGCCTTAATTATTAGTGGCAAAGCCACTAGCAGGCAGGTACGTTTCTTTGTAGGTTACTCTGGATGGGGCGAAAAACAACTCGACAAGGAGTTGAAAGAGCATAGCTGGGTTGTTTCAGAGCTTGATGTTGTAAAAATAATGACCGGGAAGGATGATATGTGGACGAAAACAGTGAGCCAACTTGGGCAAAAATACAAGCCCTGGACTATTTACCCTGAGAACCCCTCTTTGAATTGATCGGGAAAGGTAATGCGATTAATCTCCTTGCTTAACACTAAACTCTTCTTGTTAAAGAAACGCCTTTCCCTTAAACCAACAATCCACTGAACCCCTTTAACGGCATTGGTTAAAAACATTTCATCGGCATGGAGTAGTTCCTGTGGATTTATGGAAGCATTGTCGAAAACTTTAAAACCTAGGCTCTTAGCCGTTGAAATTGCCAGCTTTCTCATTACTCCGTCAACACATCCTTCGCTAAGCGAAGGAGTATAAATATTGTCGCCAATTACGTAGAAAAGGTTGGAAGAAATGGTCTCGCTAACTCGGTTCTGGTCGTTAATAATTATGCAATCGTCAACTCCTATGCGTTGCTTATATATGCCAGCCATTACGTAAAGCAAAGCATTGCAACTCTTTATTCCCGAAAGGGAATTTATAGGTTTTCTGATATCGGTAAAAAAGTCGATTACAAACCCCTTTTTATTATACTCGAAAAAGTTGTATTCAAGCGGTATCGTTTGAATTACCAATGAAACCTTACTGTTCAAAGGCGAATAGTAACCTCCCTCTTCACGAAAAATTGTGAGACGGACCCTAGCACTACCAAAAATTCTGTTTTTATTAAGCGTTCGTGTAATCTCCTTCTCAATAAACTCAATTGAAAGATACATTGGAATCTCCATCCCTAATATTTTCATTCCTTTAGTTAACCTATCGAAATGCAGGTTTACATTACGAGGGGTGGTTCCATATGCATGAATGGTTTCAAACAAGCCATCGCCATAGGAAAATGAACGGTTCCCAGCTGATAAAAAAGGTTGATTGGCTGCAAAAAAATTTCCGTTATACCATGTAAAACTTTTTGTCATACCGTTACTTATGCTTTACATGTTTAAAAACTTCGTCGATTAACAGTGGTTGAATTTCGCCGTGTGTAAGGTTCCTAGGGACAGTATTCGAAACCATTACCTCTTCAATTTCAAAAAAACCTGGCTTGCCAAGTTCTCGGATTTCAGCATAAAATAACCGGTTATAGCTTTTCTCATTGTTTGTTTCAATGGAGAAATCGCAAATGGCTTCAATTTCGAAGCTGATAGCTGCAGTTTCCTCAACAAGTTCTCTTTTGGCAGCAAAATCGGGCGTTTCACCTTCTTCAACATGACCTCCTGGTATTTCCCACGAATTGCTCCCTATTTTCCTAACCCAAACCAGCTTCCCCATATGCTTTGCTACAACTACTACGTAGTTAAATGTTGAAATGTTGCTGGATAAACCATGGAAACGGATCACGAAGTTTTGGTTTAAGTTAGCCATATGGAATTTACTATAAACCTAATTCCTGAAGAAAAACCAGGAAAAGCGAAGGACTAATGAGCAACGGATACACAAACCCAAAAATAGCACCAATAAAATGAGCATCGTGGTTTACATTATCGGTCTGTTTTCTGCTCATATAATGTGAATAGATCAGATATCCTACACCAAAAATAATTGCAGGAATTGGAACAATTCCCATTAACCAAAGTTTATTTAATGGCTGAAAGAAAACGCTTAGGAAAACAACCGACGACACTCCACCCGAAGCACCAACTCCCTGATAAAGTGAATTATTTCTGTGCTTCCTAACAGTTGTTAACGACGAAATAATAATTCCCCCAAGATAAAGCCCGAGAAAATGTAACGTTACGTTGGAAATGTATCCCTGTAGTTTTAAACTCTCAAATACGCTCTGCGTAAATACTCCAAACGAAAAGAAAACCAACATATTAACTATTAGGTGCATATAATCGGCATGAACAAACCCATGCGTAATAAGCCGGTACCATTCTTTTTTATGAATAATTCTGTAGGGACTAAGGAGAAATCCATTCATAATTCGATTTTCCTTAAACGCAACGAACGAAACCAGAGAGGTTAGTATAATAAGTATAATTGTCATTCAATTTTTTTTATTGCTATTATACCAGCATTATGGTTTACTAATGCATGATTTTAAAAATCATTTCTTTAAGAAGTTCGCCATCGTCAGTAGAATCATTCTTGAGCCCTTTTGAACGTAAATCGTATTCACGTAATAAGCTGAAAACCTGAACGCACTTTGCTGGATTATAGATTCGTGCAGCGTTTTTGTATTCCGATACGAAGAATGGGTTTAACCTCAAGGCCACGGCAACGCTTCTGTCGCTTTTATCCTTCAGAAAATGGAATGTGAAAATTTTGTGAAAATACTGATAAATAGAACTTAACGTTAAAAACATGGGGCTGGCCTTTGGATTCTTCGCAAAGTAGTCAACAATTCTGTTAACCTTAAGGATGTTGCGTTCACCAATTGCCTTGCAGAATTCGAACCGGTTAAAATCTTTGCTTATCCCAATATTTTTCTCAATGTGAGCAACAGTAATCTTTTTATTGTCAACAGGTAGGGTAATTACCAACTTTTCAAGTTCCTTAACTACCTTGCTTAGGTCGTTCCCAAGGTAATCCTTCAGCAGCTCAGCTGATGCTGGTTCAATGGCAAACCCTTTACTTTTTAAATGCTGGGTAATCCATCCAGGAACCTGATAATCGTACAATCTGTTCGATTCGAAGTAAACACCAACCTTGCTGGCAAGGTTAAAAAGTTTCTTTAATTTCTCTCCTGGCCTTCCGCTTTGAGCGGGAGAATACTTTAAATTTAAAACCAGAATGGTTGATTTGAGGGGAGCCTTCAGGTAGGTTTCCAGTTCCTCAAGTTTTCTTATATTCTGTGCTTCCTTAACAATAACTACCTGTTGGTTCGCCATCATTGGGAACCTACGTGAAGTTTCAATAATGTATGGTACATCCACATCCTTCCCGTAAAGCACAACCTGGTTGAATGCTCGTTCCGATTCTATTAGTAAATTCTCAGCAATGTAATCGGTTATCCTATCGATGTAGTAAAACTCATCGCCAGAAAGAATGTAAATTGGTTTGAATATTTTTTTCTTCAGCTCGCTAATAATCTCTTCGCAAGCTTCGTTCGGATTGCTTCGTTTAGCCATGAAAAATTTGAGATTCTAGAAACGTAGGTGTTTAACCGACCTTCCTTCGTTTTTAAGTATTTTTAACGACTCAATTCCAATTTTAATGTGGTCTTCAACGTATAAATTTGTAACCACTTGATCGCTTTGGCTAGTTTTTACTCCTGTTGAAATCATTGGCTGATCGGAAACAAGGAGGAGTGCTCCTGAGGGAATTTCGTTGGCAAAGCCAACGGTAAATATGGTAGC
>CAZLXF010000090.1:0-5841 GCA_964563065.1 uncultured Rikenellaceae bacterium | reverse complement strand
AGAATTAAATCGCCCAGCTGGCTCTTCTTCTTTAAACCTCCACATTTGCCAAGGAAAAGTACCGCTTTGGGATTTATGGAGCTCAGCAAATCCATTATTGTTGCTGCATTGGGGCTTCCCATTCCAAAATCAATCATCGTAATTCCGTCGAAAGTTGCACAGGGCATGTTTGCATGCGGATCGGCTATTTCAACATTATTATACTCAGCAAAAAAATCGAGGTAACCCCTAAAGTTTGTTAGAAGAATGTGAGTACCGAAATCCTCCATCTTCTGCCCCGTATACCTGGGTAGCCAGTTCGCTACAATTTCATCTTTAGTTTTCATATTGTCAAAGTATAAGTTTTTTCAAATCTGTTTACTTTCAAAGAGTATGTGCTCCATACATTTATTTTAGTGAAAGCAATTTGGTATCTTTGACCAACAAAAATAATCTTTTTTTGCTGCAATTCCATCAACACCGTAAAACAAACAGGAACTATTGTACTATTCACCTCAACAGCTATAATAACTGTGGATGTTAAGCTAAACTTTCCGCTTTTTGAAATGAAACTAAAGACCGAAAATGGTCAAACAAAAATTTTCGACACAATACGAAAAAAGTATGTAGTTCTCACACCCGAAGAACTTGTTAGGCAGCATGTTATTAATTTCCTCGTAAGTGTAAAAGGTTTTCCTACAGGTCTTCTGGGAGTTGAACAAAAAGTTACAGTTAACTCATTGCCCCAACGAGCCGATATTATTGCCTACAATAAGCAGGGAGAAGCCCTGCTTGTGGTTGAATGCAAATCCTATACAACCGAGCTTACCCAGCAAGTTTACGCTCAAGCTGCAAGGTACAATATTTCGCTAAAAGCCCCTTTCCTCATGGTAACTAACGGAATAAAACATTTCTGTAGTAAAATTGATTTTGAGAAAAAGGTTAGCTACCCACTTGAAACTGTTCCAAAATTTGAGGAAATATCAAAACCTAACTTTTAGCAACCTGCTGAATTGGGTTAATTAACTGGAGCATAACCTCATCGTTCCACCCGTCAACAGTTTTATGCCATTCTTTTTTAGTACCAATGGTTTCAAAACCATGGTTTTTGAAAAGTTGCAAGCTAACATGGTTATCGTGCGATATATTACAGTATAGCTGATGAAGTTGCAGCGTTTCGAACGCATAACGAATAAGCAACGAAAGTGCTTCGGTGGCGTACCCCTTTTTCCTGTACTCCATATTAGCAATAAGAATTCCAATTCCTGCTCTTGAATGGAAAGGATCAAAATCAAACAAATCGATAGTACCAACAGGAACACACATTAACGAACTTTGGTTCTTCGCCTCTATGATTAACCTCAGCTGTTTAGTTTCCCAAATATCTAAGTGCGAAGTTTCTATATACTTCTTAAGTACATACTTCGAAAATGGAGTAAGGGTATTGCTAACCTTCCAAATCTCCATGTTGTTTTCCCATGAGTATAGAAGTTCAAGGTCTGAAGGTTCGGGTGCACGAAGTTTAACTATTGTATTTTCTAAATTATTCACTGCGTTGAGAAGTTACTCGATATAACGGCTAAGATTCGCAATAAATGCGTCGTCAAAACCTAACTCTTTTATCCTTTTAAGTTCCTTATTGGCTAAACCCTTATCCATAAATTCACCATAAATGTATCGATACATAGCATCTTTCCCCTTAACTTCTTTTACACTTAACTCCTTGAATTGTGAGTAATCTTCAACAGGTTGGGCGTTAGCATAAACCTGTATTGTAAACTTGTTTTCAGCAAGTTTAGTGTTTTTTTTATCAAAATTCGGAGTAAGCGCAAGTAGGTTTGTCAAATCCTGTTCTCCAATTATTGTTGCTCTCGGAAAACCGTTGTCGATGCAGTAGTTTAGCAATTCAATGGCATGCGACTTGTGTGGGAAGGAACCTACAACATGTGCAAACTGTTTTGTAATTCCCTTTTTTCGAATGGGTTCAACGTTAGCTTTTTTTTTCAACTCCATTAAAACCGTTTCACTTACTTCCTCTCCAACTGAAGCAAGTAAAATTGTATAGGATTGATCTCGGGGCTTAAGGTGTTCTGGGACTGTAAAATCCTCCTCAATTCTTACTCCTGAATCCTTATTTAAAACGGTTATACAAACCCTCCTGTTCAAACTTCTTCCTTCCGGATTATCAGTGCCATCGGGCTTGTAGTTTGCGGCCACATTCTCAAAAACACTTGCGCCCCGGGGCACAAGTCTGTTAGAACTAATGCCACGTTCGGAAAGATAATCGATAACCGATTGTGCCCGTTGTAACGAAAGTTTTTGGTTGTACGCAACCGATCCTTTGCTATCGGTATGTCCGCTAATCTCAATGGTTAAATCAGGGTACTTCTGAAGGAAATTTAAAACTTTTTCAATTTCGAATTCTGCATCGCGGTTCAACTCTGCCTTATCGAAATCGAAAAGAATGCTCTTTATTGCCAGGTACTCTCCCTCTGCAACCTTTTTGGGAGTTAAGCTAATGTTAACGTTAAAACTTGGCTGGTTGAAGTTTTCTGGAATTATAAATGTAACGGTGTCGTTAGCATAGTTATCGGCTTCGGCAACTATTTTATATGAACCAGGTTCAACGTTGAAAAAAAAAAGTCCAGAAACATTTTCTGGGTTTACCTGTCCAATAATTGAATCCGGTTCTGTGCTAACCAGTCTTATCCTTATTCCTTCCCCTTGAATTTCGTTGTTATCAGTTAGCCTAATTTTCCCCTCAATAGGAACCTCAATATCATTGAGAACCTTGCCGATGCTTAACATGTATATTTGACGTGAGTCGGGATTTCCCTCCTCTACTTTTGCCATAATTCCTTTCTCTTTCCCCATTGGGAAGTAGAAAAGTTCATCGTCGGGAGTGTTAATTGGGTAACCCATGTTAATTGGTGCAACCCAATTCTCGTTGGCATCCTTCTGAGAGAAGTAAATATCGTAACCGCCCATGCTATTATGCCCTTGCGATGAAAAGTAAAGATACTCGCCATCGGGCGAAAGATATGGGCATTCTTCATTGTGTGCAGTATTGATAGTTGGCCCCAAGTTTGTTGCGGGGCCCCATTCTCCATCAGAGTTTAGCTTACTAACGTAAATATCTAAACCACCATAACCACCCTTTCGAGTAGATGTAAAAAAGAGGTGTTGCCCATCGGGCGAAATACTAGCATGAGTTTCCCAGCTACGTGAACTAACATTTTTTCCCAACTTTGTAACGGGTTGCCATCTCCCATCAACAAGGTTACTACAATAGAGGTTTCCTGTTCCTTTGTCGTTCTTGTAAAGGAATACTTTTGTTCCATCTTCGTTTATTGAAGTTGAGTAAACCTCGCCCTCAACGCCAATATCAAGTGTAATATTTACTGGAATACCCCATTTACCATCATCCTTTTTCACCCAGAATATACCATCGTAAAACTTTTCTTGAACCGTAAATATCATTGTATTTCCATCAGCCGAGACTACGGGATTAAATAAGTATTTTGTCTCGTCGAAGAGATCAAGTGCCTCTGAGGTAAGCTGAACGGGAGTTGCTGCCATTACTGCAGCTAATTCGCATGCTCTAATCTGTTGATTAACATAGTCGAGATTATACACATCCTTTGTATCAAGCGTATTCTTAAAAGTATTGTATGCTTCTAATGCCTTTTCCAGTTTCCCCGCAACCCTATAAGCTTCACCCAAATAAAAGTATGCGTTTGCGGGAGCACCTGTTTCTTTATACGAACCTTCCTGGTACGAATGGTTTATTTTTTTCACTGCTCCTTCCAAATATGGAACTGCCTGAAATTTTAAGCCAGGAATATTGAAGTAACACAATCCAATACGGTACTGAAGGTTAGCATTATCGCTACTTTCATCGTAAATAGACAGATACAAAGGAAGTGCTTCCTTATAGTCCTGAAACAGGAAGTAATACTCGGCGTCAGAAAAGGTGGTCTTGTAATCCGATTGTTGTGCAAAAAGCACTTGGCTTGCCATTAAAAGTATAGTTGCAATTATTATACTCTTTGCGAAACTTACTTTTAAAAATTTGCGCACGGAATAGTTAGGTTCCATTCTCTTAAGGTTTATAATTTAGGGCTTTAAAAAACATGGACTTTTGAAACAAAAAGAGAAAAACAAACATCCATTTTAGCAAATATATGACAAAAAAGGTATTAAACAGCAAAAAACACACTAATAGTTACTAACATATAGAAATATTTCTCCTTTCAATTGTACTTATTACCATCATGTTACCCTTCTGGAGCGGGCTTGTGCGATTTAAAGAAATACTTTGCTGCGGGTTCCGCAGCGAGATACGAGTCGATTAAAACAGGTGTTGAATAGCTATCTAATTCGGATTTAGGTATTTGAATAAAATTCTTCTTCACAAACGACGTAATTTTATCTAATTCTACCAAAAAAAATCTGGCATAAATTGTTTGATGGCTTAGTACATGCTTAACAATTGGCGATACATGTTTTACCTTAACGCTTACCCCTTTAAAAATTGATTTCCAACCTAAAAGATTATAAACCGCTTCCTCATCAACCATTTTATCAGTTTCAATTAACGGAAACTCATACAACGAAAGCCAAATATCTTTCTCCTTTCTTTTTATTATAAAGGTATCGTAACCAAAAGCTATCATAACATAGTTGAAGTACCTTTCACGAGGAGCATTCTTTTTTAATTTCACCGGCAAGCTATTTATCACATTATTTCTGAATGCGTAGCAGTATTCACGAAAAGGACAATTGCCACACTTAGGAGCTAATGGAGTGCACTGCAATGCACCGAAATCGAGAAGTGCTTGGTTAAAAACATCGGGCTGGTTTCTGTCAATGAGTTCCATTACCAACTCGTAAAACTCCTGTTTCCCTTTGGATGTATAAGGCGATGAAAAAATTCCGAAAACTCTTGCCATTACTCGGTAAACATTCCCATCAATAGCCGGAACAACTTGCTTGAAAGCAAACGAAGCAATTGCTCCAGCGGAATAAGGTCCAATACCTTCAATTGCAAGCAATTCGTTATAGCTACTTGGCAATTCGCCGTTATATCTTTCAACAATTCGTTTTGCAGCTTTCTGCAAGTTGCGTGCACGAGTATAGTAGCCCAAACCCTGCCATACTTTTAAAACCCTATCCTCCTGCGCTATAGCCAAATCAAAAACTGTAGGAAACTCGTTAATAAACCTTTCGTAGTAGCCAACTCCCTGAGCCACTCGGGTTTGCTGTAAAATTATTTCAGCCACCCAAATATGGTATGAATCAGTGGTTCGTCGCCATGGTAAATCGCGTTTATTTTGCCTGTACCAAGGCAATAAAAAACTTTTAAAATCCATTAAATCAAACTTTAATAAAAAAAATAATTGTTTTCTGTTTCATTTGTAAATATAAAACACTTATATTTGCAATCCGAATTTAAAGTTACGCTTATAATTAACTGATAATTAAATTTTTTAAAATGACAAAAGCAGATATCGTAAACGAGATTTCCAAGAGCACTGGAATCGAAAAGGTAACCGTACAGAAAACTGTAGAAGCCTTTATGGAAAGCGTTAAAGATTCTCTAGTAAAGGAGAAGAATGTTTACCTCAGAGGATTTGGTAGTTTTATAGTAAAAAAACGTGCTAAGAAAACCGCTCGTAACATTTCTAAGAACACCACCATTATTATTCCTGAGCACTTCATTCCTGCTTTCAAGCCAGCAAAATCTTTTGTTAACAAGGTGAAGAGCCACGTTAAGTAATTTTTTTTAACCTAATTAGATCATTAAATCATGCCAAGCGGAAAGAAGAGAAAGAGGCATAAGATGGCAACACACAAGCGGAA
>CAZLXF010000089.1:1772-12123 GCA_964563065.1 uncultured Rikenellaceae bacterium | reverse complement strand
TAAACATCAATTCACTATCTTTGTGTAAAGTAAAAACCAAACCCCTTAATTGCTATGCTCAAGAAAACCAAAATAGTAGCCACCATTTCCGACAAACGATGTGAAGTTGACTTTCTCCGCGATCTTTTTGAAGCAGGTATGAATGTTGTTAGGTTGAACACTGCACATTTGGGACCGGAGCAGGCAAAAATGATTATTGATAATGTTCGTAAGGTTTCCGATCGCATTGCAATTCTAATCGATACCAAAGGTCCCGAAATTCGTACGTCAGCCTTTGGCCATGAAATTCATGTAGAAACCGGCGATATAGTTAATGTTTTTGGAAACCCAAATGGGAAATCGGCTGAAAACACGCTTTACGTTTCGTACGATAAAATAACCAACGAAGTAAAGAAAGGCTGCTACCTTCTTATCGATGATGGTGAAATTGAGCTAAGAGTTGTTGAAAACCATGGAACACACCTCGAATGCCAAGCAACCAACCCCGGAACCATTAAGTTCCGAAAAAGCGTTAACATCCCCAATACTCCCATAAACCAACCATCACTTAGCGAAAAGGACAGAAAGTTTATCGAGTTTGCCATTGAAAACAATGTCGATTTTATTGCCCACTCTTTCGTTCGCACAAAAAATGATGTACTTGACATCAAGGAAATTTTAAAGAAACACAACAGCGACATTAAAATTATTGCAAAAATTGAGAACCAGCAAGGCGTTGATAATATCGATGAAATACTCGATCACACCTACGGAATTATGGTTGCCCGTGGCGATTTGGGAATCGAGATTCCTGCCGAACGAATTCCCGGAATCCAAGCTCAGCTAATCGACAAGTGTAACGAAAGCAAAAAACCAGTTATTATCGCAACACAAATGTTGCACACCATGATTGAGCATCCTCGTCCAACCCGTGCAGAGGTAAGCGATGTAGCCAACGCAATTTACCAACGAACCGATGCCATAATGCTTAGCGGCGAAACTGCTTACGGTGCTTACCCGCTCGATGCAGTAAAAATTATGACCAGCATCGCCCGCGAAGTTGAGCAAACACTACTTCCCGACTCAACCATTAAACTTACCCGTATTCACAATCCAATTACAGCATCGCTTGCACGAAATGCAGTAAAAGCATGCGAATCGCTACCAATTAAAGCAATTATTGTTGATACTATGACCGGACGCACGGGCCGCTACCTTTCGGCCTTCAGAGGCCGTATTCCTGTATATTCTATGTGCTACAAAAAAACAGTAATGCGCCAGCTTGCCCTCTCGTATGGTGTTATGGCAAACTTCATGAAACCCAGCGAATCGCGCGATGGTTTCCTTTCCGATGCAATTTCTATGCTGTATGATAACGAGAAAATTTCTGAAAACGATATGGTACTTGTTATCGGAGGAAGTTTTGGTCCATCGAACGGAGCTTCATTTATGGAAATTAGCCAAGCAAAAAATCTGATGCTAAAACATAAGTAATACCTTTTCCATAAAATCCTTCGGAAATAAAAAAGGGTAATTCTTAAAATTCAAGAATTACCCTTTTGTATTTCTATAGAAATTATCTACATATCGCTATTCATTGAAAGCAGAAATTCCTCGTTGGTTTGGGTTCTAATTAACCTGTCGCGTAGGAATTCCATCGCCTCAACCGAGGTCATGTCGGTTAAGTAGTTGCGAAGAATCCAAATTTTGCTAAGCGTATCCTTATCCATAAGCAGATCCTCGCGCCTTGTACTCGAAGCAGTTATGTCAACTGCTGGGTAAACACGCTTATTCGAAAGTTTCCTGTCGAGCTGTAGCTCCATGTTACCAGTTCCCTTAAATTCCTCGAAGATTACTTCATCCATCTTACTACCAGTTTCAGTTAGCGCAGTTGCAAGAATAGTGAGCGAACCTCCATTCTCAATATTTCGGGCAGCACCAAAAAACCTTTTAGGTTTATGTAACGCGTTAGCATCAACACCTCCCGAAAGTACTTTTCCTGAAGCAGGTTGAACTGTGTTGAATGCTCTTGCCAGGCGAGTAATGGAATCGAGCAGGATAACTACATCATGACCACACTCAACCAACCTTTTTGCTTTTTCTAAAACAATATTCGCTACGCGAACGTGTCGCTCTGCAGGCTCATCGAAAGTTGAGGAAACAACCTCAGCATTTACGCTACGAGCCATATCGGTAACCTCTTCGGGACGCTCATCGATAAGAAGAACAATCATGTAAACCTCTGGATGATTAGCTGATATAGAGTTAGCAATATCTTTTAGCAGAATAGTTTTTCCCGTTTTTGGTTGCGCTACAATTAGTCCCCTCTGCCCCTTTCCTATTGGGCTAAACATGTCAACAACGCGAGCCGAAAAGTTATTTTGACCGTTACCAATTAGCGTAAATTTTTCGTTTGGAAAGAGTGGAGTTAAAAAGTCGAAGGGAACTCTATCGCGAATATAATCGGGGTTACGACCGTTTATTTCAACTACCTTTATTAACGGGAAATATTTTTCATTCTCCTTAGGAGGACGAATGGTACCGGTAACGGTATCGCCAGTTTT
This sequence comes from uncultured Rikenellaceae bacterium, assembly GCA_964563065.1. Taxonomy (GTDB): domain Bacteria; phylum Bacteroidota; class Bacteroidia; order Bacteroidales; family Tenuifilaceae; genus DAOSWM01. The sequence goes on along the minus strand of CAZLXF010000089.1, from coordinate 9,580 downwards.
TAAGCCAAAAAGCTTAATTTGCGATTGCGAAACGTACACGTCATCGGGCGAACTTAGGTAGTTATAATCCGACGAGCGAAGGAAACCGTAACCATCGGGCATAATCTCCAAAACCCCTGTTGAGGAAACAATTCCATCGAAATCGAACCTGTCGCTATTTTTCTTTTCATATGGTCGTTTCGGAGTTCCAGTATCCCTATGAATAGGCTTTCTTTCTTCATCAACTTGGTGTGGAACAGGTGGTTCGGTAATTTTCTTATCCTTTTCTTCGGGGGAAATAATTGGTAAATCTATTTCTACTTTCGGTTTATTCTCAAAAGGTTGTGTATGTGTCTCTGTTTCGGGTAAAATAGTTGTTTCAGTAATATTAGCCTCAGAGTCTAAGTCGGGAAGCGGAACTATTTTGTCACTATTAAAGTTTTCACGAGCAGGTTTAGAATTATTATCTCTAACATCTTCTTTTCTTCGGGTAAAACGTTTCCTCTTGCCCCTCTCGAGATTCTGCTCGTTCGATGGTTCCTGTTTCTTATAGGGTTTTTCTATATTCTTATTTTCTTCTTTATTTTTTTCTCGATCAGTTCTTTCAGGTTCAACGGCTTTTGAATGCTTCTGTTTTTCGAATTTTTTCTCGTTCTGTTGAACAGGTTTATTTTCGGAATAACTCTTCTTCTGAATTTGAGGTTTCTCGTTCTGTTTCTTTTTGTCGGTTTCAACAGAATCAATTGCCTGCTGATCGAGAATTTTATAGATTAGATCCTGCTTCCGGAGAGATTCTACTCTTTTAATTTTCATACTCTTAGCAATCTCCCTTAGCTCAGGGAGAAGCTTCTTGTTAAGCTCTAAAATATCGTACATACTAAATTTATAATGGGTAAGTAAATTGGATTAAACACAGTAAATCTACTGAATATAAGTAAACTAAGATTGTTTCTTGACGCTAATTCAATAAAAAAAGGGGTGTTGTTATGAAGTAATGCTATGGAATTACTTTGCAAGTTTAAGAAAATAAATGGTTAAAGTCCAAAAAAAATGAAAAAATATTTGAATCTTTTTCATCATTTTAAAAAAAAGTGAAAAACGTTACTGTTTTTTACACTATTATATTTATATTCAGCGCCAAATATTATTGCAATATTGCTAGTATGAGACAACTTAAAATCGTTAAACAGGTTACAAACCGCGAAACTTTATCGCTCGATAAGTACCTGCACGAAATAGGTAAAGTTGATTTGCTTACAACCGACGAGGAAGTAAACCTTGCCCGCAAATTGAAAGAAGGAGATAAAGAAGCGCTGAATATGTTGGTTAAGGCAAACCTACGATTTGTTGTGTCGGTAGCCAAACAATACCAAAACCAAGGACTTAGCCTACCCGACCTGATTAACGAAGGTAACTTGGGGCTAATTAAAGCAGCCCAACGTTTCGACGAAACCCGCGGTTTTAAGTTTATCTCCTACGCTGTTTGGTGGATTAGGCAAGCAATTCTTCAAGCCCTTGCCGAACAATCGAGGATTGTAAAACTTCCGTTAAACAAAATCGGATCAATAAATAAAGTAAATCGTGCATTTACTGAACTTGAGCAGCGATACGAGCGTGAACCTTCAATTGATGAACTCTCACAAGTACTAGAACTCGCTCCCAACGATATTAAGGAAGCCCTCAAAAGCTCCAACCGCCACGTTTCCATGGATGCTCCTTTATCGCAGGATGAAGACAGCAACATGTACGATGTTATTCTTTCGAACGATTCGCCACTACCCGACCGTGGTTTGCTAAACGATAGTTTGCGTAAAGAAATTGAAAGGGCGCTTTCAACCCTTACGGTTCGCGAAGCGGTTATTGTAAGGCTTTACTTCGGTCTTAGCGGTAAACATCCTCATACTCTTGAAGAAATTGGTGAAGAATTGGACTTAACTCGCGAACGTGTTCGCCAAATTAAGGAGAAAGCCATAAAACGCCTCAAGCAAACCACCAGAAGTAAAGTGTTAAAAAGTTACTTGGGTTAGAAAGTTACTTCTTTACATCGTAAAAGCATCTTACTGGCGAGTGAAGAACTCCCTCAGCAACCAGTTTCTTAATTTGCTTATCAACTTCTTTCTTTTCAATTCCGGCGGCTTCAGCAATTTCGCCTGCTTTCATTGGCTTGCCAGTTTCTTTAATTATGTTTAATACTTTGTCTTTAGGTTCCATAACTAAATATTATGTTTGTGTTGTTTGTAAAAATAACAATATTAACCTTATTTTGTTTCCAATTTTTGCATAATAAATAATTCATTACACATTACAGAAATGCAACTTTTTGAACCATCATTTGTTTCCATAATTTCAAGGCTTTCATCAAAATATAGAACTGTGCTTAATCAGAACTTTGCCCGAAATGGAAATTCGGATGTTAGCCCCGATTTTTGGATAGTTCTTGAAGCGTTATATAAAGAAGATAACCTTTCCATTGGCCAGCTGGCAAAGTTAACCCACAAAGATAATGCTGGGCTTTCACGAATTATTGACGGAATGGAGCGAAACGATTTAGTTAATAGAGTTACTAGCCCCACCGATAAACGTTCGTACCTGATTGTTCTTACTAACTACGCAAAAAGTTTGAAAGAAAAAATTGCAAAAATCGAGGAAGAAACCCTAATTAAATCAACAAAAGGTTTAAACCCCATTGAGGTTAAGGAGCTAGTACGAATGATGAACCATTTGTTTGATAACCTCGAGAAAGGTTAATGCTTCTACTGTTCAATTATAGTAGCCCCGAATCCGGTTTTTATTTTCTTGTTTTTAGGAGTATTTCCAACAGTTAGGGTTGCTCCCGAGCGCACATCGGCCTTAAGAAGATTAGTTGCTATAACTTTTGCAATGGCCTTGGTTTTTACGTCTAAGTAAGCCGTGTCGGCTTGAAGGTCGAGTGCAGAAAGATTTGCTGCGGTTGAAACTTTTGCAACGTAGGAACCTAAATTCCCCTCCAGCCTTATTGCTCCTCCCTTCGACGCATCCAAGTCGGCGGTTTTCAAATTCACCTTTGCATCAATTTGTCCGTTTGTAGTTGCTGTAAATACAACCTTATCTCCAACAACTACATCCTGTATACCTGCTCGTCCCGAGGCACTTACGTACAAATCACGTAGTTCAATGTATGTTAGGTAAACATCAACCAAAATGTCCTTGTAAACACCCCGCTTTAAAGTTATTTCCAAAGTTTTAGCATCAATATCGGTAAGAATATCTTCAACGGGAATTCCTTTGGCTTCGATACGTAAGGTTTCTGTGTCACCTTTTATTAGAAAAACATTTATTTCATTGGTAATTCTAACCTTATCGAACGGTTCCAGCTTTCGCACTTCTGTTGATGTTTGAGCAAGTATGCTATGCTGGGAAAAAATAATAATGAACAGTGCTGTTAACTTAAAATATTTCATAGCTATTTATTTTTAGATTACTAAATAGTAACGAACAATAAGTTACTATGTTGGTTTTTTTCGATAAAAAAATGTTAAAATGGTTTAAATTTCAACAAACAGCTTTGCATTAATATTGAAAACTGAACATTACAGGAGTGTTTTGTGTTATTAAAAAAACAATTTGATATGACATTACGTTTAGTTTTAATAGCATCACTTCTCTATGCATTTAATTTATTTTCCAATGCACAGGGGAATAAACAGATTTCAAGTATGGATTCAGATAGTTTAAAGAAGGTTTTATCACCAATTCAGTTTTTTGTTACGCAACAAAAAGGAACTGAGCGTCCGTTTACAGGCGATTACTGGAATTTTTTTGAGAAAGGAAGTTACCATTGTGTTTGCTGCAATGCTTTTCTGTTTGAATCGGACACAAAATTTAATTCAAGCTGCGGCTGGCCTAGCTTTTACGATTCGAAGTATAAAGATAATATACTGGAAAAACTCGACACAAGCCATGGAATGATTCGAACAGAAGTTCTATGCAAAAAATGTGGTGCCCATTTGGGACACGTGTTTAACGATGGCCCAGAACCTACCGGGATTCGTTACTGCATAAACTCAGCTTCGCTGAAATTTGTTCCTAAAAGTGAAGGTAAGCAATGAAACAGAACGTTTCAAATATAGCAATGTTTCCGCTAAACGTATTTGTTTTTCCGGGCGAAGAAATCCCGCTAAGGATTTTTGAACCACGTTACAAGCAGCTAATTAACGAGTGCCGCGAAACACCTTTCCCATTCGCTATTCCTTTTATCAATGTCTCATCAATTAGCAATTATGGCAGTAAAGTTGAGCTGCTTGAAGTGATTGCCGAAAACAGTTTAGGCGACATGGTTATTATGATTCGCGGTATTTCTCTTTTTAAAATGGTTGAGTTTACGCCTCAGCTTCCTTCTAAACTTTACGGGGGTGGAACTATTGAGGATTTAAGCACCGATTTTTCTACCACCAACAGCGAACTTGCCGTGCTGGTTAAACGCTTAAAACTCGATTTAAAAAAAGATTTGGGTACGCTACTTATCGATAGTTCAATTAACATGCTCGACATTTGTAAGGCACTAATGCTAAAACCTGAAGAAAAGTTTAAGCTAATAACCATGAAAACCAAGCACGACAAAGAATCATATCTTATTAACCAGCTACGTTTTGTTGAAATGATTCGAGCACAGGAAAACAAACTTGAAAATAATTTTCAGCTAAACTAGCGCACTATTCGTTTTTTGAGATACCAAACTTTCCTTCCGAGATTTTTACAACACTATAGTTCTCTTTCAGGTTAAGTTTATATCCATCCCATTCTAAAATTCTGCTTTCATTTGGAGCAGAAACAACAAAAACGCTCCAATCGTTTGCTCGATAAATGCCATCGGAAACTTCAATTGTGCCCCAATGGGCACTAATATTAAGCGTTTTGTAAACTACTCCATTTCTAATTGAAATAAGTTTTTCCTGTGGGTTGAAGCTAAATTTTATGTTTTGGTTTGGGATAATTAGCTGGTTCTCTCCAAATATTTTTTTCTCATAGTATTCGGCCAGTTTTCTATTCTTCTTCGCATTTTCTTTTACGCTATTTACTATCGAATCGGCATTATAGTAATTCACAATGCTATTGAAATTTGAAACAAAATTCATTGAATCCATTTCAGCGAAATCAACTTCAATTTTTTGCGAAGCAATTTCAGTTAACGATTTTCCCTGCTTTAGCAATTCCAACCAACCAGGATAGATTTTGTCGAGCATAAAGCCGTAGGCTGGTCCAGTAGAGTAGGCGAAAGAGTTACTGAAACCCTCCTTTTCAATTGACGAATCAACATACTTTACCAACGTATTGAAAAGTTGAGTACTATCAATTCCACAAAGTTTGAAACCAGTATATTCGGCCATTCCTTCGTGCCTTTCAAAATCATTTTCGTTGTTGGCAGGAAAACTTTTTTGTCTGTATTTTCTGATAATCAAGGCATTTTTCAAATCTTCTTTGAAGCCAGCATTAAAACTCAAGGCGTTTTTAAGGGCTATTAGTTCGAGTTTCATAAGAATTACGCCAAACTCTTCATCGAGATGAAGGTTTTTCGACATTACAGCATCAATACCAATTTCTTCCTGAACTCTATGCCAACTCTCGTGAATAAGTAATTTGCTATTTGCCGTTTTTTGATTTTGTTGAATCGCATCCCAACTAACCATTGCCCATTTAACTCCGCCCCAAGTTACTGCTGTGTTTGCAATATTTATTTCATTGGGCAACTGACCAATGAAAACTCCATGTTCCATTTTTAGGATTCCTTCCTTGTCGGAAACATTCGCAATAACGGATCGATTACCTGGGTTAACTATAAGAATTGGGCCGTAAAGGTTAACGCCCCAGAGTTTCCCGTTATCAATCATGCATAACGAATCAACATTTTCGAAAAGTTTTGTGGCTGTTTTAATTTCCACAGATGCATCCCGTGCTCCGCAACCAATAAAAAGCAGCAAAACCAACGAGAGAATTATTTGACTTTTAATTCTTGTAAGTAACATATTACTATATACATTCACTCTTGGATGGTATCTGGTCAAATATATCTGGCCAGCATTATCATGTTTTATCAGTAAATACAATGCATATAATTTCAATTGCAAATCATTCTCAAATTTTTCTCTGGATAACACTTTAAATCCTGTTTTGTGGTCTATTATTTCAAGCGTTCCATCTTTTTCAAGAGCATAAAAATCAATTATACCCCTAAAATATGCATCCTTATCATCAAAATTGCATATTTCCCAGTCCTTTGTTAACCCAAATTCTTCTTCTATACCGTATTGGTCTATTTCAAGAGGCAAATTTAATGTAAAATCTCTCAGAACATCCACTGCGTCCTTATCTGTATCATCTATATCCGTGAAAGATACAACTTGCATACCCATTTTTATGCATTCTTCAATTCTTTCTGCTATGATTTTATGCATTCTTTTACCCGATTTAAGATATATGCTCTCAGGGAATTTGTTGCCATCTTTGTATTTCAGTTTATACTTATGTGGACAACTCTGAAAACAAGTAATTCTGGAATATGACAGTGTCATTCTTCACCTCCATCCTGTTTAATCTCTTCACCAAGCAGAGAATCCGCGGTCTTCTTTATGTCGCCGTTATCCTCAATCTCTTTTGTATCATTATGCCAATCTTCTGCATTGCCATATAGACCGGATATACTGAATGCAATCCTATACCCCTGTGATTCTGCGACCTTTTTTATCATTGTTTGTTTTTTGTTATTCCAATTACCTCTACCTAAATCATATTCAGACAATTTAACAGATACAACAATAGGATTACTCATATCTTTCCGCCATATTCTGGCAATTGCACCGAGTATTTCGCTATCATCTTCCGTTACAAATACCTCTTTACCGTCTTTAAGTATGAGTTTTACCTCCATACCATCCAGCATACCGCTTCTCTGTGCAATTGCTCGCAATCCAACAACACCAGCAAATATTGTAGCAGGACTATTACCATACTTCACACACTGAACTTCTTTCAATAGCGGGTCAAGTCCGTATTTATTAGCAGTATGTAAGAACAGTTTCAACTCTGATGGTGATGTGTTTGGAGCAATTGCCTGATGTATAAGGGCTAAATCTTGTTTATCCCAACCGTATTTACTCCATTCTGATACTTTTTCAACTTCTTTTTTTGCTATTTCCTTACTCATTTGATTCTCCTTTGTTATTTCTTATTTTCATTTTTCCTCCTATCTTTCCCATCAAATTTTATTATCTCACACATCTCGGTTAATCTGCTTATTATTCTACTGTTCATCCTTTTACCCAATGTTGACATTGACAAGTTGCTCACCAGCAATGTTTGAAGCATATTCTCGTATCTATAATTTACAAGCATATATACCGATTCTATTATGAAATCTGTGGATTTTTCTGCCCCTATGTCATCAAGAATAAGACATCCCTGAAACGTTTCTATGTCTTCAGCGTATGCATAAGGGTCACCTTCCTTATACCGACTGCGGAGGTTCCTGCAATAATCAGCAAAGTTCAAATACATTGCATTATTCCCCCGTGATTTTGCATCCAAATAATACGACCATGCGAACACAGTTTTCCCGGTGCCAACATCACCGTATATATACAGTGATTTACCCCTGTTTGATTTAATTAAATCCCTGCGGTCTGTAAATGTATCCCGGAATTTTAATGGCAATTCTTTCTTCAAGTTATTAAGCATATATTTCCGTTCACACTCAACAGAACAAAAATCCGTATTATCTGAGTGTATCTTTCCGCACATCCTACATTCATATTTCAATTCAACACCTCTTCCGCCTCTATTGTCAGTCCGTCGCC
>CAZLXF010000089.1:0-1726 GCA_964563065.1 uncultured Rikenellaceae bacterium | reverse complement strand
GGTGTTATCAAATACTCGGGTACTATCGACGAATTACGTGAAAATCAGTCCGTCACCGAACAGGATATACCCCTTATCTTTGTCTGTCCATCCTCTTCTTACCTTCATTATTTCTGACAGTATTTTATATATATCACTTTGTTTAATTGCTTCAATGGGACTATCGGCTTCAATCTCTGCGGTTCTTCTGGTGTCGATCTGACTCCACTTTTTCATTGTTATTTTATATTTCATTTAAACCTCCATATTAAATATACAATAAGTCCCAATTCTATCGCTATTTGAATCCATGTCCCATAATCTTTTTTTTGTTTCATACATTCTCCTTATCTAATATAATTACATTCTACAATCTGTCAACCCCTTTAAAATAGTTTTTTCCTGTCAACCTCTTTTGCAACATCCTCATCTCTTGTGCTTTTATATCTTTTTACATCTATTGAATTCGCGGAAATTGACAAATACACTCTCCCATTTTTAGATACAACAGTTAACATCCCTTTGATAAAAACCTTATTGCCGGGTCTTACTTCATTTATCATTAACACATCTGGTTTATAGAACACATTGACCCATATAGGTTCTTCTCCGTCAGAAAGTATGCTTGAAAAAAAGTCATCACCGGCTTTCGTTTTCCTCATTATCATTACTGTCAACTCTATGTATATCATGTTCTTTACTGTTTTTCCGTTCATTTAAATATTCCTCCAATGAATCTTGCAATAATACAAGTTTCATAAGTTTTTGTTCTATTACTGTCAGTTTCATAATCTTCTCATTGCAATTGAAGTTAAATAAGAGAATCCTATCATTATAAAAAAGCATATAACAACAGTAACCGATGCCCTCAGTCCATCAATTATACCGTATATAGACATCCCCATAACAGATACAGATACACACAAGCACAATGTAGTTACTATTACAAATAACATCTTAATAAAATAAGTATCCCGTTCCCATTTGTCAAGCTCTTTTTTTATGTCTTTCATTTTTCCTCCATTATATGGCTTGCATTTGCTACCTTAATCAATGTATCATTTTTTAGCAATTTCTTTATGTCTTTATCGTTGCCTCTGTAATCTAATTTGAGTATATGATAAGCCAATTGTCTTATCAATCTTTCATCTACAATCATATCAAAAGAGCCACACCATAAGGGGAATACCGAAAAATCAAAGTTAGCACCTCGCACATCGGCATACTGCAAGTCAGCATCCAAAAAGTCAGCATGTTGTAAGTCAGCATGTTGCAAGTCGGCACCCCGCAAATTAGCACTCAGCAAGTTAACATACCGCAAGTCGAAACGCTGCAAGTCAACACTCAGCAAGTTAGCATGATGTAAGTTAGCACACTCTTTACCTTCACCATCCAACCATTTTTTATGATTGTTAAGTATTTTATCTAATTCTGTCTTTTCCATTTTAACACTCCTTTACTTTATCTTGTAATACATCAATTTGACTCTCTAATATCCTTATTGACTTCTCATATTCAGACCGTTTCTCCGGGAACTTATTAGCATACAATTGTAATAGTTTTATGTCATCCCGTTTCTCAGTGATGAGCATTATTATTGTCTTTATATGTCCTTTATGCTTCATTTCAACTCCTTTGTTATTTTATTTTGCAGATACTCAATATACGCCTGTATCTGCTCTCGTTTCTTCAATGACTTTTCTTCACTCCGTTCTTTTGTAAGTCGTTTTATCTTTTCTTTCAATTC
>CAZLXF010000088.1:11020-12255 GCA_964563065.1 uncultured Rikenellaceae bacterium | reverse complement strand
ACAAAAAACGAATTTCCTGTTACAGATTTACCCGAGAGTGGGAAAATAAAGAGTTTTCAGTGGTCGCCCAATGGTGAGAAGCTGGCAATTGTAGTTTACCAGGATTCAACCATTGAGCTTTGGGTTGCGGAGGTTGCAACCGGAAAATCAAAACTTTGGGCCAAAAACCTCCACGATGCGTTGGTATCAAGTTCCATAGAATGGTCGCCCGACGGAAGTTCAATTTACTTCGCATCAAGAGTTTTGTACCGTGAACCTTTCCACCAACATTCGAAATTACCCGAGGGTCCATCGGTTCAGGAAACCTCCGGAAAAACTGCGCTTGTGCGCACCTATCAGGATTTACTAAACGATATCGACGATGAGCGTGCCTTTGAGCACTACGCTACCAGCTGCATAATGAAAGTTATGGAGAATGAAGAACCAATTACGATTGGAAACCCAGGAATAATAAAAAGTTTCGAAGTTTCGCCTAGCGGCGAATATATACTTGTTGAACAAATTATGAGACCATTCTCATACATAGTCCCCTACTACCGGTTTCCAACCTGGGTTGAAATTTGGACCAACGAAGGGAAACTTTTCAAAAAGCTAGCCGAAATTCCTTTGGCTGAGGAAATCCCGCAGGGATTTAGCGCAGTGCGTACAGGACCCCGAAATTTCCAGTGGCGTGCCGATGTTCCTGCAACCGTTGTTTGGGTTGAGGCGCAGGACGAAGGCGATCCTAAAAAAATTGCAGAAATTCGCGATTTAATGTACAAACTCGATGCTCCATTTAAGGAAAATCCCGTTCCATTCCTCTCCTTAAACCTGCGGTACGCAGGAATTACCTGGGGTTGGGATCAGCTTGCTGTTGTTTACGAGCGTTGGTACGACGGACGCAGATCAGTTACCAGTTTCTTTAATCCGTCAAATATTGAGGAACCGAAAAAAGTTATCTGGGACCGATCGTGGCAGGATTTATACTCCGATCCCGGACGTTTCCTTACAGAAACAAACCAGCAAGGTTACAGCGTTTTGCTAACCGATGAGAGAAAATCAAAGCTATACCTTTCCGGTCAGGGTGCTTCCCCAAAAGGCAGCTTCCCATTCTTTGATGAGTTTGAAATCAGCACGCAAAAGCCAAAACGAATCTGGCAATGCGAGGATCAGTACTACGAATATTTAGTGTCGGTTTTAAATTTAAAAGAGAATAAAATCCTTACAAGCCGTGAGTCGGAAACTGAGCAGCCAAA
>CAZLXF010000088.1:0-10920 GCA_964563065.1 uncultured Rikenellaceae bacterium | reverse complement strand
TTTATGACTGCCAACCTTTTAGCGCACAGCAACCTGTTTGCAGCCGGAATTGCCAGAAGCGGAGCTTACAATCGTACGCTCACTCCGTTCGGATTTCAGGGCGAGGAACGAACCTACTGGGAAGCGCCAGAAGTTTACAACAGGATGTCGCCATTTATGCACGCCGACAAATTGAAAACTCCCATTCTTTTCATCCACGGTGAGGATGATAACAACAGCGGAACGTTCCCCATGCAAACCGAAAGAATGTACTCAGCAATAAAAGGTCACGGCGGAACAGCGCGAATGGTAATGCTTCCTTTTGAAAGTCATGGGTACCAAGCACATCAATCGGTACTACACACTGCTTGGGAAATGGATGTTTGGTTAGGGAAGTGGTTGAAGATGGATAAAACAAAATAGCCAACCCAGTTAAAAAAAGTTAACCTAACCAACAAAAATTCTTTTATTCGCAACATCCTGCTAAATTTGGATCGTAAAATTTTTTGAGTTGAAGCAACTAGCAGCGATCCTTTTCCTGTCAATAATCTTACATTCAGCCAGCATGGCTGCTAGTAGGGATACAATTCCCGTTATCCATTTCCAGCTGGTTGATGCTGTTAACGGCAATCCGGTTGCTTTGGCGCACGCCATGAACCTCGTAAAAAGGGTTGGTACCACCGCCGATATGTTGGGCTACTTTAAAATGCCAATTTCTGTTGGCGATACGCTTTTAATTAGCGCTGTTGGCTACCACGAAATGAGAATCCCCTCGTGGGGACAGTTTACCACCGATTCACTATATTTTCCTATAAAACTTGTTCCACGAATCTACGAAATTCGTGAAGTAAAAATCACAAGATTTGGTTCGTACCAGCGATTTATTCGCGAAGTTGCAAGAATGGAACTGCCCAAATCGGAGCAGGAAATTATGCAGGAGCGCATTGAAGTTTACTTTCAGAAAGCCATTAAACAGATGGACTTAAAGAACCTTCCATCAGCAAGTGGATTCACGTTTGGGAAAGACTGGATAAGCCTACAGAAGGAGAAGATTGAGATGAAACGCCACGAGGAGATAAAATGGGATATAATTCTTAAAAAATTCTCGGTTGAACAAATCAACCTGCTAACTGGGCTCGATGGGATTGATGCCATTCGGTTTATGGAATTCTGTGATTTCACAGAGGGATTCCTGCTTATTGCCAGCGAGTACGAAGTGCAAAAAAGTATTTTAGATAAATTTGAGGAGTATAAAAAACGATCTTCAACTAAAAATAATGCAACAAACTAAACACGTATCCGCTCCAACAAAGAGCGATATTGAAAAGGCATACCAAACGGTAAAACTTTATGCCCACAAAACTCCAGTTTTAACTTCAAGGCTGGTTAACCAAACGCTGGGCTGCGAAGTTTTTTTCAAATGTGAAAATCTCCAGCGCGTAGGAGCATTTAAGTTTCGCGGGGCAGCAAATGCCGTTTTTTCGCTTTCCGATGAGGAAGCAGCCAAAGGAGTTTGTACGCATAGCTCAGGGAACCATGCGGCGGCCTTGGCTCTTGCGGCATCAATGCGAGGAATTCCATCGTACATTGTTATGCCTGCTAACGCCCCAGGCGTTAAACGAAAAGCGGTTGAGGGTTACGGCGCAAACATTACCACCTGCGAACCAACACAGGCCGACAGGGAGCGAGTTCTGGAAGAAATAAAATTGCAAACTGGCGCAACTTTTATCCATCCGTACGATAACTTTAATGTGATTTGCGGACAGGGAACAGCTTCGTTTGAACTTCTCGAAGAAATTCCAGACCTCAATATTGTAGTTGCACCTGTTGGCGGAGGCGGACTTTTCTCAGGCACGCTAACCTACACCAAAGGATTCAACCCAAATATTACAGTTTACGGTGCAGAGCCAATGAATGCCGACGATGCATTCCGATCGGTTCGCGATAACACGCTGTATCCCTCAGTGAATCCAAATACAATTGCCGACGGGCTTAGAACCTCGTTAAGTCCACTTACCTTCTCCATAATAAAAAGGCTAACCGATGGCATACTAACCGTTTCGGAAGAATCAATTATAAAAGCGATGCGTTTGGTTTGGGAGCGAATGAAAATAGTTATCGAGCCTTCATCGGCAGTTCCGGTAGCGGCTATAATGGATAATCCGAAAAAATTTGCGAAGCAGAAGGTTGGGGTAATAGTTTCGGGAGGAAACGTTGAGCTGAGCGAACTACCTTTCTAGCAGCTATTTCTTCAAAGGCAGTTCAACTTCAACCACAGTTCCTTTTCCCTCTTCGGAGTTGATATTTAAAATTCCCTTGTGCTCCTGAATAATTTTGTAGGCAATGGATAAGCCCAAACCTGTGCCCTTTCCAGGATCCTTGGTTGTAAAGAACGGGTCGGTAACCTTAGAAAGGTTTTCTTTGCAAATTCCGCATCCCGAATCGGTAATTACCACCACAGCGTACTCGTTGTTTCTCATAGTTTTAACAGTAATTTTACCTTCGTCTTCTATGGCATGAATGGAGTTGGTGAGCACATTCAAGAAAACCTGAAGGAGCTTGCTCACATTGCCCGAAGCAACTACGCTTTCGGGATCATACTCTTTAATTACCTCAATGCGGTTTTTGTACTGGTTTGTTAGAATAATAAGGCTATTATCAATAATGGAGTGAATATCGCAAGTTTCGGAGTAGGATTCGTTACTTCTACTGAAAAGGTTCAAGGCTTTAACTATCTCGCTGGCTCTTTCAACTCCAGTTTTTATAATATTTAAGTATAACGGGATATTTTCTTTATCGCAATCTTCGGGGGAATTGAGACAATTTTCTATGCCATTATAGCCACCCATAATAAAGTTTAAAGGATTGTTTATTTCGTGGGCTACACCCGCCGAAAGTACGCCCAACGAGGCCATTTTTTCCGACTGTACCAACTTCGATTGCGTTTCCTTTAAGTGATCGAGAGTTGATTTTAACTCCTGGTTTTGGGCTTCAATTATAGAGTTGCTTTGGTATAATTCTTCGTTTGTTGCGCTAAGCTCCTCGTTTGCCGCCTCAAGATCAGCGGAACGTTCGGCAACCAGTACCTCCAAGTTTTCACGGTGAGCTTGAAGTTCAACATTCTGCTCCTCAAGATTATCGATCAACTTATAGAATGCCTTATTGTATTTGCTAACAATAATCATAATAGCATATGCTACAATTACCAGTATCGACAAATTAACTAACCATGAACTAAAATTTAAATTTCGGAAGTTAAGATCCACTGTCAAACTAAAAGCTTCGGATGTAAATTGGAATGCAAAAAAGATGTAAAGAAGAATGGAAAGAACCGAGTAAAAAATAATTCGCCTGTAGCTAAATGCTATTAAGGAAAAAAAGGGGATAAGCACCAGTAAAGTCTTTGCCGTTGAGTAGGTTCCCAACTTGTAAATATCGATAAAAGATAAAATGAACAAACCCACAATAACTACAAACGATTTGAATGACTGAGTTAACTTTTTACGCAACAGGTAAACAACTAAAAACATTACTATTGTAAGCAGGTTTAGTAGGTAGTTAATTTGAACTTCCGACTCGTGGAAGTTTCTTAAACTCAGCAGGAAAGTTGTTAATCCCAGAATTGTTCCAACCAGCAGAGTAACGTTAAAAATTTGGCTTTTAACGTCAACTATTTCGTCGTACTGTTTAATCATTTCTAATAGTATAGATTACGTAACAAAACGATATTGAACACAGAACTTAAATAGAAAGGCACGATGAATATCAAAACAATTTGAAAACTAAATTATTGCAACATTAAATTTACAAATTTTTACGTAACTTACTAATAAATTAAACTTTTTAAATTCATTCTATTTGAACCATAGCGTTGGTTCAGAAAAAATATTTTTCAACAAACTAAATTGGTATCTTTGCAAAAAACATCACATTATGGCAACAAAATACATCCCTTTTGAAGTAATTGAGAAGTTTAACATTGAAGTAATGGCTAAAGCCGGCATCCCTAGGGAAGATGCAAAAATAATTGGCGACGTACTTCTACAAGCCGACAAGCTGGGGTTTGACTCACATGGCGTTAACAGGCTAAAACCCATTTATCTCGATAGGATTAAGGACGGCATTCTGAATCCGGTTACAAACTACGAAATTGTGAAGGAAACACCCACAACAGCAGTTATTGACGGGCACAACGGTATGGGGCACGTAATTTCGTACAACGCCATGAAAATGGCCATTGAGAAGGCAAAAAAGTTTGGCATGGGCATGGTTGCCGTTCGTAATTCAACCCACTACGGCTTTGCCGGTTACTACCCGTTAATGGCCGTTAAGGAAAACATGATTGGAATTACCGGCACCAACGCTCGTCCGTCTATCGCGCCAACTTTTGGAGTTGAAAATATGCTGGGAACCAACCCACTCACTTTTGGAATGCCAACCGACGATCCGTTCCCATTCCTACTCGATTGCGCAACTTCAATAATCCAGCGTGGGAAAGTTGAACTCTACGCACGAGAGGGTAAAAATTTAACCAAGGGATTGGTTATTGACGAAAACGGCGAGAGCAAAACCGATTCGAAGGAAGTGCTTCAGGATTTGATTGCCGGACGCGCTGCTTTCACCCCACTTGGTGGCGTTGGCGAAGATACTGGCGGTTACAAGGGTTACGGTTACGCAACAGTTGTAGAAATTCTTTCTGCTGCGTTGCAGCAGGGTTCGTACATGAAAATGCTGCTCGGTTTTAAGGATGGGAAGAAAATTCCTTACCCGCTCGGTCACTTTTTTATTGTAATCGATATCAATGCATTCACCGAACCTGATGATTTCAAAAAAACTGCTGGAAATATTCTTCGTGAGTTAAGAGCCTCGAAAAAAATGCCGGGACAGGATCGTATCTACACTGCCGGTGAAAAAGAGTACGATAACTGGATGTTTAGAAAAGACAAAGGTGTTCCGTTTAACGAAGCCCTGCTAAAAGAGTTCAGTGGAATGTGTAATACCTATGATTTAAAAGATTTTCTCCAGTATTTTGAAGGTTAAAACACTTTCCAGATAATAAATAAAGCCCCGGAAATCCGAGGCTTTATTTATTATAGCATTTTTTCAACCCTTTACTCTTTTATAAACTTAACAACAGTTTGTCCGGTTTGTGCTTTAATGCGGACAAAGTAAATTCCGTTTACTAACCTGTCAATTGGAATTTCAAATCTTTCACTACTGGGTTCAAAAACATCGAGTACCCGTCCAGAAATATCAACCAGCGTTGCCTGTTCAATAACCTGCGGAGCAGAAAAGCGAACCAAACTGCTTGCAGGATTTGGGTAAACCGAAACTGCAAAACTTTCAGCATTTGGATTGGTTGATGTGGATGGTGATGCATCGAATATTTCGGTTTGGTAAATTTTGTCATCCTCAATATTCTGAACAAAAACCACTGCCCTTAGCATTTCGGTGGGAACACCCTCAGGAATAGTTGTGCTTAAGGTAAATGTTTCGGACTCACCCGATTCCCAATTTTGCTTTAGCTGCGTTCCACCGGCATCGGGGACGAAACCACGAAGCACGCTGTAGAATTCGTCCTGTCCGTTAAGAGGTGTAGCAACCTCAGCTACTTTCTGAACTATTGCACAGTAGAGAACCAAATCCTCATCGGCAAAATCGTCGAGCATGGTTACGGTTGCCTGTAAATTAACAGATGTTCCAACGCTTCCCTCCACTTCAATCTTTATCCGAGGATCCTTCAGCATTTCAATATTTAGCATAGGTTGAATTGACGAAAGGTTTGCCGAAGCAAAAGAATTTTTAGTATCGCCATTAACCAGCGCGTAGGGAATACTTGAAACACCATAGAAAAGTTCCCTTGTTGAAGGACCTGCCGGATAGAAACTATAGAATGGATCGCCCACGGGACTTGAAGTATGGTAATGGATTGACGCTAAATCGCGATAGTTAGATGTTTCTATTCCTCTCATGGTAGAATTTGCTGAACCAGTAGTTGCCACCGTTGCATTTGTAAAGTACTCAACCAGCAGTTTTTGCTCACGGTTACCAATCCAAACATCATCAAAAGCGAATCCGTCGAAATCGTTATTTGCAGTTCCATCTGCTGCGAATGCAATTCGGAAACGTACGTTTTCGGCATCCCTTAAAGCATCCAAACTATGGCGGGCACTTACCCAACCTTCAGTTTCAGCACTCCAGCCAACTAACTGACCACCAGGCTGACTTCTGATTGAGTTGGAGTTAAACCAATTAATTCCTGTATTGAGATCACCCAGAACTTCCCAGCTTTTTCCGTCGTCAATTGTATACTGTAGCACGGCTCCATTTCGTCCTGCCTCAGGCATCGACCAAATATTGAACTTTAGCATGGGCTTTGTAATTCCTCTCAAATCGTAGCATGGGCTAATAACCTGAGATTTCTCAATCTGATCCTTTGTGAAAGCGGAAGTGAACCATGCATTTTCGCCTGAGGCAGAGTGGTTAATAACAGTATTGTTAGGAGCTCCATAATTCCAGCTGAATGGATCATACTCAATTACTGGGCCAGCCGACCAGTAAGATTCATTATCCTCAAAATCTTCAACGTAAATTTGATTTGATAATTCAGAAATTGCAATTAAAGGTTGAATATGAAGAACCTTTTCTATTGAATCCTTACAACCATCTGCCGATTCTACCAAAAGTTTAACTGTGTAATCTCCAACGTCCTGGAAACTGTAGTTAAACTCTTCAATATTACTTGCTTCAGCTAGTTCAACTCCGTCAATAAACCAGGTAAAGGACTCAATCTCAACTCCCCCATCTGACTCGCTAGTAAATTCAGTTTCACGGTCATTTAGGCACTCATTCACCCAGCTAAAGTTTGCTTCGGGTAAAATTCCAACGTTTATCACCTTTGTTCCGGATGCTTTACACCCTTTTACTGTTTCAGCAGTAAGCGAAACCAGTTTCGAACCTGCAGTTTTATACAAGTACTTTGGCTCAAACAACTCTGAGGTTCCTTCGCCAGCACCGAAACTCCAGTTCCACAACACAACTTCATCTACAGAAGTTGTGTTGTTAATAAATTCAACTGAATCATTAATCAAGTCGGAGCAAACCTGAACCACATCAATACTTACTTCTGGTAACGGGTTTATTGTAACCTGCACGCTGCCCGAAATAGTACAACCGCTTAATGTATGCGTATAAACTATTTCGTTAGTTCCAACATTAGCAACTGATGGATAAAATTCATCGGCAACAATTCCACTTCCGCTAAACGTACCTGGCTGAGGTGTTCCAGTAAGCGACACAACATCCTCTCCCTTACAGTACTCCATGCTGGGCCTAAAACCAAGAATTGAAACTTCGCCCAAGTCAACAACCTCAATAATTTGGGAAATATAAAGCAGGGTGGTTCCATCTGCATTGCTGGTGTACTTGTAGAAAATACTATGTTCTCCCTCACCCGCTTCGGCTGGGTTGAAGGTTGCTTTATTGGCTTCTGTGTTGGTAATTCCCGGCCCTTCAAAATAACCGGGCAATCCGTTGGTTGATGAACCAGAAATATTAATTGATTCTCCATCAATACAAATTGTTGCAGGCAAACCGGTAATTGTGGCAGAAGGGCCAATAATTGTTACCGTTTTTGATATGGAATTTTCACAGCTATTCCCGTCGGAATATGTGTATGTAATTGTAACTGGGCCTACACCATAAACAGCAGGCTGGAATTCATTTGCAATAACACCAGTGGCTGTTGAGAAAACACCTCCGCTTGGTTCGCCAACCAGAGTAATAGCAGGATCATCAATATTATAGTATGTTGGAAGTTCAAAGGAAACTTCGGGAAGAGGATAAATCTCAACCTGAACGGTTGTATCGCTGAAGCATTCAGAAAGGTTTGAGCTGTATGTATATGTAACATCTTGCACTCCAACACTTTCTTCAGTAGGTCGGTAAATTGCGAAACCTCCCTGCAAATCGGTAAATGCTGTTGCAACTCCTGAATAGGTGAATGTTCCTGTGCCCGACGAGTGTGTTGAACGACCGTTAATCTGGATCTGTGCAGCATCCTCGCAGTATCCCTCCAGCAAATTCTGAATGGTTACCTCGCCAATGGAATCGACCAGCACTTCGGTGTACACTTCGTAGGGAGTTCCAACTACTGAGTACCGGTAACGAACTACATCCTCACCATTTCCAATTGCTGCAATTGGATACTTTGCCTTGTTTGGTTCGTATGACTCAATCACCCCAAGCCTGTCGCTGTAGAACTCTCCAACAATGGTTCCGTCAACAATTGGAGTACATTCCATTAGCACGGTATCGGTTGAGTAGCAGTAATTCTGTTCCAAGCCGGAAATAACCTCTTCTGCGTTTAAGATTCGAGTTGGTTTTTCAATGCTATTTGAGCAACCTGTAGTTTGATTTGTAAATGCATACTTAATGTACAAATCGCCTGGAGTAAAGAGGCTTGGTTTTAAAATACCATTATTGTGAATAACCGTTCCGCTGCTGAAGGTTCCTCCGGCGGGTTCTCCAACCAGCTGAACATCACCCTCGTCAAAATTATAATTATCTCTAATTACAAAATCAACATCGGGAGTTGGGTTAATTGTTACCGACTTCTGTATTAAATTCGATTCGCAACCAGCAGGTGAAGTGTAGTAGTAACTTACCTGATAGGTTTGATTTGCTGGCGCCTTACTCGGCTCAAATAGAGCAGCATTAGAATTTATTGGTGAAGGAGTAAATGCTTCGGAGGGTCCTGAGAAAGTGAAATGCCCAGTTCCACCGCTAGGGTAAAGGTTAACTGCTGTTAGTGAAACATCATCGGCTCCTTCACAATATTTTGTTAAGAGTGTAATGAAATCAGTGTTAACGCCCACCGAGTCAACAGCAAACGATTTTTGTGCCTGGAATGTACTAGTTCCATCGAGGTACTTGTAAACTACCGTATGGTTGCCAGCAATAAGGCTCGATGGGTTAATAGTAAGCGAATTGCCGGGAGTAGTAACCGACTCAAACTCGAACCATCCGGTTGCACCAATTGGGTTAAAACCGGTAATTGTGAATGGATCCTCATAATTACAGTATGAGGATTCTAGGTCATCTATTCGCGCTCCTCCACTTGTAACTTCAACATCATCAGTTATGGAGTTAGTACAACCATTTCCATCGGTATAAGTATAAGTTATAGGAATAGGAGTATCGTAATCACCTTCATCAATAATTTGTGGATAGAACCAACCATCGGCTCCAACACCGTAACCACTAAATTGCGCAGGCGTGTTGCTAACGTACAGAGAAAGGTCAATTTTCGTCTGATCCTTATTAAATGGCGATGCTGTTACATCGAAAGTTAACGTAGGCAAAGGATTAACAGTTATTGTAGCATTCTGAGTTGCTGTAGTTACAAAATTTCCGTGTGCATCGGTAAGTTTTACTAAGGTAAATGTTCCGCTTTCAGCATTCACAACATATGTTGCATCATTTACTTCAATTGGACCTACATTTGATGTTCCATTGTTATATATTAGCTGGAACGGAGTTGTGCCCGTTAAGTTGAAGGTTATTTGAGTTGTAGTTCCATCGTCGCACTTGGTGGTAGTTCCCAGAATTTCTGCACTTGGACGAGTTGCATAAATGCTCCTGTTTACTCCTTCATATAATACTGCAACGCTAACGTTGCCAACACCATCGGTTAAGGTAACATCGCCAAGTTGTGCTGGAATTGGACAATCTGTATGACCTGGTTCAACTTTATAGGTTGCAGTATATATTGAACCTGCTCCGGCTGGAGTCCAAACCAAAGGTACGCCGTTATACTCCTGAGGATTAACAATCAACCCAGTCTCTGGGGTAGAAGACAAAGTAACAGTAAATAAAATAGTGCTATCAATAAGCAAATTATCGGTTCCTTCTGCATCGCTGGTAACGCTGGCTATTGCTGGAACCTGCGTGTCAATGGTTAGGGTTCCACCATCAACGGTTGCCGATGTGAATGCCGGGTTGTTGAAGTTTCCAGCAAAATCCATAAGTTGAACGCTGATAGGCAAAGTGCTCACAGCATTCTGCTGATTGTCGGCAGCCTCAACATTGTAAGTTACCTTGTACTGGTTGTTATTCTGATTATTAATAGTTAACGAGCCCTTACCGTTTACTGTAACTGCATGCTCATCGTAAATATCATCATCGGCAGTTATGGTAACATCAAATGAGTCGCCCAACTTGTACTCACCAGCAGGAACAGTTGCAGAAGAAATCACTGGCGGCGTGCGATCGAAGAAAATGTCAGAGGTTTGGCTAACCAGAGCGCTCTGATTTCCTGCAATATCTACAGCAGAAATTGTGTAAGGAATTAACCTTTCGGTTTCGGCTGCACCCAGAGTATGGGTTGCAGTCCAGTCGGTTGGGTTTCCGGAAAGTGATGCGCCTACTCCATTAATAGTTACTATTGGTGTTTTCGCATCCAGGCTTGACGTGAATTTGATGGTAATTACATCATTAACTTTAGAAAAAGTTCCAGAGATATTTGAAGTTGATACTACTATACTTGAGAAGGTTGGAGCAGATTTATCGAATGTTAAGTTGGTACCACCAAAGTTCAGCTCGGTAACCTGATCGCCATGGTTTCCGGCTAAATCATCAAAATCTATAGAGAATGTAACTGTTCCTGCAACATCGTCCTCAGTGAATGTGTAGGTGGCAGCCCAAACTAAACCATCGCCCGAAGTTGCTACTACAGGATTTCCGTGGATGGAAACCACCACATTCTCAATTTCCTCATTGGAGGTAAAGTTCAGGGTTGCTTTTTTGCCAACACGTACCCAATAATTTGGTGTTTGGTTTGAGGTAATGGTAACCGGACTTAACGTTGGTTCACTGTTATCGTATTCTATTGAAAATTCGGTAGCAATTGTATTGGTATTTCCTGCCATATCAGAGCAAACC
>CAZLXF010000087.1:0-12261 GCA_964563065.1 uncultured Rikenellaceae bacterium | reverse complement strand
TAGAACCAATGCTTTTTGTGTTTCTGGTAACAATTGTTTCGCAGCAGGTTAAGGAGAAAATTGCGTTTCAGGAGAAGTCTATTTCAGCTAAAACTTCCGATTATAGCGCCATTGAAGAGGAGGTAACAAGGCAGGTGGCCGAGTACAAAAACCTCAACAACAGGTTGTTTGAGGAGATCGAAAAACGTTCGATAGCCGAGAGAGAGTTGGAACTTAGCCAGAAATTGCTTTTTGAAGCGCAGCAAGCGGCAAAAATATCAACATGGGAATACTCCTTTGCCAACAGTCAATTCAAATGGTTGTCGCAGTTTGATCCAAGTGTCTTTTCGGAAGTTGATATCCAGAATCTTTCCCTTAAAACATTCATGTCGGTAATTCATCCTGAGGATTTAAAGCTTGCCCGTTCAATTTTTGATAAGCTACTGAAAAAGGAAAACGAGTTTGAGGTTGAAGTTCGTGTAAAACGTACTTCCGATACATTTGGATATTTCTTGTTGCGTGGAAAGAGTTTTTCCGATAACGGAAAAATTTCGAGAATACTAGGCTTAATGGTTGATGTAACCGAGCAGAAAAGGAAAGAGTTGGAAATTAGCGAAAAGGAACAGAAGTACCAGGCCTTGTTCGAATCCAATATCGATCCGGTTTGTGTTATTGAGGCCGATACCTTAAAGATTATTGATGTGAATCCAGCTTTTCTTGAAATTTATGGATATTTACACGAAGAGCTGGTTGGACAACCCTACACAATGGTTTCGGCGCAACCAGAGGAAACAAAAACTGTGGTTGCTTTTGCAAAGCAAAAAGGTTTTTATCGGGTTACTCAAAGGCTTCACCGTAAAAAGAGTGGCGAATCCTTTTATGTTGAGGGTAGCCTTATGAGCCACGCAGTGGAAGGGAAAATCATGCTTTTTATAATTAGCCACGATATTACACGCCGAAGGGAGGCTGAAAAGAATTTGGCAGAACGGGAGCAAAAGTTTCGTGCTTTCTTCGAGTCCGATTTAATAGGCATGGCGGAGGTTTCGATTACTAAAGAGTGGATTAGCTTTAACGATAAACTTTGCGACATTTTAGGTTACACGCCTAAGGAGCTGAAAAATATTTCATGGGAACAGCTTACACACCCCGATGATTTAGCAACTGAAACTCGCTTATACAACCAAATTCTTACGCATGAAACGGAATTTTATTCAATTGAGAAACGATTCGTAAAAAAGAATTCGAAGGTTGTGCCATGTAAGGTTACTGTTAAATCAGTAAAGACATTAACAGGAAATATTTCTCACTTAATTAAACTTGTTGAGGATATAAGTGAACGCAAGCGAACCGAGGCAGAACTTATCGAAAGTCGCTCAAGGTTAAGCCATGCACAGTCGGTTGCCAAGTTGGGAACCATTAGGTTTGTGCCTGAGTCGAATCTCATTTCCCTTTCCAACGAAGCATACGAAATTCTCGGATTTGGCAGTAAAAGACCAGTGCTATCCCGCCGCGATTTATTTAAAACAATAATTCCTGATTCCCAAACCCGATTCGAAGAGCATATTTGTAACCTTGAGTCGGGAGCAGATGTTGAGGGAAGCCACGAGCAAACCATAATCACTCCAAAGGGAGAAGTGAAGTACACGCTAACAAACTTTGGAAAAGTTTTAGACGAGAATAAAAAGATTATTGAGGTTGTTGCCACCTTGGCCGACATTACACGGATAAAGCAGGCAGAAATGTCGCTGGTTGAAACCAACGCCCTGAAGGATCAAATACTGTCAATAATTGGCCACGATCTCCGTTCGCCCATTGGCTCAATGAAGCAACTCATCGATATCTACGCTGAAAGTTGGAAGGAGTACGATAAGGATTCGGCTGAATCCATAATTAAAACCCTGCAAGAAACGAGCGGAGAAACCTATAAGCTGCTCGAAAATCTTTTGGAATGGGCAAAATCGCAAAAATCTACAAGTTTTAAGCCCGAAAAAACCGATTTGGTTTTGCTTGCCGAACAAGTTGTTAAGCTAAGCAGAAATGTTGCCGAAGGCAAGGGCGTGCTAATTCAGGAAAGTTTGCCAGAAAAAGCTGTTGCTATTGTTGATGTCGAAATGATAAAAACGGTTATCAGAAATCTTATTGGAAATAGTATAAAATTTACTCCTAGCGGAGGAATGATCTCGGTTTCAATTTCCGAAGTTGAAGGTCAGTACTCAATTTCGATATCCGATACTGGTAAGGGAATTACAGAGGAAGACAAATCTAAAATATTCGATAGTTCAATAACATTCTCAACGTTAGGTACAAATAGCGAGAAAGGAACAGGACTTGGACTAAAACTCGTAAAAAAGTTTGTGGAAAAGAATGGAGGCGAAATTTCAGTAGAATCAATTGAAGGACAAGGATCTACTTTCTTCTTTACAGTTCCAAAATATATTGAACACGAATAGTCAAAGGAATACCAACTGTCTCAACTTTTTGGTTGTTTTCTCTTCAAACCATATATTTGCTTGCAAAATCTGGGTATGAGTTTTCTTACGCTTTTTCTTATAGCAGTTAGTCTTTCCTTCGACTCGTTTGCTGTTTCGGTTTCCAGCGGTTTGCTTAAAAAAGAGATAATTTTTTGGCAAGCAGTACGAATAGCATTCTTTTTGGCCTTTTTTCAGGCATCAATGCCAATAATTGGGTGGCTGGGAGGAATTAGCATAAAAGATTTCATTGAACCAATCGATCATTGGATAGCGTTTGGTTTGCTGTCGGCTATCGGAATTAAAATGATTTTAGAGAGTTTCAAGGACGAGGAAAGCAAAAATGTTAATCCACTTGATATAAGGTTTATAATTAGCATATCAATAGCAACTAGCATTGATGCGTTGGTTGTGGGTATTAGCTTCGCAATTATTGAGGTGAACATACTGTTGGCTTTCTTTATAATTGGTAGCATTACGTTCCTTGCTTCAATGCTAGGTATACTTTGCGGAAAAAAATCGGGAGGGAAGTTTGGGAAACGAATGGAAATTCTAGGTGGGGTAATACTAATTGTTATTGGGTTGAAAATTTTACTTGAGCATTTATACTTTTAGAATTAAAGCTTACTGCAATGGCTATAGCAATCCTGGTGATTTTCTACGTTTTTATGCCGTTACTAATTCTACATCTTTGTCACAAATTTCCGTTTGTTAACAAGTTAGGTGCAGTAATGGTTGCCTACGGCATTGGGTTGCTTGTTGGGAATATTGGCATAATTCCATCGCTTAGCGAAAGCCTCAACAGTTTACTCCTAATAAATCCAAAAGTTACATCAAGCGAGGTTGAAAAGCTGATTGCATCAGGAAGTTTAGCGGAATCCGATTTGTTGGCCTTCAACATTTATAAGCTACGCGACTTGTTGATGACAGTTACAATTCTTCTGGCAATTCCGCTTATGCTTTTCTCGGCAAACATTAAGCAGTGGGCGCAGCTGGCAGGAAAAACGCTTATGTCGTTTGTACTTGGAATGTTTGCCGTTATTTCAGTAATTGTTGTGGGTTACTTCCTGTTTAAGGGAATAGGAATGAAGGATTTGTGGAAGGTTTCAGGAATGCTGGTGGGCGTTTATACTGGCGGAACGCCAAACCTTGCATCGCTAAAACTGATGCTCGATGTAGATGCGAATACTTACATACTGACTCACACCTACGATTTGGTGGCAGGAGTGATTTACCTCGCTTTCCTCATGAGCATTGGGCAAAAATTGTTTCATCGGTTCCTGCCTAAGTTTCCCATTCCACTTGATGAGGTGAAAGTAAAAGATTTGGATGGGAAGGATCCTTTCTGGGGAATTTTCCAGCGCGATAAGTTTTTGCCACTGTTAAAAGCATACCTTGTTGCCGTTGTCATTTTTATTGCTGGGGCAGCATTGAGTCTGCTTGTTCCTGAAAAAATGGTTATGGTTACTGTTATTTTAACCATTACTACATTGGCAATTCTTGCCTCGGTAATTCCGGCACTGAATAGAATCGATAAAACTTTCGAGTCAGGAATGTACCTAATTCTAATTTTCAGCCTAGTGGTTTCATCAATGGCCGATGTGCGTAACTTTGCCGGGCTAACCCCCGGGTTGTTCGGCTATATTTCTTTTGCAGTTTTCGGGTCGCTTTTTCTTCACGTTACTCTTTCAAAAATTTTCAAGGTTGATGCCGACACAACCATGATTACTTCCGTGGCTTTTATTTGCTCACCGCCCTTTGTGCCCGTAATTGCGGGTGCAATTGGCAACAGGCACGTTATGGTTTCGGGAATTACTATTGGAATAATTGGGTATGCAGTTGGGAATTACCTTGGATTTCTCCTGGCTGAGATACTAAAACATTTTTAGGTTTACCCTAATCTTTGGGAATTACTGGTTCAATTAGGTTTCCTCCTTTGCCATCTTTATTCAGTTCGTTTATATCCGTTGTGTCGAAGCAAAGGAAAAGTAGGGCATCGCTATCGTTTAGCAGAACCCAAAGGTAGTAGAAAGGGTATCCGGTTTCCTCCTCGCTTCCATTAATATACTCCAGAACTACCGATTCTGCAGGATCGTCGGGGTTGTAATTGCAGTAAACTTCGCTTGAGTAGAAGTCGATTTGGTGAAGGCTATCGCCTTCAGAAAAATCGTAGGCAATATCGCCAATGCAGAAGGTTTGGTTTGTTTCGTAGCCTTTTACAGTAAAGAACTGTTTCCCTTCAATATCCTCAACAAAAAATGCAAAGTAGTAGTCGTCGCTAATACTTTCGGTAATTTCGGTGGTGTCGGTTGTAGTGAGTTGCCAAGCGTTAGTAATTTGGTAAAGCGAATAGTAAGCAATGCTATCCTGCGAATTTGCTATGAATGAAGAAGATAGGATTATAAGAAGTAGTACAAGGGAATGCTTCATTTAGCAAGTAGTTAAGTTTATAAAAACGAAAAACGCCTGCAAGAATTTGAGGCGTTTTTCGTTATAGTGTTTTAGAATAGAAAGTTAAGACCAATGTAGGTTCCGCTGCTTCCGTCGCGTTCGTCGAAAGGACGGCCATGGTCAACTGCAATAATAAAGTTACGATTCATTACAATCCTCAATCCTGCACCAAAACTCATGTGTAGGCTTTCTTTGTCGGTACTAAAAATATCTTCCTGAGTAATACCAACTCCTACATCATTTGGATCGATGAAGTAACCGCTAAATTCAATGGGTTTAACAACTTGCCCCGCATCGAAAAATCCGTTGAGCGAGAGGTAGAAGTTCTGGTTAATGAACTGGAATTTAACGAATTTCCACCGAAGTTCAATGTTTGCGTAAGCAATGGCATCGCCAACAACACGGTTGCGAATTACTCCGCGAAGCGATTTGCCACCACCAAGCCCCTCGGATGTTGATCCTCTTAGAATTAAAGTTGTAATATTTGGCTGAAGGTAGAATGGGCATTTTCCCAGTAGCGTTGCTTGGTACGATAATCGGTATGCCAACGACAAGCGCTCGGGGAAAAGTGTAAAATACTGCCTGTGAGTAAGCGTAAACTTTAAATGTTCGTAATTTTTTCCAATCCCCATGAACGATGGAGCGTAGGCAAAAACTGCCTCGGTCCACATTCCACGGTTCGGATTTGGTTCATTGTCGCGAGTATCGAAAACAATACCTGCTTTTACGTAGCTAACAAAGTCGCCATTCTTTTCGTCATTCTCAATTAATCCCCAGTTCACGTAATGGTCGTAAAGCGTGAGAGTATCAGGAAGCAGATTTTCGTCCTTACCTTCGTTCAGCTTGGCAACGTCTACCGGTGCAATTTGGTAGTTGTAAAGACCAACTCCGGCAGCCCAGCCAAACTTTTCCATAGGTAGTTTTCCTTGAAGGTCAATGCTGTAACGGAAAAGTTTGCGGTCGTACTTGTAAAAAACGCGCGACATGTAATCGTCGGCTTCATCATCGGCCCACGTTGCGTTGTACATCGACTCGTACCCGTTAAATCCGTAAAAATCGTAGGTTTTATCGGTAAGGTAGCTGAGGTCGGTAGTAAAACGGATTCCCGGAATCAGCGTTTTTGAATCGAAAAAAATACGGTTAATTCCACTTCCCTTAGTAAAACGCGACCACTCGAGGTACAGGTTATGGTTAAAATCCGGATACCTGGTTCCGTCACCATAGTTAAAAAGGTTTAGGAGTGCTCCGTACTGAAATCCAAGGTCGGAGTCGAACGAAACAACCGGAAGTCCACCAAAATTCCAGCCTTTTTTAACTTTTTCCTCCTTTGCTGTTTTTTCCTCCTTAGTTGCTTTTACTTCATTCTTTGTGGCTTTTTCCTCTTCCCTTTTAGTTTTTTCCTGTGCAAATGCGCTCATAGCAATCAGCAAGCTGAAAGCAATAACCAGAATATTACGAGTAAACTGCATGGTTTAAAGTTTTTGGTTTCTCAAATGTAAGATTTTTCTCTCTTCAATAATCACATGAAGAAAAAAAACGAAATCTTTTTCAAATATTTTGTGGAATACTACTTGAAATAATATCAATAAAAAAACAACAATTCTTGATTTGGCTAATAAAATGTAAATTGCAAACTATTAAACACTACTAAAATGAAATTTCAATTAATCACTTCAATTTTTCTGCTTCCCGCTTTGGCTTTTAGCCAAACAACCAGCATAGTTTCGGTTGAATCGAAGGTAAACGAGGTTAAACTTTTCTTAAGTGGAGCACAGGTTACCAGAACAGCTGCGGTTGACGTTCCGGCAGGGCTTTCAACCTTTGTACTAAAAGATTTGCCAAATACGCTCGATGCTTCTACCTATCAGGTTGAGGGTGAAGGCGCTTTTACAATTATGTCGATAAAGGAGGGATTTTCCAACAAACCCAATTCGTTACCAAAGGAAGCGCAGCTGATAAAGGATAGCATCACGCTTCTTCTCATTCAGAAAGAGGACAACGAAGCAATTGGTGCTGTTCTTAACGAGGAGGAGAATTTTTTGAATATGAACCGTGAAATTGGCGGACAACAAAACGGTGTAAACCCAGCCGATTTAAAAGCGGCTACGGAATTTTATCGAACTCGACTTTCCGAAATAAAGAAAGGTTTGCTGGTAAATAGGCGTAAGATTACTGATTTGAACCAGCAAATTGAGCGTTTAAAGGCGCGTTTGTACCCATTCACTTCTGGCAGGATTGCTTTAAATCAGGAACTTAAAGTTACAGTTTTGGCCGAACGGCCAACTAAAGCGGCCATTAAGGTTTCGTATTTCACATCGGCTGCGGGTTGGGTTCCCATGTACGATATTCGTTCCACAGGACCAGGGAAACCCGTTCAGCTTGTGCTGAAAGCATCAGCAAACAATGCAACGGGCGAAGATTGGAATAATGTACTTTTTACTTACAGTACGGGTCGACCAACCGACAATGTAAACCCGCCAATCATTAATCCATGGTACATTAGGCCACTTCCACCACCAAGTCCAGTTTCAGTTTCTTCAAAAATGGGGTTAAACAAAGTTGAGTTTGCAAGGTCAGAAGAAGCGTACGAAATGCAAGAGGTTGTTACCGCAGGTTTAATGAGCGATTTTGTTAGTTCCAGCGATGCCATTACTGCAATGGATTACTCCGTTTCAATTCCTTACACTCTTGAAACCGGGAAAGAACCGCTGGTTGTTGAAATTGACAGAAAAGAACTTAACGCTGATTTTGAGTACATTGCCATTCCAAAAATGGCCAATGGGGTTTACTTAATGGCAAAAATTTCTAACGCCGACAGGATGAATTTGCTTGCAGCCAATGCTTCAATTTACCTAAACAACGCTTTCACAGGCTCGGCATTTCTAAGTCCAGAAATGGCAACCGATACGCTCAGTCTGCCCCTTGGGCAGGATAACTCTATTTCTATTTCAAGGAATAGAATTAAAGATTTTAAGGCAAAGAACTTTATTGGCTCACGGGTTTCCGAATCAATTGGTTGGGAATTTGTTGTTCGCAGCCTAAAATCGCAACCCATTAATATAAAGGTAACCGACCAAATTCCGTTATCAACCAATAAAGAAATAAAAGTTGAAGCTGTTGAGTTAAGTAATGGTAACCTCGATTCGCAGAACGGTTTTGTAACATGGAACCTAACGCTTGAACCCGGCAAATCGCACACATTAAGGTTGGTTTATGAGGTTGAATATCCTAAAGATATGAGATTAAACATTGAATAGCCAATTTAGCCGTTTCGTTAGGTTCGTTATATTCCGAAACTAACGAAATGGCGTTCTTGCTTTGTATTTAATTTTATCCAAATGTTATTCCTACCAGGACATAGTTTACAGTTGGTGTTTTTTAAGATATTACCCTGAAGTAACTTTTAGGTTTTGTTTTGTTTTGTACTTTTTCGTAAATTGTTGAAATTTTCAACTTTTATACCATTGTTTTGTTTAAGTTCACAAATTAAACGCTAAGCACTTACCTATGTTAGAGAAAATTGTCGATTTCAGCGTTAAGAACAAGTTAATAGTTATACTTTTTACACTAACAATTGCAGCATTTGGAATTTATGCAATTATTCATATTCCCGTAGGTGCGGTTCCCGATGTTACCAACAATCAGGTTCAGGTAATAACAACAACAGGGAATTTATCAACCCAGGAGGTTGAACAGTACATTACCGCTCCCGTTGAACTCGAAATGGCAAATCTGCCGGGAGTTGTTGAAATCAGATCGATTTCAAAATTTGGACTTTCGGTTGTAACCATCGTCTTTGAGGAGAAGCTGGGAGCTTACCTTCCACGCCAGCTGATTGCTGAGAAGATAAAATCTGCCTCAGCAAATATTCCCGAAGGTTTTGGAACTCCTGAGATGGGACCAATTTCAACTGGTTTAGGTGAGATTTACCAGTACATCCTCGATGTGAAACCTGAGTTTAAGGATAAGTATTCGCCCATGGATTTGCGAACCATTCAGGATTGGATTGTGCGCCGGCAGCTGTCGGGAATAAACGGTGTTGTGGAGGTAAATAGCTGGGGCGGTTTCCTTAAGCAGTACGAGGTTGCTATCGACCCGATAAAGTTGAAAAGTCAGGGAATAACTCTGATGGAAGTTTTCGATGCGATGGAATCGAACAACAGCATTTCAGGTGGAGCGTATATCGAGAAAACTTACCAGAGCTATTTTATCCGTGGCGATGGAACGGTAAAATCTATCGAAGATATTGAGAACACTGTTGTTGCAAATCGGAAAGGAATTCCACTTTTAGTAAAGGATGTAGCCGAAGTGCGTTTCGGTTTTGCTAACCGATATGGAGCAATAACAGCAAACGGTGAAGGCGAAAAGGTTCTGGGTCAGATTATGATGCTGAAGGATGCTAACTCGAAAAAAGTTATTAAGGCTGTTCAAGAGAGAGTTGCTGAGGTTCAGCAAAATTTGCCTGAGGGAGTTTACATCAATCCGATACTCGATAGGAGCGACCTGATATCGAAAACAACGTTTACAGTGGTTGAAAATCTCGTTCTTGGCTGTTTAATTATTGTGCTTATCGTTGTTTTAATGTTAGGAAATTTTAGGTCAGCGTTGGTTATTGCGTCCATGATTCCGCTGTCCCTGCTTTTTACCCTTTCCATGATGTACGTTTTTGGAGTTGATGCAAACCTCATGAGTTTGGGAGCGCTCGATTTTGGAATTATTATCGATGGCGCTGTTATAATTGTAGAGTTTATTGCCATAAAAGTTAATTCAAGCCGGAAGGAGTTTAATGAAGGCAAATTGGAGGGTCGAAAACTTTTGCTCGATAGAATTTCGGTTGAAGGTGCTTCGAAAATGATGAATTCAGCAATTTACGGACAAATAATTATCCTGATTGTTTTTATTCCAATTCTTTCGCTAAGCGGAGTTGAGGGGAAAATGTTTAAGCCCATGGCTCTGTCTTTCAGCTTCGCAATTATTGGAGCAATGATTCTGGGTTTAACATGGTTACCCGTTGCAGCATCACTTTTCCTGAAACCTGAAACAAAAAAAAGCAAGGGAATTTCCGACTGGATAATGAGCCTTGCCCATCGTTCATACGCACCCGTAATTGCCTGGTCGTGCCGACATAAAAGAATGGTTTTGGGTGCAGCATTGGTCTCTCTTATTTTAACCGGATTTGTATTCTCACGCATGGGAGGTGAGTTTGTTCCCACGCTCGATGAGGGCGATTTTGTAATCCAGCCGGTTCTGAAAACCGGAACATCTCTTTCCAAAACCGTTGAGATGACTACCAGAATGGAGCAGATTCTTATCGATAAATTTCCTGAGGTAGACCAGATTGTATGCAGAATTGGCGCAGCCGAAGTTCCTACCGATCCTATGTCGATGGAGGAGATTGACATGATTATTCGGTTGAAACCTCGAAAAGAATGGGTTTCAGCAAAAAGTAAGGAAGAACTTGCTGACAGGTTCAAGGAGGAGCTTTCCATAATTCCCGGGATTGAGTACGAATTTACCCAACCCATTGAGATGCGTTTCAACGAGTTGATAACCGGCGTTAGGGCCGACATAGCAATTAAAATTTATGGCGAGGATTTGGAGTATTTGAATCGAAAAGCCATAGAGGTTAAGAATATGATTAACGACATTCCCGGTGCTGCTGATGTTATCCTCGAAAAAACAGCCGGATTACCCCAAATGAGCGTTGTATACAATCGCAAGAAAATTGCATCATACGGATTAAATACAAAAATGCTGAACGAGTATCTTGCCATGGCTTTTGGAGGAGAAACGGCAGGAAGCATTTTTGAGGGTGAAAAACGGTTCGATCTGGTTCTTCGACTCAATAAGAATTACAGAGTAGATATTGAAAATATTGAGCAGCTGATGGTTCCGGTTGCGAGTGGGAACCAGGTTCCGCTAAAGGAGCTGGCTGAAATTACCTACACGGAGGGTCCGGCAAAAATCTCGCGCGATAATACTCAACGGAGAGTTGTGGTTAGCGTAAATGTTCGGAACCGCGATTTAAAGTCGGTGGTTGAGGATATTCAGAATAGAATTGAAAAGAAAGTGAAACTTGAGCCGGGGTACTACATATCCTTCGGCGGACAGTTCGAAAACCTTCAGAATGCTACAAACCGATTGCTGGTGGCGGTTCCCGTTGCGCTCCTGCTTATCTTTATATTCCTTCACTTCGCTTTCAAATCGTTGAAGGATGCAATTATGATTTTTACCGCTGTTCCCCTGGCTACGGTTGGAGGAGTTTTCCTTTTGTGGATAAGAGGAATACCATTTAGCGTTTCGGCTGGTATAGGATTTATTGCACTTTTCGGAATAGCGGTTTTAAACGGTATTGTTCTAATTGAACATCTAAAGGAATTACTTGAAAAGGGTGAAGTGAAATCCATGCGCGAACTAATAATGCAGGGAACCCGCAACAGGCTTCGCCCGGTTATGCTAACTGCCGCCACTACTGCCATGGGATTTTTGCCAATGGCAATATCTACCGGTGCTGGAGCCGAGGTTCAACGTCCGTTGGCTACGGTTGTAATTGGTGGCTTGGTGACTTCAACCATGCTGACAATGATTGCATTACCATTACTTTTTGAAATTTTCTACAATGTTGTTGGAATTAAACTTTGGCCACTTCGGTTTATTCGTTCAAAATCAATTCCATTAACAATTCTGCTAATTTTTATCGCTCCCGCATTCTCGTTTGGGCAACAAAGGGAAATTAAACTCGATGAGGCCGTTCAAATTGCCATGCAGAATAACAAGGAAATTAAAGCGTACGAGTTAATGGTTGAGGAGCAACGAGCGCTTCGTAAAACGGGCTATAATATTGAGAAAACTAATTTTTACTACTCATTCGATCAGAATAATGTTGCCGACAATGGATACCCGCTGGGTATTATTGGGGTTGAGCAAAATTTTAGCTTCCCAACTCTTTACTCGGCTCAACGTAAGGTGAATAAGGTTAATATTTCAATTGCAGAAGTTGAGTTGGAAAAGCAGCGGCAAAGTCTCACTAAGCAGGTTTCAAAAGTTTTCTACCAAATTATCTTCCTACAAAACAAATTAAGAGTTTATCAAACAGTCGATAGCCTATACTCAACCTTTAGCGATCGATCGGAAAAACGATACGCTCAGGGTGATATTAGCAGAACCGATTTGCTTAACGCAAAAGCGAAGCAGCATCTGGTTGAGGTTGAATCGATGA
Source organism: uncultured Rikenellaceae bacterium (assembly GCA_964563065.1). GTDB lineage: Bacteria > Bacteroidota > Bacteroidia > Bacteroidales > Tenuifilaceae > DAOSWM01. The sequence continues at coordinate 144 of CAZLXF010000087.1, read as the reverse complement.
AGTTGAACCGTGAAATAGAGATGGCCTACAGCAAACTTAAAAACCTACTGCAAATTGATGAAAATATTACGGTTCCGCACGAGGAAGTATCGCAGATTGCTATAAACGATTTTGATGTTATGTCGGTACCTGAAGTTCGAAAAA
>CAZLXF010000086.1:0-12293 GCA_964563065.1 uncultured Rikenellaceae bacterium | reverse complement strand
TTCAAATCGCCTCGGGTGTATGCAATCCTACCCAGCAAACTATAGTCCACAGAAAGTCCATGTAGCGAGTTTCTAACAAGCCTTTTATTTGTATAATTCTCTTTTAGAAATGAAAAGATGTTGATACTTGTATCGATATGCGATTTAGCAAAATCGAGGTCAACACTTCTGGTTGCATACGAAATTGCAATTGAAGCATGCGCAACACCTTTGTAGTAAATTAATAGCGAATCATTTGGACTTTCAAAATTGGCGTTTTTAGTAAGTTTGTATAATTTATTTATGTAGAATAATGTGGAGTCGGGATTATTAAACTGCTGCGATAGTTGGACGTATATTCTCGATTTGAGTGTATCGGAATTGGCTATTCGAATAATTGTTTTTAAGGAATCGATGGATGAATTACAATTTGCAGTAACTGTAATTAGAAGAAATGCAGATAATTGTATTATTTTTTTAAACATTTCAGCCTAACTAAAAATAGTTCGATTAAAGTTAATAATTTAAAATGGTTTTACAACACTTTATTGCAAAGTGCCATTTACTTGGATTACGAAAAAAAGGAAAGTTTAAAACTCTGACGTGAAGTAGAACGATATTTCAGGGAATTTTTCCTGTGCCATTTCCAAAGCATAGGGCGAGTCGGCCAAAAATACTTCTCTTCCCCATTTGTCGTTTGCTAGGTTGGAATATTTCCTTTTTCGGAATTCTTCTATTTGTTCCTTGTTTTTACTTTTAATCCAGCAGGCTTTGTAAAGGTTAATGGGTTCGTACCTACAAAGGGCTCCGTACTCGTGCTCGAGCCTGTACTGAATAACATCGAACTGCAGAGAACCTACAGTACCAATAATTTTTCGTCCGTTTGATTTGGAAATGAAAAGTTGCGCAACTCCTTCGTCCATAAGCTGATCAACACCCTTGGCAAGTTGCTTGTATTTCATTGGGTCGGCATTTTCGATGTAACGAAAAAGTTCGGGCGAGAAACTTGGTATTCCTTTAAACTGTAAATCCTCACCTTCGGTGAGAGTATCGCCAATTTTAAAGTTTCCGGTATCGTGTAATCCAACTATATCGCCAGGGTATGCAGTATCAACAATCGATTTTTTATCGGCCATAAAAGCGGTTGGACTCGAGAATTTTATTTTTTTTCCTAGCCCAACATGTAAGTAGGGTTTGTTTCGCTCGAAGGTTCCTGAGCAAATTTTCAGGAATGCAATTCGATCGCGGTGGTTTGGATCCATGTTAGCATGGATTTTAAATACAAAACCTGTTAATTTTTCTTCGAAAGGAGAAACATCGCGACTTTTAGTTTGGCTAGGTTTTGGGTGAGGTGCTATTTCAATGAAACAATCGAGGAGCTCCTTAACCCCAAAATTATTAAGCGCGCTTCCAAAAAACACTGGGGCTACCTGGCCTGAAAGGTAATTGTTTATATCAAACTGGGGGTAAACACCATGTATCAGCTCTAAGTCGTCGCGCAATGGTTTGGCAAATTCGCCAACGTGCACGTCGATTTCCGGCGATTGGACATCAGCAATTTCAACAACATCTTGACTAACAGTTTGTTTGTCGTCGGAAAAGAAAAGGTTAAGCTTCTGCTCAAACATGTTGTAAACGCCCTTAAAAGTAGCGCCCATGCTAATTGGCCAGCTTAACGGATGTACTTTAATATTGAGTTCCTTCTCAATTTCATCGAGCAAATCGAATGGATCCTTTCCTTGTCTATCGAGCTTATTTATGAAAACAATTACCGGTGTATTTCGCATTCGGCAAACGTTCATTAGCTTGCGAGTTTGCGCCTCTACTCCTTTAGCACAGTCAATTACAATTATTACGCTATCAACAGCTGAGAGGGTTCGGTAGGTATCCTCAGCGAAATCTTCGTGTCCGGGAGTGTCGAGAATATTAATTTTGAGGCCTCTGTAATCAAATCCCATTACTGAGGTTGCAACAGAAATTCCACGTTGGCGTTCAATCTCCATAAAGTCGGAGGTTGCACCTTTCTTAATTTTATTGCTTTTAACAGCGCCAGCAACATGAATTGCTCCTCCAAATAGAAGCAATTTCTCTGTTAGTGTAGTTTTACCAGCATCGGGATGGCTGATAATAGCGAAAGTACGCCTACGTTTTATTTCAATGTCAAGTACCATTTACAACTCGTTTTTCAGGAGCGCAAAGGTAGCTATTTTAGCGAATTGGACGAATTAAATTCTCACTACTTCAACCATATTATCGTGAAAAGCTGAACCATGCCCCATATCAGTTTCCCTTCCTTTGGATAATGAGTTTAAGGCGCAACCTTCGGCTCCCCACCAACCATTGTGAATTACTACGCAGCCAATTCTTAATGAGTACGAAGTTGTGGCTTTAACCTCTACACTTCCCCTATCGTTGAATACTTTAACCTTATCCCCATTTTTAATTCTGCGGAATTTAGCATCGGAAATATTCATTTCAACAAAAGGTTCAGGATTCAACATTTTAATTACTGAAAGATTGTTAAACTGCGAGTGAATACGATTTTTAGTGTTTGGCGACATTAAGTATAGCGGAAATTCAACTTCCGAATTATTTCCCTTTTTCCCTTCGGTCAGTTCATCGTAGGTTGGTAAAGGGTTTACACCCCATTGTTTTTGAGCCTGCTGCGAAAACAATTCAATTTTTCCGCTAGGAGTTTGAAATACAAAATCGGAGAATGCAATTTCCTGTAAACCAGGTGCAAGCATTGGAGTATTCTTTAGTTCATCAAAACTTAACTCGGGAAATTGGTTTAATTTACTTTCTAAGAATTTATTTACGCCTTCATCGCCTGGCGGAATTAAAACTTTTTCAACCTCTTCTTTTGTATACCCTAGTTTTAGGGCAAGATGGTAGTATATTTCGTTTTCGGGCATTACCTCGCCGGCAGGCTCAACAACCTTTTGTTTCAATTGAACGTAAGGATTCCAGTACGAGCCAATTATGTCGCTTTGTTCGAACATATTTTTTGCCGGAAGTACAATATCAGCCTCAAGGGCTGTATCGGTGAAGAATTGTTCTACCACAACCCGAAAGTCGAGTTTTCGAAACGCTTTAAGAACAGTGTTTGTGTCGGGATTTTGGGCAATGGGGTTTCCACGTTCAACCCAAATCATTTTAAGCGGAGGGTTTGTGGTATTTAGCATCTCCTCTCCCAACCTTGCAGTTGGGATGGAACGGCGAATTATTCCATCGGGTTTTTCTGGAGGATAGTAGCACAATGGTTCAAGAACATCGTCGAAAACGTAGCTTTGAAGATTTGCATAATGCCAGCAGGCACCTGGCCTGCCAATATTTCCTGTTAGAATTGATAGCGCCAGCAAGCACCTAACAGTTTGGCCTCCATTACTATATCGCTGCATTCCGTAACCCGGAATGAGCGTCATGGGTTTTACATTCCCAATTGCCCATGCTAACTTGTAAATTATTTCCTCAGAAACGCCTGTAATTTCCGAAGCCCACTGAGAACTAAACTGTTGAACATGATTTTTGAAATCATCGAAACCATGCACATGCTGTAGAATGAATTCCTTATCAATCCAATCGTTTAAAATTAATAGGTTTGCAATGGCCAAGGCTAATGCTGCATCGGTACCGGGAATGGGTTGTGCCAGAATTGATGCACGCTGTGAAGAATCGGTTCTGCGAGGGTCAATTACAATAAGTTCACTACCATTATCGACTGCTTTCCCAATGGGAATCATTTCCTGAATGTTGTTTTCGGCAGGATTTTTTCCCCACAATACAATCAACTTTGCATTTTCAAGATCCCAAGGAACATTGTGTTTGTTTTCACCAAGAGTTAAACGAGTAGCCTCGAGGCCTGCTGGCCAGCAAAGATTTCCATAAACTGTTGTTGCGCCTCCATAAAGTTCACGCCAAAATTTTCCGCTTAACTCATTAATAAGTCCCGACATGCCGCTGGCGGCGTAGAATAAAACGCTTTGCTGCCCATATTGGTCGCGATAGTGTTGCAATCGTCCAACAATCGCATCAAATGCCTGTTCCCAAGAAATTCTAACAAAACGGCCATCCTTTTGCTTTTTATGAGGAAACAGAATCCTATCGGGCGAATTTGCCCGCTCAACGTAGCTTAATCCTTTTAGGCAAATGCCCTCAGGAGTAGCTTTGTTGGCAGCATGAGGTTCAATATTTACAATTTTGCCATCTTTAACAAAAACCTTGAAAGTACAGGTGCTATAGCAGTTTCGTGGACAGGCAGTAGTATAAACTTGCATTATTAAAATGTAATGATGGAAAAGCTAGTCCTTCGTTTCATTCTTGTATTGCCATTCAGAAATGTTTTCTCCGTTTTTGAAGAAGTAAACCGACCCATTGTCGTGCTCTACCTTTGAGTAAAATGTAACGACTCCATTGCGGTTATAAACGGTTCTTTTAAGAGTAATCAAATTTAGCTCGATGATTTCATGTGTTCTTTCAGAAGCATAACGTGCAGAAAGATCTTCTGGTGGAATTGTTACACCTTTATCGGCGCTAACTATTTCAGCCATCATTTTGCGTTTCCGTTCTTCGGTTTGCTTTTTTAGCTCCTCCTGCTTTTTAATTCTTTCCTCTTCCATTTGCTTTCGTAAACGCTCCTCGTTTTCACGAATACGTTCAACCTCCTTCTGAAGACGCTCAGCTTCAAGTTTACGTTCCTCCTCCTTTTTTGCGGCTGCAATTTCGGCGTTACGCCTTGCTTCTTCTTCAGCTTTAGCTTCCTCTTCAGCAAGTTTCTTTAATGCTTCTTCGCGTGCTGTAGCATCAGCAATGGCACGAGCTTCAGCCTCTTTGTGCAGACGTTCCTGCTCTGCTAATTTCGCTTGCTCAGCAGCAAGGCGTTTTGCTTCTTCTTCCTGCTTGCGTTTTTCAGCTTCAAGCTTAACCCTTTCCTGTTCGGCTATGCGTGCCTCCTCTTCGGCTTTTTTCTTAGCCTCCTCGGCTAAACGAATTTTTTCGGCTTCCTCTTTCCTTCTTTGCTCATCAAGTTTTCGCTCTTCCTCTTTCTTTGCAGCTTCAATATCAGCTCTACGTTTTGCCTCCTCTTCGGCTTTTGCCTTTTCTTCGGCAAGTTTCTTTAACGCTTCTTCACGAGCGGTTGCTTCCGTAATTGCACGGGCTTCTGCTTCTTTACGAATTCTTTCCTGTTCGGCTATGCGTGCCTCCTCTTCGGCTTTTTTACGAGCCTCTTCAGCCAAACGTATTTTTTCAGCTTCTTGTTTCTTCCGTTCTTCTTCCTGTTTGAGTTGCTCCTGCTTAAGCTGAGCAATTTCTTCAGCCTTACGTTTTGCTTCTGCTTCGGCTTTTGCTTTCTCTTCGGCAAGTTTTCGTTCGGCTTCTTCACGTGCTTTCGCTTCAGCCTGTGCACGTGCCTCCGCCTCTTTCTTCATTTTTTCCTGTTGGGCTATACGAGCTTCCTCTTCGGCCTTTTTGCGGGCTGCCTCCTCTGCCAATCGTTTTTCTTTCTCAAGTTTAATTCGTTCTTCTTCCTGTTTGCGTATTTCTTCCTTTATTCGTGCTTCCTCCTCTGCTTTTTTTCGTGCTTCCTCTACAGCGCGTTTTTTCTCTTCCTCAGCTTTCAAACGAGCCTCCTCCTTTGCTTTTGCTTCTGCCTGTGCGCGTGCCTCTGCTTCTTTTCGCTGCTTTTCCTGCTCCGCTTTTAAAGCTTCCTGCTGCGCTAAACGTCGAGCCTCCTCAAGCTGACGTTGTTTTTCGGCTTCAGCGGCAATACGAGCCTGTTCCTCTGCGGCAGCCTTCTTTTTCGCTTCCTCGGCTTGCTTTTGCTCTTCCTGGGCAATCTTTTTTTCTTCTTCTTTTACCAGCTTTTGAAATGAAGCAGAATAATCAATGTCATAATCGAAATATTGTGTTTTAAGGTCGAAACGAATTTTAGCAACCGGATTGTCGTAAACCTTAACTGCTCCCTCATCTTCTTGTGGAACAAGTTCAACTTCAAAATCTATTATTTCTTCCTGTTTACGAACAAAATCGTTTGGAACACTTGTATTAATGCTAATTTTTTTAGAAACAAAATCGGCTTTCTCGAACGATAAAATATACTGCGTATTGTACTCTAAGCCAACTTCAAACCTACCTCCACGGCTAACGGGAAGGGTTTCAATAAGCTGGTTATTTTTGTATAAAAGAATTTTTGCTCCTTCGGTTCCACCTTTTTTAACTCTTAACCTAACATATGCTTGCAATCGTTCCTGCCCAAGCACATTGTCGGTTACAGAAAAAAGAATGAAAAAAAATCCCAAAAAAAAGAAAAACCTCTTTAAATACATTGATAATAAATGCGTTATATTAATATCTTAAAAAATATTTGCACTGTAAAAGTTGGTTATTCATAATATTGTATTTACGAACCAACAACAAAAAAGTTCCACTAACTATAATTAACTAGCTTAAATAAAACTAGTTTAGTAGTAGCATTATTATTCCTTTTATTGGTAAAGATATAACTTTACTCAATAGAAAATATTATAATTTAAACGGTTTTCTTAAATTTTCCGATGGCAAGTAAGAACATTCCGGTAGCAAGGAGAGAAATGGAGAGGAAGTAGTATTTAATTTCAGCAAAGTTTGCTCCTTTTAGTAGAACCATACGAATAACCTTCATAAAGTAGTAAAGCGGATTAATAAGGTTGAAGTACTGTGCCCACTGTGGCATGCTCTCGGTTGGAGTGAAAATTCCGCTCATTAGCACAAAAACAATCATAAAAAAGAAGGCCATAAACATAACCTGCTGTTGCGACGATGCTGATGAGGAAAGGAACAAACCTACACTTAATGCAAAAACCAAGTACACAGAAACGAAGGCAAAAAGCAGCAATAAACTCCCTTCAATGGGTATATCGAATATAAGTTTTCCAATTAGTAAGCCAAAAGCAAGTTCTACCAGCCCAATAATTAAAAATGGAACTAGTTTCCCAATAATAAAATGGTGTTTTTTTATGGGTGTAACGTTTATTTGCTCCATGGTTCCCATTTCTTTCTCTCGCACCAGGTTTATTGCTGTTAAAAACATCCCAATTATGGTAACTAAAATTGCCAGAATACCCGGAACCATAAAGTGCGAGTAGTTTATTTCCTGATTATACCAGTACCGGGGAACAACGTCTATTTGGGGAATTACCATGTTTGCTTGATGCCTAAACGAAGCCAATTCATCCTGAATTGTTTTTTGAATAATATTGCTTGAATAAGCATTTGTTAGGCCTGCATTAACTCCATTTATTGAGTTAATAAGAATTTGAATTGAAGGCTGCTGACTGTTCCGAATTTGTAACTCGAATTTGTTTGGAATTACTATTACCGCATCGGCAATATTAGAATTTATTAAATCCATTGCCTGATTCACCGACTGGTATGAAGGAATAATTGTAAAAAATGGGGAACCATCGAAGTGGCTTATTATGTTTCGTGAAGTTGATGAATGATCGTTATCAACAATGGCTAGGTTCACATTCTTCATTTCGAAAGTAGCTGCATTAACCAGAATTAGGAGTTGAACTATGGGCACCACAAAAATTATGGGCAACATAGTTTTGTTCCTAAATATTTGGATAAACTCTTTCTGTAGCAAGAACAGTACTTTTCTCATTTTTCAACCAAATTGTTTGTAATAATGAACTGCAACTGAATAAACGATTCTACTCTAACCTTACCTTAAACTTTTTAATGCTAACTACAATAAAAAACAACGACATGGAAAGCATTATAGCCATCTCTTTCCAAACATAGGCTATCCCCTCACCTTTCAGCATAATTGTTTTTAGCGCTGATATAAACCAACGGGGTGGCATAATTACGCTTAACCACTGCAAAATTTTCGGCATATTTTCAATTGGGAAAATAAAACCTGACAACAGAATGGTAGGAAGCAGTAACCCAACCATTGATATAAACATTGCTATTTGTTGAGTTTTTACAACAGTTGAAATTAGAATTCCGAGCGATAATGCCAAAAGAATAAAAACGAAGCATACTCCCAGCAGTAAAACTAGGCTTCCTCGCATTGGTAAGTCGAAAACGGTGTATCCCAATAGTAGGATAACCAGTGAATTTGTGAATGCCAAACCCACGTATGGTAAAACCTTTCCTAAAACTATTTGCGAAGGTTTTAGCGGTGAAACTAGCAGCACTTCCATAGTTCCAATTTCTTTCTCTTTGGCTATTGAAATTGAAGTCATCATGGCAGTTATAAGCATTAGTATAAGCGCCATGGTACCCGGAACAAACATAAAAACCGAACGTAGTTCCTGATTAAAAAGCATTCTTACTCTAATATCAATGGGATTTTCATTCAGCCCCTTAAGTCCTTTTTGCAAAGCAAAATCGTTTATAATTGCCGTTGCATAGTTTACCAGCAGGGTTGCGGTATTTGGTTCCGAAGCATCAGTGAGCAGCTGAATGCTAGACTTGCCCTCCTTGTAAAATTTTTCTGCAAAGTTTGGGCTAAAGGAAATTACCATGCTAACCTTTCCGCTCCTGAGAGCGGGTTCAATTTCGTGAGGAGAACGAATAATTTCTTCAAGAATAAAATAACCGGAGGAGGTTAACTTCGTTATTAGTTCGGTGGAAAGATAATCGGTGGAAGGATTGTAAACGCCAATTTTTGCATCCTTAATTTCGTTGGTAATAACGTAGCCAAAAATTAAAAGTTGGAGGATTGGCATGCCAAAAATAATAAGAAGGGTGCGTTTGTCCCTGAAAATATGACGAAACTCCTTTACAGCGAAATGAACAAATCGGTTCTTCATAATTATTTAATTGACTTATAATGAATTATGACTTTTACGTGCAAGTTTCACAAAAACTTCGTCCATATTGGCAGAGCTAAAACTTGTTTTTAAATTTTGCGGAGTGTCCAATGCCTCAATCACCCCATCAACAAGAATACAAACCCTATCGCAGTACTCGGCCTCGTCCATGTAGTGAGTTGTAACGAAAACGGTTGTTCCGTTTCTGGAAACCTGGTAAATCATTTCCCAAAATTTTCTTCTAGTAATTGGGTCAACGCCTCCTGTTGGCTCATCGAGAAATACAATTTTTGGTTTATGCACCATAGCTACCGAAAAAGCGAGTCGCTGCTTCCATCCGAGCGGTAACGATGAAATAAGCCAGCTGGCTTGCTGATGCATTCCGAGCGAATCGAGAAGCTCTTGTGTTCGTGTTTTTATCTGCTTATACGATAAGCCATAAATACCTCCAAATAGCCTAATATTTTCCTTTACCGTTAAATCCTCGTACAACGAAAACTTTTGGCTCATGTAGCCAATATTCGTTTTAATTCTATTTCGTTGGGTGTAACCATCAAAACCGGCCACTTTTATTTCGCCCGACGACGGTTCGAGTAGCCCGCAAAGAATCCGTATTGCAGTGGTTTTGCCGGCACCATTTGCTCCCAGAAAGCCAAAAATTTCTCCCTCTTTTACGTTGAATGTTAAGTTGTTGTTGGCAGTAAAATCACCAAATTTTTTGGTTAAACCAGCAACCTCAATAACATTATTTAATGAATTCATATATATACACTTAGTAAACTAACTTTTCATTAGTAACATGAACGAATCCTCAACTGTAGCATCAATTTTTTCGCATCGTGCGTTTGCAAACCCCGATTCGTTAACTAAATTTCTTAGGGGATCGATTTCCAGCGAATTCTTTTGAACCGAAAGATGTATTTCCTGTCCAAAAAGGAAGGCACTTTGGGTAAAATTTTGCGTTCGCAAAAAAGTTAGGAGTGAATACGAATCGGCATGAATAACTCTAAACAAATCGTTTGGATAGCTGCGAGTTAACGATTTGGGTGTGTCCTTTCCAAGAACAACTCCGTTTTGCATAAGCGCAATAGTATCGCAGAGCGAGGCTTCGTCCATATAGGCCGTTGAAACAAGAATTGTAATTCCTTCGCTTTTAAGTTTCCGAAGCATTTCCCAGAATTCACGTCGCGAAACGGCATCAACTCCCGTTGTAGGTTCATCGAGCAGAAGCAACTGAGGTTTATGAATTAGTGCGCAACTTAGGGCAAGTTTCTGTTTCATTCCACCCGAAAGTTTTCCTGCTGGCCTTTTTTTAAAGGGCTCAAGATGCTCGTAAATATCTTTTATTAGGTGGTAATTCTGCTCAATGGTGGTGCCAAAAACACCAGCAAAAAACTGCAGGTTCTCCTCCACCGTTAAGTCGGAGTATAGCGAGAATTTACCGGGCATGTAGCCAATAATGCTTCGAACCTTTCGAAAATTCTTTTTACAATCCATTCCAAACACCTCCACCTTGCCCGAATCGGGCAAAATTAGTGAGGTAATAATTCGCATTAGGGTAGTTTTTCCTGCACCGTCGGGACCAATTAAACCAAATAGTTCTCCCTCGTTTACCGATAATGAAAAGTTTTGTAAAGCCTTTACTTTACCGTACGATTTCGACAATTCGTTTATTTCAACAGGAAGAAGCATTATTGGTGTATTATTCTGGTTTTCAATTTTTTTAACGAAACTAGCTATTTATTCGAACCTCACCGGGCATTCCAATTTTTAGCGAACCATCGTTTTTTACTTTTATTTTAACGGCATAAACCATTTTTACCCGTTCATCGCGGGTTTGAATAATTTTGGGTGTGAATTCTGCACTTGACGAAACCCATGAAACAATTCCTTCTTTTTCAACAAGTTCGTTGTTTTCACTATCAATAAATACTTTTACCTTTTCGCCAATGGCAAAGTTTGAAAGCTGATTGCCAGTAACGAAAACTTTAAGGTAAAGAAAATCGATGTTTGAAATTTTATAAATGGGTTTCCCCGGGGCTGTAACTTCGCCCTGCTGGGCGAAACGAACCAGAACCGTTCCTCTTACAGGGTTTTCAATTTTACAGCGTTTCAGCTGGTCATTTATTTGCGATAGCTGCGTTTTTAACACTTCCATTTCAGCAACTACTGATTTACGCTGGGTTTCAATGGCATCAATCTGTTTTTCTGCAATGCTAATTCTGCCACTAACGTCGTCGAGCTGCTTTTGGGTTGCAGCGCCATCGGCCATCATTTTCGTAAAGCGTTCAAGGTCAATCTTTAAAATACGAATCTGTTCACGTTGAACATCGGCCTGAGCCGAAATATTTGGTAAACGTGATGCTGCTGCACTAATTTGCGCCTCCAACTGAACTCTTTTTAGCGCAATTTGCGTTGTGTCAATTAGTCCAACTATTTGCCCTTCAGGAATTTCATCGCCCTCTTCAACTTTGAGATTAAGAATTCGCCCGGCCATCTCGGCAGAAACGGTAATTTCATCGGTTTCAAAGTTCCCGTAAGCATCAGCCTTCTCTCCGTTTCCATTGCAAGAAATCAATGCGAGAGAGATTGCAGCAATCACTATAAATGTATGTAATTTCATAATTATACTGTTTTAATCGGTTGTTTTTCAGTTATCTATATTATTACCAACTATAAAGTTTAGGTTAACCTTCTCCTTTTCGAGAAGAATTTTTCTGTATTCCATATCGAGTTTGGCTCTCGCTGCTGAGTTGAAGTCGCTTAGGTACTCCGTTGACGAAATTATGCCATTGTCGAGTTTTGAAGCGCTTTTCAGTTTCACCGAATCTAAAAGTTCAACAATTTCTCTATCCTTCTCAAGCTGCATATTTATGGTTTCAATTTGGTGTAAGCTACTTTCTTGCTGAGCATTAACAATGTTACTAAACGATTTTTTCCGTTGGTCGATTATACTTTTCTGAATATCAAGTTGCTGCTTTTGTCGCTTTGTGGAGTTCCAATCCCAAATATTCCAGCTAAGCTTGGCTCCCGCTATAACGTATGTATCCCAATCATTGCTAATCATGTTTAAACCAGGTTTTCCGTAGCCAACCGAAACAAAAGTGCCCAAAGTTGGCCTTCGTTTAACTGAAAGTAAAGTGGCTCGCGAGTCGAACAGCTTTTTTTGTAATTCGAACGATTCTAGCTCGGGGCGAGCTAATCCAACAACTTCAGATGTTTCAATGCCTGGCAACACAAATTCAGGATTGTCGCCAAGTTTCATCCCGGTTATTGATTCGATAACTGTAACGAGTGATTCTTTTTTTGCAGGAATCTCAAGCATTTTCTGCTCAAGCCTAAGTATTTCTGCCTGAATTGTTAGCAAATTCGATTCGAGAATTACTCCTTGTTTTACCCCGGATTGTACTGAAGCAATGTTGGCGTTTAGCTCATTTTTCATTAAATCCAGCTGATTGCTAGTTATATCGAGCAGAATTATTGCGAAAAAAGCTTCGTTCAGCTTTTCTC
>CAZLXF010000085.1:0-12390 GCA_964563065.1 uncultured Rikenellaceae bacterium | reverse complement strand
TTCTTCAGCAATTTTTTTGGCTGCGAAGTAGGGATCGGTTGCAGTTCCCATAACCTCCAATTGTGGATCTGAATCAATTATCTGAGCCAAGGTTTGCCTAACCACCGCAGAGTCATCAACAATAAGCACCCTAATCTTATTTCCCATTAATAGTTATTTCTATGGTTAAACGAATGTGTGTATTTTTGGAAACGTTACTAAAAGTAGCATCTTCTACTTCATTGTTATGCTCCGTTCAATATACTTCTGTTTCACTTCTCCTGTTCCGGTATTGTACTCTATTTTACGCCCAAGTTTACCTCCTAAACTTTTTGCTACAACGGGTATTTTAAGTTCATCAAGAATTTCCAGAGCAATTTGAATATTCCTCTCGCCAATGTGAAATTGGCTAATGTTGGTTTCTATTACTTCACCCCCACCAAATACTTTTGCCTTTAAATTCTTTTTCTGCGAACCTAACGATAACATTTTTTCAAGCAAGCGTTCAATTGCAATGTTTCCGTATTTAGGACTTGCAAGCCCCTGTCCGTTCCAGAAAGGTAGCATGAAATGGTTAATTCCACCTATCTGTAAAACTGGATCGAAGAGACAAACTGCCACACAGGAGCCTAAAATGGTTGAGACCCTGTGTGAGGTTTTACTGGCAAAAAGCGCAGCAGGATAAAGGAAATGGGTGCTTAGCTCATCCATTGCCACCATGCTTTATATTAAAAAGTTTCTTCTTCAGTATCGAAGAATGTTTCGTTGGCTTCCGAAGCAAAATCGGTGGCAGGCATATCAGTTTCTGGTATGTGAATAGTGAAACAAGCTCCCTTTCCGAGTTCACTCTTAATTTCAATGTGGCCATTAAGCATTTCAATAATTGCTTTGTTTACTGAAAGACCTAATCCGTGACCCCTGTTTAGAGAATTAATTCCTGAATCGAGCCTTTTAAACCTGTCGAATATAATCTTCTGGTTTTCCTTGCTAATACCAATACCATGATCTCGAACTAAAATTACCAGCGACTCTTTTTCGTAGCTGGTAATAATGTCGATAACACCTCCCTCAAAGCTAAAGTTTATAGCGTTGCTTAGAAGGTTAGCCAGAATTAGCTTCAATTTTTCGGGATCCGTTTTATAAATGTATGGGTTTTGTTGGCTCTTTATGTTGAATTCGAAGTTTACCTGTAGTTTCTTCTTTCGAGCTTCTAACTTAAACGACTCGATTACACCCTCAATAAGATTTTCCACGTCAACATTAAGAATCTCGGGGAAAATTTCACCGGCTTCAATTTTGGCTGCTACAAAAATGTTGCGAAACTGAAAATCGAGGGTGAAGGCTTCGGAGTGAATTAACGCCACCATTGAAACAACCTTCTTCCAATTTTCCTTGTCGACCGAGAGAATTGCTCTCGACAAGCCTAGTATTGAAGTAAACGGATTTATTATCTCATTTGTAATATTCGAGATAAAGTGGCTTTTCATGGCCTCTGATTCCTCAAGTTTCTTATTCACAGTTTTCAGCTGATCGTTTAACGACTTAAGCTCCTTAACTGCATTTTTATTTTGCTCGAACCTTCGCTTTAACTCCTCGAGGAGTTCGCTGTCGGAAATTTTATGTCCCATATCAATACTGATTTAGTAACCAGCCATTTAACATTAAATACGTTGAAATATAGTTGGTTTAATTTGTCGTAACGGTAAATTCATGTTCATTATTGACTCGGAATGCCCCAGAAAGAAGTAACCACCCGACCGAAGTTTCCCACATAGTTTATCAATTACCCGCTCCTGAGTTTCCCTGTCGAAATAGATTAGCACATTCCTACAAAAAACAACGTCGAAGGTTTCCGGAACATCGTAGGTTGTATCCATAAAGTTAAGCCGACCAAAACGCACTTTTTTTCTAATATGCTGAGCAACCTTAACGGTGGGATTGGTTCTATCCTTGCTTCGCAAAAAGTATTTCCGCTTAGTCTCAGTTGGAATAATTGAAACTCTTTCCTCTTTGTAAACTGCATCAACTGCCTTTTGCAGAATTTGGGTAGAAATATCGGTTCCAATGATAGAGAAATCGAAACCGGGATTCTTCTCTGCAAAATCGGCAAGAACAATAGCAATAGTGTATGGCTCCTCTCCACTTGAACAACCTGCACTCCAAACCTTTATGTGTTTTGGCCCTGTTGTTTTACTATAAAACTCTGGCAAAACGTTTGAGGTTAGAAAGTCGAAATGTATTGGTTCCCTAAAAAAATCGGTTTTGTTAGTGCTAACCACATCCAGCATATGGATTATTTCATTGTTGAAACCCTCCTTACTAAATACGAAATCGCAATAATCCTTGAACGATGTTAAATTTAACTCGCGCAACCTTTTTTGCAACCTACTTTGAAGCATTACCCTCTTTACTGGGGGCATTTTTATACCGCTCTCCTTATATATAAAGCGGCTAAGCTTATCGAACTCCTCCTGCGTGAGTTGTGCTTTGTATATTTCGTTTAGTTTTGAATCGAACATTTTCTAACTACATTTTAAACCCAATAAGATTTATGCTCCTACTAGCAAATCTAACAATTTTCATGAAATAAAAAAGAGGAAGATGCCCTAAAAATCATATTGAATCATAATAAGAAATCGAGCATTTGCAGATGATTCTGTATTAATAACTTTAGCCTTGTCAAAAAGGTTATTAGTTCCGGTTGAGGCAAATGTGTACTCAACCTCTCCCATAATAGCTAACCTCTCGTTCCGATAGGTAAAGTTTGGTGATACTCTATAGAGGTAATCGATATTAAGTCCTCGTCCATACAGCTTGGTAACATCATTATGAACTTCTCCGTTTGTTCCTAAATTTTTTGCGTAACCAGCAAAAATTCCTGGCATAAACTTCTTCCCATAGGTTACATTTAACTGTCCAAACAAATGATTAAAGGGAACGTAGGTTTCATGTCCATCAACTGGATTAAAAGTGCTAACTGCGTAGCCACCAAGCATTAAGTGATCGGCCAAATTTTGTCCGTACATTCCTTTAAGCTTAGCAGTTAGTAAACCTGTTTGTAGTTTAAGGTAAACCATCCCACTAAGGGAATTTACTCTTTCAGATGTTACAAACTTGTTGTTAGGATTTATGCTAGAAACGGTTAATGTTCGAGGCATTAAACTCTTAAAGTCGATGGCAGCTCCTGCAGTAATTGTGCTTAAGTTCAGTTGAATTTGTCCATGAAGGTTTGGTATAATTCCGTTTCTGAGATACTGTGTTGTTGTACCTTCGGGTCCATAATTCTTATAGTCGCTTTGGGTTAATGCTGATAAAATTACTTTAAAACTCGATCCGAACTGTTGTTTAAAGGTTATTTGCGGGCTACGGTTAAAACTTTGGAAAGGAGCCCCGGTATTCAAACTTGCCACGTAAGGAAAAACTTCAGCAACGAACATGGGGTGCCAAGTTAACCCAACATTCAATTCGCTTCCATTTTCCCAAGCAAGCTTGGCGAAGCCATGTCTAAAACGGAAATGAACCATAGAGCTCATTCCTGTAAAATCGGCCTCAACAAGAATACTCGATTTTGCATTAAATATTTTAGGCATTGTTATGTTAGTGCGCAACCTGGTTCCCATTGCAAGGCCGTTTAATGCTGGAACAGCATTAATATCATTCCCATTTAAATCGTACGATGGTGCAAGCGGGTACAGTAAGAATAGTCCGTCGAGAGCTTCAGCGTTTTTATATGTGTCAAGCCAGTAATCGAAACGGAAAAAACCGCTAAAATCAACTTTTGGTTTGTTTGATTGCTCTGTATCCTGAGCAACAACTGATAATGCAACTGGCAAACAAAGTATTGCCAGAATAGTTAGCTTGGTAAATCTTTTCATAAAAATTGTTTAATTTATTGGTTACAAAAAAGGGCTGTTCAAAAAGCTCATTCTAGTGTTACACCGTCGAAGTATAATACTCACTGCTTTTTGAACAGCCCAACCGGGAATAGAAAAATTATTAACTCCAGCCCTAAAACTCAATTGAAAACCCCGGTTTTATGATAAGTTATGTTAGCTTCCCAAAAATATTGCTTGCAAGTTCTAAATTTACAAAAAAAAATCGCCTAATGCAAGCAAAAAAGTAAATATTAACCGACTTCTTCTATATCAACCGTATTCTCTGTTTCTTCAGTTTTGTTTCTTAAACTAGTTATCTCATCGGATGAGAATACGGCATCCATGTTAAGGATCATAATAAATTTCTCATCAACATTGGCAACGCCCTCAATAAACTCGCTTTTGTACTTACTCCCAATGCTGGGAGGAGGCATAATTTGGTTTTTATCAATTTCAAGTACGGCCTGAACAGCATCAACTAAAGCACCAACCTGAATGGTTTCGCCATCCATCTCAATATCAAGAACAATAATACAGGTGTTTGTTGTGTAAACTGTTGCCGTCATTCCAAATTTTATACGAGTATCGATAACCGGAAGAACAGTTCCTCTTAGGTTAATAACGCCCTTCATGTATTCGGGAGCTTTGGGAACCTCAGTTATCTTGGTCATCTCTAGTATATTGAGAACTTTACCCACATGGGCAGCAAACTCTTCATCGCCAAGTTTAAACGAAAGGTAAGAGTTAATTTTTGAAAGGTTCTCTTGATTCATAGCCATTCCTCCTAATTTATTTTTTAGTTATCTTCCTTTTTTTGCTTTGCAAAAACTTCGTGGTTAGCAAAAAGCTTAATAATTTTATTTGTGTCCATCACAAGGGCAACGGTTCCATCGCCTAGTATGGTTGCTCCAGAAATCATATCCTGATTTTTGTAGTGTTTTCCTAGTGGTTTAAGTACAGCCTGATACTCACCAATAACTGTATCAACAACTAAACCAACACTTTTCTCCTCAAAGTTTACAACAATAACCTGTTCGTAGTATTGTTCGGCTTCGGGATGTTCAAACTCTTTTCTTACATAGAAAAAGGGTACCTGCTTCCCTTCAAGAACGACAACATTGTTGAATGTACTAACAATTTTTGTGTGCTCTACTGCAAAAATTTTATCAACAACTGAAAGGGGAATTATGAAATGTGTTTCATCAACCTTAACCAGCAAGCCGTCAATTATTGAGAGTGTTAGCGGTAACTTGATGGTTATGGTAGTACCTGCACCCAAATCGGAATCTACTTCTACTTCGCCCCTTATGTCGGATATTTTACGTTTTACAACATCCATACCAACTCCCCTTCCTGAAACATCGGTTACAGTACGTGCGGTACTGAAACCTGGAAGAAAAATCAAATCGAGCACTTCACGCTTACTGAGTTTTCTGTCGGATGAAATAATTCCTTTAGCAATAGCCTTTTCAGTAATAATTTCTGGATCGATACCCGCGCCGTCATCGCTTATCTGGATCATTACGTTAGCTCCCGAGTAGAATGCCTTCAGAATAATTTTGCCTTGTGCTGGCTTCCCTTTTCTTTTTCTTTCCCCTGCATCTTCAATTCCATGGTCGAGGCTATTGCGAAGGATATGCATGAGCGGATCGGCCAAACTCTCAATAATAGTTTTATCGAGTTCGGTTTCAGCTCCTTCTGTAATGAAAACTACCTCTTTCCCCAGCTCACTGGAGAGATCACGTACGAGCCTCTGAAAACGTGTTAGCATGTTTTCAATAGGAATGAGAACAATGCTAAAGGCGGTATCGCGAAGTTGGCGGGAAAGTTTCTGTACGTTCTCGGCAATTGGCATTAAACCAGGGATACTATTCTCTTCGGCAAAAAGGCTTAAGCGTGCTTGTGTAGTAACCAACTCGGACACCAAGTTCATCAACATATCTAGCTTATCTGCTGAAACCCTTATGCTGCTGATTGAAGCATCCTTGGTGGACGATTTTTCTTTTTTCTTTTGCGATGTGATTTCTTTAACCGATCGTGAAGTAACCTCCTTTGCAAGTTTCTGAATGGTATTAAACCCAATGTCACGTTGGCTTTTAGCCAAGCCATTCACTTGATCTACAAATGTTTTATCGGAAATCAAGTTCGTTTCACTTAATTTCTGAATATCGAGATTACAGTCGTCCTCAACAAAAATAAAAACATCACTTATGCTATTAATATCGGCATTTGTTGCAAGCAAAACCTCCCAGTATGTATAACAAAGTTCTGGATCGATTTCGTTAAGTGGGGGAACTCTATTTAAATGGGCAAAAACTAGGTTTTCCCCAAGGGAGTGTAGCTCATCGAGCA
The DNA here is from genome assembly GCA_964563065.1 of uncultured Rikenellaceae bacterium. Lineage (GTDB taxonomy): Bacteria > Bacteroidota > Bacteroidia > Bacteroidales > Tenuifilaceae > DAOSWM01. The sequence continues at coordinate 6,184 of CAZLXF010000085.1, read as the reverse complement.
GAAATAAAGGGTTTGTTCCGTTATTGAAAATTTCCTTAATTGGGTCGAAGAAAATATAGTATGTGCTTTCACCGTTTTCAGCCTTCTGCGGTTTTGTTTCTTCAGGAACAGGAACTATTACGTCAACGTCATCATCGGCCTTAATAATTGCAGCAACCTTTCCTAGTAGCTCAGCATGGTTTTCTTTAACCGTTGGGTCGTTGTAATTATCCTCATTGAGAAGAACCTTAAGGTGATCGACCGAGGCTAGGGTAACATCGAGAATTTCACGGGTAACCTTTAGCTTATCGTTTCGAATGAGATCGTAGATGGTTTCCATTTCGTGCGTAAACGCATCAATAAGGTCGAAGCCAAACATCCCGCTGTTGCCCTTTAAAGTATGCATTACCCTAAAAACCTGCTGAACGAGGGTAATGTCATCGGGGCTTTCCTCCAAAGCCAGAAGAGATTTTTCGAGCCCATCAATCAGGTCGACTGCCTCTTCTACAAATTTTTTCTTAAAGTTATCCATTACCTAAGTACTTTATTAAGTGCAGCAATCAGTTTAGCGGGAACGAATGGTTTGATGATCCAACCCGTAGCACCCGCATCTTTCGCTTCCATCTTTTTCGCAGCCTGCGATTCGGTGGTTAAGAAAAGAATTGGTATTCGCTGGTATGCTGGCATCTTTCGCACTTCCTTAATTAGAGTTATACCATCCATCTCAGGCATATGCAAGTCAGTAATAATTAAGTCAATGGGAGTTCCGTCCAGGAAGCGCAAGGCATCGGTTCCGTCAACGGCTATGAGAACATTATAGCCTTCGTTTTCGAGTGTGAAGCTAACAACCTCGCGAATACTTTCAGAGTCGTCAACTATAAGAATTGTTTTTGCCATAACCTTTGGGATGTTTTAGGTTTTTATAAGGTTTATGTTTATTTCCTGCTTTAAGAATGTTTCAAAACCAGCATTTTCTATCAACAACTTAATATCGTTGGGCAAGCTAAAACTAACATCAACCGGTTTGTTCTGTAGCTGAGCATCCCACACAAAGCGTTGTAGAAGCTGTATAAAGGTTAAATCGAGAGTATCAACACTACTAACCTTTATACTGAAACTCTTGTGTTTTTTAAGATTCTCTTGAAGCTGCTTTTTTACATCCGCGGCAGTTTCAATAGAAAGATCGCCCTGTAGGATAAGCTGAACAGGCCCTTGCTCCTTCCCTTTTCCTTTGGGTTGTTGAATCTTAAAAGTGAATTTTTGATTTTTTGCCATATCAGAGTTTTTTCTTCAAATTTAAAAAAGTTCCAGATTGTCGTCATCATCAGACTTGGATTCTTCCTCGTCGAAAAGATCTACATCTCCTTCACCCGAAGTTACCTTATCGTGAATAATATGCTCGCTAGCCATGGTGTATAAGCTTTTTATTTTTTGCATATCTTCCGATTTTGTTTCACCTGATGCTTGATCTGATTTAAGTTTGTTGTAAATTTGATTAAGGTCGCCGATAATATCAACAATAACCTTTTCAAAGAAATCGTAGTATCGTATTTTCTCAATAGATTTTTTTACATCGACAGAAACGGAACTGCTAAGCTCATGGTTTTCGTTCAGCAGCAGCTGAATTCGTTCGTTCTTTTGTGCAAGTTGAAGGCTTATATTATTAAGGTTCTGAGCCGAAACGGCAAAAAAACCTTTCTCCTTAACTGTTTCAAGATGCTGTTTGATGTTTGATGATAGATATTCCCCTTTTTCATCAATCGACCCAAAAACTCGTTGAATTTTACTCTCGAACTTGTCAACATCATCGCAGAGAGCCTTTACCTGGTTTATCGATTTTTCGAGCATTTCCTCTTGCTGTTCGGCCACAGAGAATGAACTTATTAGTTTTTCCGATGCAGACTTTAAATCTTCGTTTGAAACGGAAAACCGGTTAAAACTTGCGGCTGTTTTATCAATGCCCGAGGTAAGAATGTCGATATGGCTTGTAAAACTTTTTCCTGCATCCATGAAAGAGTTCAGGACGTTCGATGAGTTCTCAATTTTTGAGAGCAAACTCTGTAGGTGCAGCTCCTCTGAATTATCGTGCGATGAGCTAAACTCGTTGCACATAGAAGCAATGGTGGTCATATCGTTACCAATGGCAAGGAACTTCTCTGTAATAATTTCGATGGCACTCTGATACTCCTTGTTTGCATGAACCAGTTGCGCCGACTGTAGGTTAGCAATATCCCTGATGCGATGAATCAGGTTTTGTTGGTGTTCGTTTTCGGATTCGTTTTCGGAGTTTGAGTAATTCTCTAAATCGGCAAGTACCTTTTTATGCGTAGCTTGTATGTGCTCCATCTTTTGCCGAATAATATCCTGATACTGAAGGTTGGTAATAATTTCGGCAATGCTGTTAGATGTATTTTCGGTTTTTTTTGTGAACTCGGGAATAAGCCTCGACGACTCCTCGTGCTTCTCGGCAAAAAGAATTATTCCATAGTGTATATGGTTCAGGATTGTATCGAGATCGTGAATGTTTTTGCTTCTGATTTCCTCGAAATGGCTAAGGGCTTGCTTAACCTGGTTTTTTAGCGATGACAGGTTCGATTCGTTCTGGAAGCTACAAATTTTAAAATCGTTTATTACCTCATTAAACCTTGTGAGGTTTTCATCGATACTATTTGTTTCGGAACTTGAGAGTTTAAGGTTGGCCAGCAAGAATTTGATGGTCATCAAATCCTGGTTCAAGTTTTTAATGGGTAGAAAAAGTTTATCGAGCAGTACGAGTAGCTCCTTAAGAAGATCGATGCTGGTTTCAATACGTTTCGAGAAGCTATTTTGATTCAGCTTCAGGTTTTTGTAAAGTTCTTCAAGGTTGTGCAACAAGTTGCCCGATTTGCTCTCGGTTAACGATTGTAGCACCTCATTTGCGTTGGCCGATATGGTTTTTGAATGCTTGTAGTACTGTTTAAAATCGGCATTTAAACCTAAAAAATCATCGGAAGAACATTTGTGTAATTCAATAATTTGCTCATCAATTACCGAAAAGATTTTAACAACCTCTTTGATTGAGAAAGTATCGTAGTTTGTATTTTCATTGCTCTCGGTTCTTCCCATTTTACTAAAGGCTTTATTTCTGAAAATAATTAAGACTTTAAAAATAACACTTTTTTAGATACATCAAAAGCATTCGGTAATTGTTCCTAAATAATTAATCGAACGTTTGAGGTTCGATTGGTTTTCTATACAAGGACAATCTGCTTAACCTTCTTAATAAAGTATGGTATATCAATTGGTTTACTAAAAAAATCGGCAGCACCAAGTTCCATGCATGTGTCTTTATTTTCGTCAGTTCCTACAGCCGATACAACAAACACGGGTATGGAGCTAAGCTCATGCATTGCCTTAATTTTTTTTAAAAAATCAAATCCGCTAATCTCTGGCATTAGCAAATCAAGTAGTATTAACTCGGGTTTTTCCTTTTCAATTATCTTGAATGCCTCGCGTGCGCTAAAAGCAGTTACGGTTTCAAAACCCTCCTCATGAAGTATTGCTTCGAGAAGAACTTGATTAGTGGTGGAATCATCAACTATTAGTATCATAAAAATAATTTGTATTATAACATACTAAACTTTGTATCAAAGTTAAACTTATTAAGCCTAAAGCGCAAGAAATAAAAGTGAGGTTGCTTAAACAAAAAAGATGATTTAAATCATTGGTATCACTTTTTTTTCTACTTTTAACAGTTGAAAAAAAACTAGAATGGAGCAATCAGAATTTCACTGGAACAGCGAGTCGATAATCCAAAGTATTCCGTTTTCTGATACCCTTACTGTGCAACAAAAGCAGGAAATACTGGATACTTCGAGGTTAATTGATTACGTAAAACGCGACATTATCCTTAAGCAAAGTACTGCTATTTCAAGCATTCCTATTCTCCTTAAGGGATTGGTGAAAACTTCGAAGGAAATGCGAAAAGGGAAAAACATTATACTTCGCATTGCACAGCCTGGCACTTTTTTGGGGATATCATCTGTTTTTGGAAGCGATACTTACACTTACTCTGTTTTTGCGCTTGAACCTGTTACAGTGCTCTACGTAAACTCTAGCGTACTTGAAACCATAATAAAGGAGAACGGTGAATTTGGATTTCAGATTGTTAAAAGAGTAAGTTCCGACAACCTTTTTAATATCAACAAACTTTCGAGCCTGCTTTACAAGCAGCTTCCTGGTAGAGTAGCCGACATAATTCTTTACTTTTCCGAACAAATATTTAGAAGCCAAACATTTACCATACCTCTTACCCGAATGGAGCTGGCTCAACTTGCTGGCACAACCAAGGAAAGCCTAATTCGTACGCTTTCAGAGTTCAACAACGATAAAATAATTGAGATGAACCGAAACTCCATCACAATTATTAGCCACGAAATTATTAAAACCCTTAGCCGGCTAGGCTAATATTACTTACTAGCTGTAATCCAATAACTTTATGGCCAACCAGTATAAGCTTCTTATTGTTGACGACATATTCGTTAACCGACTACTACTAAAGGAAATAGTGAAAAAAGTTAACGTGCTATGCACCGAAGCCCAAAACGGTAGAGAAGCAATTGACTTTCTTGAAAAAGAAAACTTCGACTTAATACTTATGGATATTGAAATGCCTGTTATGAACGGACTTGAAACCACCAAGTATATTAGAGAAAAAATGCCCTACCCAAAAAACCGAATCCCCATTATTGCGCTTACTGCGCACAATCCACTAACTTTCTTTAATGATTACAAGGATGTTGGGTTCGATCAACTTATGACTAAACCCTACTCGGTTTCCAAGGTTTTAACCCTAATTACAGAAGTTTGCCCTGATAAGAATATTTCGGAGATATAGAGTTTCAAGTCTCACATAGCTAATAATAAACATCAATTTTCCTAGTTTTAGTTTTAAACAATAATGTACAATTTCTAAAAAAATAATGTATTTTTGAAGTTGTTATATTGTACAACTCCATATTTAACACAAATAGAATTTGTTATTTTCACAATAAAACCCCAATGCTATGACCATCAAATTCCTAAAAGAGTTAATTGAGAATAATGCTCGGGTTATACTTCCCGAATTCGGTGCATTTCTTGTTAAGGACGATGGATCGGGCAAATTCAATCCCGACAATGTTTCATTTAGTCCATTTTTAAGGTATAATGATGGCATGCTTGAGGATTCCTTGGCAAAAAAATTGTCGATAAGTAAGGATGAAGCAGCAAAAAAAATTAAAGAATTTGTTGAGCTAGTTAAAGAGCAACTTCTAAATGAAAACTTCTACCCCATTGAGGGCATTGGTTCGCTTTACCGCGACAACAGAGGAAGCATACTGTTTACAAAATCGATGGAAAAACCTGGTGGCAAACCCGACGAAAAAGTTAAGACCGAAAAACCCGCCGAAAAAGTAGAAAAGAAACCCGAACCAAAAACTGAAAAAAAACCTGAACAAGAAGCAAAGCAGGAAGAAAAGCCCCAGCAAGAAACTGCTCCTGAACCAAAGGAAGAAACTAAAAGTGAACAAAAAGTAACCGAAAAAGTTTCCCAAAAACCTGAACCCCCAAAGAAACCCGTTCACAAACCAAGGCCTGTTGCAAAAAAGCCAGTTAAGGTAAAGGAACCCAAAATAAAACCTCCGCGCGAGAGTAATGGTGGAGGAACAGGAAAAGCCATTCTAATTGGGTCGCTAATAGGTTTGGGGCTTGTAGCAATTGCTATTTCAGGATGGTATTTATACAAAAACAACTTCTTTAACAAAGAATTCAAAAGTAACGAAATGGTTGAAACACAAATTGATTCAATAGCAACCCAACCTGTTGATTTTGAAGAAATAGAGAGCACAGAGGAGCAAAAAGGGAAGTTCGATAATGAATTCGAAAAGCTAAGCGAGGCCATGGAGAGTGAACCCGCCGAGAAAGCAGCTGCAGAAGAAACCGAACAACCTACAATTACAGAAACCAAGCAAGAACCGATAATAGCTCAGCAGCAACCAACAAGTGAAGAACAAGAAACTTCCAAGAATCTTATCCCAACCAGCAATGGGCCTTTCCACTTAATTGTTGGTAGTTTCAGAAACATTGAGTATGCTGAGAAATTTTCAGCCGATATGAAACGTTCGGGGTACGAATCAAATGTAATTGTTCAATCATCAGGAATGCATGCTGTTACTCTTGGATCGTA
>CAZLXF010000084.1:0-12444 GCA_964563065.1 uncultured Rikenellaceae bacterium | reverse complement strand
TAGTATTTCCTATACCACTCCACAAACCTCTTTATCCCCTCTTGAACTTTAGTTTCAGGCTTGTAGCCTAAATCCGAAACCAAATCATCAACGTTTGCCCAGGTTGCAGGAACATCACCTGCTTGGAGAGGTAGAAAATTCTTTTGAGCCTTAATTCCAAGGGAATCTTCAATGGCTTCAATAAAAACCATCAATTTAACGGGACTGCTATTGCCAATATTGTAAACCTTATACGGTGCAATAGAGCAAGAGGGATCAGGTGTTTTCCCTGACCAATTGGGTTTGCCTGCTGGTGGATTATCGATAACACGGATAATACCTTCAACAATATCGTCGATATAAGTGAAATCGCGCTGCATATTGCCATTGTTGAAAACATCGATAGGTTTATTTTCGAGCATGGCTTTGGTGAAAAGGAAAAGCGCCATATCGGGACGCCCCCATGGTCCGTAAACAGTAAAGAACCTTAGTCCTGTGGTTGGAAGGCCAAACAGGTAGCTATATGTATGAGCCATAAGCTCATTACTCTTTTTACTTGCTGCGTAGAGGCTAATCGGGTGATCGATGTTATCATGGGTAGCAAAGGGCATCGACTCATTCAAGCCGTAAACGCTTGAACTGCTGGCGTATGCCAAATGTTTTACTCCAAAGTGCCTACATCCCTCAAGTATATTTATGAATCCAACTATGTTACTATCTATATATGTGAATGGATTTTCAATACTGTATCGAACTCCCGCCTGTGCAGCAAGGTTACATACCTTGTCGAACTTTTGACTACTAAAAAGATTAAGAATATTCTCCCTATCCTCAAGCTTAAGCTGGATAAAGTTATAGTTAGAATATTTTTTACTCTTAACAAGTTCACCGTAACTGATTAATTCTTTATCGATTCCAGTTATACTCAACCTGTCGTACTTAAGGTTAACATCGTAGTAATCGTTAATACAATCAAGGCCAACAACTTCGTCGCCTCTTTCTATTAACTTCTTTGCTAAATGGAAACCAATAAATCCAGCGGTTCCTGTTACAAGTATTTTACTCATTTATAAAATTATGTAATAAAATTATACAGCTTCGCCAAGTAAGTTACAGGGAATTTCCGCAACCAATTTATTTTCAACCTAATACAAAAACAAAAAAACTGATAAAAATGCTAACAAAAATAGTACAATTATACTGCATTCCCAACTCAAAAAACACTTAGAATACTTTATAAATGTACCCAAAAAAACATAAAAAAGGCTACTAACTGTATAGTAGCCTTTTCAAACTATAATAATATTACAAACTCCAGTAAATAAATCCTTCTGGACGATGGTTTTTGAAGACTCCCTTCACATCAACAAATACACAGCTACTTGATGCTAAGTTTTTAAAATAGGAATGAGGAAGATTTACAATCTCATTATGGTTTACAGCCACAATAATTGCATCGTACTTTCCTTTAGGCTCAGAAACTGTTTCTAGGTTATACTCATGTCTTACTTCAGCAGCATCGGCATAAGGATCGTAAATATCGATGCTCCTAATTCCATACGATTCGAGTTCGCTAACAATATCAACAACCTTCGAGTTTCTTATATCGCTTACGTTCTCCTTAAATGTAACACCTAAAACCAGAACTCGTGCTTCCTTTAAGTTTTTGTCGGTTGACACAATTTTCTTTACGGTTTGTTTGGCAACGTAGCCTCCCATGGAATCGTTTATGAAACGACCAGCGCTAATAATTTGTGGGTGGTAACCAAGCTCCTTTGCTTTGAATACCAAGTAGTAAGGATCAACTCCGATACAGTGACCACCAACTAAGCCAGGGAAGAACTTAAGGAAATTCCACTTGGTTCCTGCAGCTTCTAACACTTCGTAGGTGTTTATTCCCATGCGATTAAATATGAGCGAAAGCTCATTCATAAAGGCAATGTTGATGTCGCGCTGAGTATTCTCAATTATTTTTGCCGCTTCGGCAACCTTTATGGAGCTAGCACGGTGAACCCCCGCTTTAATGATAAGTTCGTAGGTTTTGGCAATAATTTCTGCTGATTCAGCATCGCAGCCAGAAGTAACCTTAACGATAGTGGTTAAGGTATGTTCCTTATCGCCCGGATTTATTCTTTCGGGCGAGAAACCAACCTTAAAATCATCAATATACTTTAACCCTGAAATTTTTTCTAGGAGCGGAACACAATCCTCCTCGGTACAACCAGGGTAAACAGTGGATTCGTAAACAACGAAATCGCCCTTTTTTAAAACTTTGGCAACCGTTTCGGTTGCAGCCAGCAAAGGTTTCAAATCGGGTAGGTTGTGATCATCAATTGGTGTAGGAACCGCAACTATGTAGAACTTCGAAGAACGAAGATCCTCAATGTTGTGAGTATATTCAATATCGCAACCTTTAAAGGCTTCCGATTCTAATTCGCGACTTGGATCGATACCCTGCTTCATAAGGTCAACACGTTCGGGTTTGATATCGAACCCAACAACCGAAATTTTTCTGGCAAACTCAAGTGCTATGGGTAAACCAACATAGCCAAGACCAATTACTGCCAGTTTTTCCTTCTTGTCGAGAAGTGATTGATAGATGTTCATTGCTATTAAGATTTTTTATTTAGTAATGGATGATAATCGCCAGTAATTCCAATGGGTTTGGCATTTCGTATTTCAAACACAGTTTGAATGGATGGACGTGCATCGGCTAAACCGAACCCAGCTCCTGAAAGAATGTCCTTATAAAGCATGGTGTGAAGATCGGTAAAGCCACCGCTAAACTCAAGTTCATCGCCCTCAATAGAAATGGAACGATAGGTTCGTTGTCCGCTTTCCTTTACAACTTGAGGAATATCGTCGAAGTCAACGCTAAGGAACCAGCGCACTCTAGCTCGCTCAAGCCTTAAGTAACCACCTGCTTTGCAGGATTCGGAAACATGAACAACATTCTCCTTCACGCTTCCAAAAATCCAGGTTAGCATGTCGAAAAAGTGAACGCCAATGTTGGTGGCAACGCCACCAGATTTTTGCACATCGCCTTTCCAAGAGATGGAGTACCATCGTCCACGACTGGTAATGTAGGTTAAATCGATATCGTAAACCTTGTCCTTTGGACCGGCATCAATTTTCTTCTTCAACTCAATGATCGAGGGATGGAGCCGAAGCTGTAGAACGTTGTAAACTCGCCTACCGGTTTCCCTCTCAATTTCCTGTAAAGCTTCTACATTCCATGGATTTAAAACGATGGGTTTCTCACAAATCGCATCGGCACCATGACGCAGAGCGAAACGAATATGCGAATCGTGTAAATAATTTGGAGTACAAATACTTACATAATCAACTTTTGTTCCCTGACGCTTCAACTTATCGAAATGCCTGTCGAAACGTTCAAACTCAACGAAAAAATCGGCATTGGGAAAGTAACTGTCCATAATTCCAACACAATCATGCTTGTCGAGAGTTGCCAACAAGTTATTCCCAGTTTCCTTAATTGCCTTTAGGTGCCGCGGAGCAATGAAACCTGCAACACCAATCATTCCAAAATTTTTCTGCATTTTTTTAAATTTTTCTAACAGTATCTCCTTCTAGCTTAAACTGTTGGTTGCTCTCTTCGCAAATTGCAATTCCTTCGGAATTGAACTCTAGCCTGTGTCCAAATTCGCTCATCCAGCCAATTTGCTTCGCCGGGTTTCCAACCAAAAGTGAATATGGTTTAACATCGCGCAATACAACGGCTCCCGCACCAATAAAGCAGAATTCTCCTAGAGTAATTCCACAAACAATGGTAGCATTTGCGCCAATGGTTGCACCTTTTTTTACTAACGTTTTTGCATACTCGCTCTTACGGTTAACAGCACTTCGTGGATTAATAACATTGGTAAAAACCATTGAAGGTCCAAGGAAAACGTCATCCTCGCAAATTACTCCGGTATAAATAGATACATTGTTTTGAACCTTTACATTATTTCCAAGAACAACATCGGGAGAAACCACCACGTTTTGTCCAAGGTTACAGTTTTTGCCGATTCGGCAATTGGGCATTATGTGGGTGAAATGCCAAATTTTTGTTCCCTCTCCTATTTCACAGCCATCGTCGATTACTGCGGTTGGATGAGCAAAATAAGTTGAATCCATAGCTAACTATTTTTTTGCGCGAATTTGCATTCAAATTTGGTGCCTTTTTACAGTAATTCCAAGAAATTTTTTGAAATAAATTCCTGAACATCAGAATTCAATTCGGTATGTATTGGCAGGGAAACTACAGTTTGACAAAGCATATCGGTATTAGGGAAGTTTGTTACCGTAGAATCCATCAAATATTTTTCAAACGCTTTTTGGCTATGAAGTGGGATTGGGTAGTAAACCATTGCAGGAATATTTCGTTCCGATAAACCAGCAATTAACTTCTGCCTATCAACATTTAAAACCCGCAAAGTGTACTGGTGAAAAACGTGATTTGACCATAAAACTCTATGGGGAATAACTACTTTAGAATTACCAGAGAACAACCTGTCGTAATTATCGGCAGCCTTGATTCTTGCTGCATTATACTCATCCAAATGTTGTAATTTCACTCTCAGGATTGCAGCCTGAATGGTATCGAGTCGCGAGTTAACGCCAATCCTATCGTGGTGATATCGAACCTTCATGCCATGATTTGAGATTGAACGAATCTGTTCAGCCAGCGCATCATCGTTAGTAAACAATGCTCCACCATCGCCATAACAACCCAAGTTTTTTGAAGGGAAAAACGAAGTGCATCCAATGTCACCAATTGTACCTGCTTTTTGGAAAGTTCCATCAGAGATGTAGTAATCAGCCCCAATTGCTTGGGCATTGTCCTCAATAACAAAAATATTATGTTTACGAGCAATTTGCAAAATTTCCTCCATATTGGCACACTGGCCAAAAAGGTGGACAGGAATAATTGCTTTTGTTCGGGGAGTAATTGCTTGTTCGAGGGAATTAATATCAATGGTGAAGTTATCGATATCAACATCAACCAGAACTGGTTTCAAACCTAAAAGTGCAACAACCTCCACCGTAGCAATAAAGGTGAAATCGGGAGTAATTACTTCGTCGCCTGGCTTTAAGTCGAGTGCCATAAGGGCAATTTGAAGGGCATCGGTACCATTGGCGCAGCCAATAACATGCTTTACACCAAGATATTTCGCCAACTCATTCTCAAATTGTTTTACTGGTTCGCCTTTGATAAAAGCAGTGCTATCGATTACATCATGAATGGCTTTGTCGATTTCAGGTTTTACCTTCAGGTACTGGCTTTTCAAATCAACCATTTGAATATTTTCAAAAGAATGCATAGGAGTTTGAATTTGATGTCTGAACTTTTATTTTATAAACAAATCAACCACGAACAATTTGTCCGTGGTGATTAGTATTGATTGAATTATGAAGTAAAGCATTTATTGAATACTTTACAAAAACTTACTTAGCGTAGCTAATTGCTCTGGTTTCGCGAATTACAGTAATTTTTACCTGACCAGGATAAGTCATTTCATCCTGAATTTTCTTAGCAATATCGTACGATAGGCTAGCAGCCTCTTCGTCGGTAACCTTCTCGCTACCAACTATTACGCGCAACTCGCGTCCAGCCTGAATTGCATATGTTTTTAGTACACCAGGATAGTTGACAGCCAAATCTTCCATCTCCTTCAATCGTTTAATGTACGATTCTACAACTTCCCTACGCGCACCAGGGCGAGCTCCTGAAATTGCGTCGCAAACCTGAACAATTGGGGCAATTAGGGTTGTCATTTCTGTTTCATCGTGGTGCGAACCTATGGCGTTACAAATTTCTGGTTTCTCCTTGTACCTTTCGGCCAGCTTCATCCCCAAAATTGCGTGTGGTAATTCTGGCTCATCGTCGGGAACTTTTCCAATATCGTGGAGCAAGCCGGCTCGTTTTGCCAATTTAGCATTTAAACCAAGTTCGGTGGCCATTATAGCACAGAGGTTTGCTACCTCACGTGAGTGTTGAAGCAAATTCTGTCCGTACGAAGAACGATACTTCATTTTTCCAATGAGCCTTACCAACTCAGGATGCAGCCCGTGTATTCCCAAATCGATAGCTGTACGTTTTCCTATTTCAATAATCTCCTCTTCAATTTGTTTCTGGGTTTTTTGTACAATCTCCTCAATTCGAGCCGGGTGAATTCGTCCATCGGTTACGAGTTGATGCAGCGCTAAGCGAGCAATTTCGCGGCGAACAGGATCGAATGCTGAAAGAATAATGGCTTCGGGAGTATCGTCAACAATAATTTCAACTCCTGTTGCGGCCTCAAGGGCGCGAATGTTTCTTCCTTCTCTACCGATGATTCTACCTTTAATTTCATCGGAATCGATATGAAATACAGTAACAGAATTTTCAATTGCTGCTTCCGAAGCAACACGCTGAATTGTTTGAACTACAACACGTTTTGCTTCTTTATTTGCCGTCATTTTTGCTTCGTCCATTACCTCGTTTATGTACGACATAGCTTCGGTTTTGGCTTCGGCTTTAAGCGATTCTACCAGCTGGGCTTTAGCCTCCTCGGCTGATAGTCCCGAAATCGATTCGAGTTTTTCGATGTGCATCCTATGTGAACGCTCGAGCTCCTCGGTTCTCTTTTCAACCAGTTCGAGTTGTACATTTAGATTATCACGAATGGTATCAATTTCTTTTTGCTTACGTTGCTGTTCTTCAAATTTTTGAGAAAAAGTAACTTCACGTTGCTTCAGCTTATTTTCGGCTTGAAGCAACCGATTATTCCTTTCGTTAACAACTTTTTCGTGCTCGCCTTTAAGCTGTAAAAATTTTTCCTTGGCCTGAAGAATTTTCTCTTTGCGGATAACCTCAGCTTCCGCTTCTGCCTCGTGTATTATGGACTTCTTCTTTTTGGAAAGGACTATATTCCACATGAAGTATGTCACAAAACCGCTCACAACTAGTGACGAAGCAGCGATAATTATAATGGTTGTCATCATACAATTTTATTTATGGTAAATTGGTTAAACAAAAGCTGAGCGTAAAAAGTTCTTCGGCTCAGTATATTTTGGTTTATTAATTATTTTCACAAAAAAAGCCCGCATTGCATTCCCTAAAGTTTTAGAAAACCCCAATTAGTCATGGGTGGAGAGGCCGCTAATTTCGAACTTCCAATGTCTCAAATAAATGAGATTCCAGACGAGCTGGAATGAGGCCTGTTCTAGGTAAGCATAAGTCCTACTCCAAATTTGATAATGTTGAGTTTCGCAAAATGTTAAGGAAACAATGCGGGCAAAACTATTACAAAGAACGTATGTCTCTTTTTTCTAGACTATCAGCTAACCACTCGTCGAGTTCATCTATTTGGTCAAGCACCTGCGGAACTTCGAAACGGTTCTCGCTTTCAATGAGCTTGATAACAAACTGTAGAGCAGCCATTGCCAAAAAATCCTGTAAGTCCTTATCGTTATATCGTTGCTTATACTGAAGAACCTTTTCGTTGATTAACTTGGCAGCTTTTCGTATTTTTTCTTCATCTCTGCGATCGATTTTAAGGGGATAAAACCTATCGGCTACATTTACGCGTATAGAGAGTTTATCGTCCATTTTATCGATCCTGAATAATCTATTTGTTTAAAAGAGCAATGCACTGATCAATTTCCCGCACAATCCTTTTCACCTTATCCTTGGCATCGTGAACATCGGTGCTCGTTGCCACGAATGCTTTTGAGAGTTGAACCTGGTTGAAACGTTTTTCGAGCTCATTAAAGCTCTCGCATTTCTGCTTGTAGTTGCTCTCAAGCTCCCGGTTCTGCTCAACAAGTTTAAGGTTTTCAACTTGTAACTTGTCGTACGCCGAAAGCAACAATTCAATTTTTTCTTTAATCTGTTGATTTACGCTTTCGTGCTGTACGTTCATTACTCGGTTTATTTATAATACAAAGGTACAACTGGTTTACCAAAAAATCAAAAATATCTATTCGAATTTTCGGAAAGAGGCGTAAAAAAGTTAGCTTTGCGAATTATTTGTTCAATTACTTCTAATAATGCGTTTTTTTATAACTTTTTTCTATTTATGCGTTTTTGTTTTTGGGTTCACCCAAACCTTTTCGCAACCAAAAAACAGCCCCTTCGATCTTCATCCCCCAATAAAAGGCAATCTTTACCTTTCTGGGGCATTTGGAGAAGTAAGAACCGATCACTTCCATTCTGGAGTTGATTTTAGGACTGGTGGAAAAGTTGGCCGTGAAGTTTTTTCTTCCGAAAAAGGTTACGTTTCAAGAATACGCGTTGGAGGAAACGGTTTTGGTAAGGCAGTATACATCAACCATCCCAATAACTTAACAACGGCATACGCGCATTTAGATAAATTTACTGAAGAGATTGAACAGCTGGTCAAAGAACATCAGTACCGTAACGAATCGTTCGAGGTTGATATCTACCTAAAACCTGGCGTTATTAAGGTTGAACGTGGCCAACTAATTGGCTGGAGCGGTAACTCCGGAAGTTCCGGTGGACCGCATCTTCACTACGAGGTGAGAGAGGCAACGAACCAAAACCCACTAAACCCACACTTTAGCAATATTCCAATAGTAGACAACTTGTTACCTGTAATAAAATCGGCATACATTTACCAGGTTGATTTCATTGGTACTTCAAATTCAACAAACAGCCGAAGGGAGCTTAAGGTTCAAGAAAACGGTAAGAATTATTTAATGCCAGACACAATAGAGGCACACGGGCTAACTGGTTTTGGTGTTGAAGCCTACGATTACATTAACGCTGGAAGTACTCGTTGTGGAATTTATGAAATTTCCCTGGAAATAAATGGATTAACCTACTACCATTTCCAAATTAACGAATTTGCCTTCTCGGAATCGCGATACGTTAATAGTCACATCGACTATGCTATTCGGCAACAAAGCGGTAAAAGGGTGCACAAGCTTTTCCTTGAGCCAAACAATAAATTTAGTGCTTATAAAAACCAAACCAGCAACGGATTACTGGAAATTAAAACCGACAGCACCTATTCAGTTCAAATTTTTGTTGGCGATGCATACGGAAATAAAACTAGTTTTTCGTTCACCATCAAGGGAGCATCACCAGTAAATCGATTCAGCGTACCAAGCTGTCCGTTTGAAATGGGCACAAAAACACACTTGCTTTTTTATACTGACAATCAAATAGATGAGGAAGAGTATAGCGTTTTTATTCCCAAAAATTCACTTTACCATAATCTTTGGTTCAATCATGGTTTGTCGAAAAATCTTCCAAATTCATTCTCGCCAGTGGTTCACTTGCACGATACGCAAACTCCAGTTCATAGGTACTTTGATTTTAAAATTAGAGTGGATAGTGTTTCTAAAAATTATGAAGATAAATTGTTGCTTGGAACCTTCGACAGCAAGGGTAAAATTGAACCAGTTGAAGGAACCTACAACGATGGTTACGTTTTAGCCAAGCTGCGTTCGTTTGGCGATTTCTTTGTTATGATTGATACCATTGCTCCCGTAATACTCCCATTGAATATTAAACCCGGTAAGGATTTGAGCAATCAACTTGATATACGTTTTAGAGTTACCGACAACTTTAGTGGAATTAAAAGCATAAAGGGTTACATTGATGGGAAATGGGTTCTTTTTGAACAGGATCCCAAAAACGACTTAGCATTCTATGTAATTGATTCAAAAAGGATAACAAGCGGTATTAATCACATTCTATTACTTCACGTTGAAGATGTAAAAGGAAACTACAGCCTTTTCGAATGTCCCTTTTTCTGGTAACTACTTTTCAATAGAAATAATAATGTTCAGCAATTTTCTTTTCTACATACTATTTCAAATTGCCGTTTTACTGGTATCGCTAATGCCATTTGGCTTACTTTACCGCTTCAGTAACCTTGTCGCAAATTTACTTCGGAACGTACTCAGGTACAGGCTAAAAGTAGTAAGAAGAAATTTAGTACGCTCGTTCCCCGATAAATCAAAAGTTGAAATAGTTGCAATTGAAAAAGCTTTCTACCGCAATTTGGCCGACACGGCCATTGAGTCGATGAAAGGGTTTGTAATTAGTAAAAAAACGTTAGCCAAAAGGTATAGAATTGAAAACCCCGAATTAGTTAATGAATACTTTGAGAAAGGGATAAGCGTTATTGGGCTAACCGGACACTTAAACAACTGGGAATGGGGCGCACTTGCGGCAAAAATTCAACTTAAACATAACGTAGTTGCATTCTATAAACCCATTCAGAACAGGCTAATCAACCTTCTTTTCAAAAAGAACAGGGAACGTTTTGGCACCAAGCTTGTATCCATTGAAAAAACAGAAAGTTTTTTTGAAGAGAACATGGACAAACCCTACTTGTACATTTTGGTTGCCGATCAGAGCCCATCGGATTTAGTAAAAGCATTTTGGGTTGATTTTTTTAAACAGGACACACCCTGTCTGCACGGACCAGAGAAGTACTCGCACCTTTACAACTACCCACTGGTTTTTATTGATATTCAGCGAAGTAAAAGAGGATACTACTCAGTACAATTCTCGAAGTTACAGGACAATCCACGTTTGTTAAAACCCGGAGAGGTTACAAGTATTTACATGAACAAGCTGGAACAAACAATAAAAACCAACCCATCAGCATGGTTGTGGAGCCATAGAAGATGGAAACGGAAACGCCCGACTTACCTTGTTTCAGAACCGCTTCACCAGCAAATGCCAATGTAAACATAGGAATGAGTTCATAGAACTAGTTATCAACAACCTAAAAATTTAATAGTCAAAGTGTTCTGTAAATTTTCAGTTAGCAATACGTTCGTTCAATTTCATACTTCCAAAAAATCCATTACATTTGCACCAAAAAACCACCAAACCATTAAATATCAGACATTATGAAGAAATATTTAAGCACCATGGGAGCATTAATATTACTTTTGCTTCTACCACTTTTTACAAATGCTGTTCTTTACCGAAACAAACAAATTGTGCTAATTTCTATTAATGTTAACATTCACGAACAGGTAAGAGAGAAGCTTGATGCCCTCTCTCACGAATTTCCTGAAATAAATTCAAAAAAAGGCGATAAAATTATCTCTAAACTAATGGACTACACGTGGGTAGTTTTAAAGCAACGGCTCGAACAAGAAACCGGAATGTACATTCTACCAGTAAATGCATACGGGAAACAATTTGATTACAATGAGTACGGATACCCAAGTACTAGTGTAAATAAAGCGATTAGGAGAGGAACTTCAAAACTGTACATGCGTATTGACATTAGTATTGACCCAGAAATAACAGAATCGCATGGACTTTCGTCCCTGAACCTAGTAAGCAAGGATTCCTTTAAAACTGAAAGTGACAGTACCGTGTATAAAGGATTTAGTCCTCAGGTTACAATCGATTTCACGTCCTATTCAAATAAAGGTATTATTCCGCTTGAGAAGTTGACCGGAGTTTCTGTTTCTCCCGAACCTTGGCTCTTTGAGCCAAATGTACTCGATGGATTAGTTAACACAAACCACAGGCAAGAAATCGATAACCTTGCTAGCTTAATAAACGAGGCAATCACTGAACTTATTAAAAAGTTCCCCGCATAACAAATGATGATTCAAAACAAAATAATTCAATCGCCCTGCTCCTTCAGGGCGATTGGTGTAATGTCGGGAACCTCGCTCGATGGGCTCGATATTAGCCTAACAGAATATAGCTTCAATGGTACCGAATGGTCGTATAACCTAGTGAAAGCAGAAACCATTTCGTACAATCAAAATTTAAAATCGCTCCTTTCCGAATCAATGGGAATGAGCGGTCAAGAGTTAATGGAATTCGATGCAGAATACGGAAAATGGATAGGAGAACAAATTCTTAAATTTACAAAAGACACCAATTGTAGTATTGATTTAATTGGCAGCCATGGGCACACTGTTTTTCACAATCCACAAAAAGGAGTTTCTGTACAAATTGGAAACGGTTCGCAAATAGCAGCAGTAACAGGAATTCAATGCGTTAGCAATTTTCGTTCGGGCGATGTTGCTCGCGGTGGCCAAGGAGCACCGCTGGTACCAATAGGCGATGAGCTACTTTTTGCTGAGTACGACATGTGTTTAAACATAGGAGGAATTGCCAACATTTCCCTCATGGAAAATGGCGAAAGAGTGGCTTTCGATATTTGTCCGGCAAACATGGTTCTCAACCATTTCTCTCAAAAACAACAGCTTCCCTTCGATGAAAATGGGATTCTGGGTAAACAAGGGAAAATAAATGAGAATTTACTGGAAGAGCTGAACGGTATTGAATTCTATAACCTGAATGGACCAAAATCGTTGGGAAGAGAATGGTTCGAGTCAACCTTTTTACCAACATTTGAAAGATACAACATTTCAACATTCGATATAATAAGAACATGCTACGAACACATTGCGATACAAGTTTCAAAAGTTTTTAATAGAAAAAACAACGTTAGAATTCTTGCAACT
>CAZLXF010000083.1:3224-12453 GCA_964563065.1 uncultured Rikenellaceae bacterium | reverse complement strand
TTAGGGAAATCGCAAATTTTCCAAGACAGAATAGTAAACAGTTTTATTCTGCGTACTATTGAAAATGAATTCTTTTTTGGAAATAGGGGTCAACTTTTTAAAATTATAAACAATAAGCTTGAATACCTTGAAATTGGAAGTAACGTTCATGTAAATTCTGGCATTCAATTAAATAGCGGAGATATTTTATTTGGCACAAACAAAGGGATCTACATAAAAAACGAAAACAGCATCGTCCCTCTTAATATAATACAAACCTCAAATATTGACATTAAGGATATTGCATTTGACGGCGATAAGGTTTGGGTATTAGGTAAAGATTTCTCTATCAAAGATATTGAAAGAAAACTATTTGCCTTCGATTTTGATAACCCAAAATTCTTCAGAATAATTGGAGAGTCCAATGGGTTAACTGCAGAACCATCAAAAATATTTGTCGATCACGAAGGCAATTTATGGGCGATATCAAATCAAGGTGTTAACCTTATAAAAACTTCTCCCTTTGAGGCCTACACAACCAATGATGGGTTAATTGGAAATAAAATTTGGGGGTTAAATATTGCAACCGATGGTTCACTTTGGGTAGGAACAATTGGAGAGGGTTTAACAGTAATTAAAAACAACAAGTACTACAACTACAACAATTTCAACGGACTACCAGATAATTACGTAGGTAAAATTTACCAAAACAGTAAGGGACTCGTACTAATTGGAACAGGTAATGCAGGCATGTGTAGGGTTGAAAATTTATGGGACTACTCAAATTTAACATTTAAAAAGGTTAACCTATTTCCAAATCTTAACCTACGTGTTGATGATATTGTTGAAGACGAAAATGGAACAACCTGGGTGGCCTCAAGCAAAGGCCTCTATTACACAAAAAACCTTAAAGAGTTTACACATTTCCCGCTGCTAAAAAATGATACAGGACAAATATTTGTTCAAAAATTATTAGTTGATACTTCCAAAAATACTATGTGGGTAGGAACCCGCTATAATGGACTTTACACAATTACCAATGGAAAAGTAAAACATTTTAGCGGTTTAAGGGTGAATGAGGAGGTAACTTCTTTGATAACCGATCCATTCAATAGCATATGGATTGGAACCCGATCCAATGGGATTTTCCGTTACGACCGCCATAAACTCTATCATTATACCGAAAAAGAGGGTTTGGCATCTAACTTAATTTACATTCTACATTCTGATAATTTCAATTCACTCTGGGTTGGCACCAATCTTGGATTAAACAGGATTGATTTGGGTGAATTAATAAATAACGATTCACTCTCAATATCATACTACGACTCCAACAAGGGGCTTATTGACTTGGAAACAAACCTAAACGGAGTATACGAAGAAAATAGCTGGTGCTTTTGGATTGCTACAAACGGAGGGCTCCTTAAATACGACCGAAGAAGCGACAAAGGGAACAGCGTTGCACCAAAAGTTCGAATTACAAAACTCAAATTGAATTCTCTAGAAACTAATTGGAGTGTATTCTCACCAAACATTGATCCTTGGAGTGGCCTTCCCAAAAGCCTCAAATTAGAACACAATCAAAACCATCTTACATTCGAATTCATTGGCGTTAGCTTAAAAAACCCAAAACTGGTTACCTACCAATGGAAACTCGATGGGTTTGATGAAAAGTGGATTACAAGTAAAAGCCGAGTGGCAATCTACTCAAACATTCCTCCGGGTGAGTATGTTTTTCGAGTTAAAGCCGCTAATAGCGACATGGTATGGTCTAACGTTGCGTGTTCTATGCCTTTCGAAATTAATCGCCCATACTGGGAAACTTGGTGGTTTAGAGTTTGTATAATTGTTGTTATTGGCTTAGCAATCTATTTATACATTCTTTTTAGAATCAAGTCGTTTAAAACCAAACAGAAGGAACTTGAGACCATTGTTAACGTTCGCACCCTTGAACTACGCAAACAGCTGACAATTGTTGACGAGCAAAACAGAAAAATTGTCGACAGCCTTGAATACGCCAAATTCCTGCAGAATTCAATGTTAAGTCCCATCGATGAGTTGAAGCAAAATTTTGACGATGTTCTAATTTACTACAAACCCAAAGATATTGTAAGTGGTGACTTTTACTGGTACGCCCGATTTAACAACATTTCTGTAATAGCAGTTGCCGACTGCACAGGACATGGCGTACCAGGTGCTATAATCAGCATAATATGTGAAAACGCTCTTCGCCAAGCTGTTACTGAGTGTAAATACTGCAACCCTGCAGAAATACTTAACCGTACAAATAGCTACGTAATTGAGAAGTTTGCTAAAACCCAGCGCGAGATTCATCACGGAATGGAAATAGCTCTTTGCACCTTTAATCATAATACAAACGAGCTAACATTTAGCGGAGCAATGCTTGGAATATTTATTCTAAAAAAGAGTGGTTTAATAAAACTAAAACCTAGTATTTATAGAGTTGGATGGGACTTAAGCACCCCAATTTTTACAAACGATGTTTTTATTCTAGAAAAAGACGATATACTATACTTATTTACCGATGGATTCTACGATCAGTTTGAGCCAGTAAACCGTAAAAAATTCTCTTTAGCTCGGTTAAAGGACATATTGCAATCAGGGAATGATGTAGCGGCTGATGAAATGTATGGTATCCTCGACAAGGAGTTTAATAGGTGGAAAGGGGACTACGAACAAATTGACGATGTGTTGGTTGTGGGTATAAAAATATAAACACTACTACTACTTTTGTTTCAATTTTTTCTCTTCAATTGAATGTTCCTGGCCATCCATAGCCAAAAATGTTTCTGGGAAAACTGAACGAGCCTCATCGAGTAATATACTAACATCCTTATAGCGAGAAGAAAAATGTCCAATAATTAATTTACCAACCTTGGCTTTTGCTGCAATGGTGGCTGCCTGTAAAGCTGTTGAATGCCCTGTTGCCTTGGCCATTTTTTCCATACTACTATCGAATGTTGCTTCATGGTAAAGTATGTCAACACCTTTAACCAAATCAATTAGCTTTTCAGAGTACGACGTATCACTACAATACGCATAAGAACGAGGGTAAGACGAGATATAAGTTAATTCAGAATTAGGGATTAACGCTCCTTCAGGCGTTAAATAGTCAGCGCCAAGTTTGATTCTCACAATTTCCGAAAGAGGAATTGAAAACTTTTCAATGTAATCTTTTTTAATGTTAGGTTCCTTTTGTGTTTCTCTAAACAGAAATCCTGTTGAAGGAATCCTATGCTTCAAAGGTAACGATTCAACCGTAATGTTCTTATCAGCAAAAATTACCTTATGCTTTTTGGAATCAAGATGGATGAAATGTAAAGGGAACTGTAGATCGTTTACAAAAAAATCGATATTCTTCTTAAGAATATCCTCAAGAGGTGCGTGGGCGTGAATGTAAAGATCGTTTTTACGACCAAGTAGGTTAAGGGTTGAAATTAATCCCACAAGCCCAAGAGCATGATCGCCATGAAGGTGTGAAATAAAGATATGTTCTAACCTTGAAAGTTTAAGTTTATACTTTCGAAGCTGCATTTGTGTGCCCTCGGCACAATCGATTAAAAACAACCGCTCATGCACATTAAGTGCATGAGCGGAAGGAAAACGAGTAGCGGTAGGCAAAGCACTACTACTACCTAGTATTGTTAACGCAAAGGTCACTATTGATTCTCGCTTTCGGCTTTTTTAATTATTTCAACCGCTTCGTTTTTTGAGTAAGCAATATTCAGTACTGTATCGAGCTGCGAAATGGTGATTAACCTTTCAACTGCATCGGTAAGACCAGTAAGCACGAAAGTTCCGTTAGCATTCTTACAGAGCCTATTGGCTACAAGTATTGCACTTAATCCGGAGGAATCGCAGTAACGACAGTTGGATAGGTCGAGAATAATATTTCGTTCGCCGTTTCCAGATATTAGCACTAACTCCGATTTAAGAGTAGGTGCAATGTTGGTGTCCAACTTTTCCTCAAGAACTTCGATTAAGGAGTGGTTTTCCAGCTTACTAATTTTGAATTCCATTGCGTTCAGAATTTAGAGTTTCTAATAAACAAAGCCTATTCAGCAGCTTTATCGTCGGTATTCTCCTCTTTTTCTTCCTTTTTTTCAGCTGCTTTTGTTTTCTTTGGAGCCGCCTTAGCTTTCGTTTTCTTCTGATTCTCTTCAAGTTCAGTTTTCAACGCTGCCAATTCGGATATATCCCCTAAGGTAGTCTTTTCTAAATTAGCTTTCAACTTTTTTACAGCTTTTTGTGTGGAAGTTGCCTTAGATTTTTTCTCGGTATCATCATCAGCCTTCTTAGAATCCTCGAAAATCCTGCTATGCGAAAGAATTATACGTTTTGCAACTTTATTGAATTCGATAACCTTAAATTCAAGTTTCTCTTCAACTTTTCCTGCAGTTCCGTCCTCTTTCACAAGGTGTTTAGGTGTAACAAAACCCTCAACGCCGTATGGAAGAGCTACAACTGCTCCCTTATCGAATACGTCGATAATGGTTCCTTCGTGAACTGAATCAACAGTGAAGATTGACTCGAATACGTCCCAAGGATTCTCCTCGAGTTGCTTGTGGCCAAGGCTTAAGCGCCTATTTTCCTTATCAATTTCTAGAACTACAACATCAATATCGGCACCAACTGCGGTGAATTCTGCTGGGTGCTTAATTTTCTTTGTCCAGCTTAGGTCGGAGATATGGATAAGGCCATCAACTCCTTCTTCAATCTCAACAAATACTCCAAAGGAAGTAAAGTTGCGAACTTTAGCTTGGTGACGTGAAGCAACAGGATATTTCTCCTCAATTTTTTCCCAAGGATCCTGCTTAAGTTGCTTCATGCCCAGAGACATTTTTCTTTCCTCACGGTCGAGTGTAAGAATTTGTGCATCAACCACATCACCTACTTTTAGGAATTCCTGGGCGCTACGAAGATGCTGACTCCACGACATTTCTGAAACGTGAATTAATCCTTCTACACCTGTTGCAATTTCAACAAATGCACCATAATCAGCCATAACAACAACCTTACCTTTTACTACGTCGCCAATCTTTAAATTAGCATCGAGCGAATCCCATGGATGAGGAGTAAGCTGTTTTAAACCTAAAGCAATACGCTTTTTAGCATCATCGAAATCAAGAATAACAACGTTCAATTTCTGATCGAGTTGAACGATTTCCTCTGGATGCGTAACGCGACCCCATGAAAGATCGGTAATGTGGATAAGACCATCTACGCCACCAAGGTCGATGAATACACCGTAGCTGGTAATATTTTTAACGGTACCCTCAAGTACCTGTCCTTTTTCAAGTTTAGCAATAATTTCTTTCTTTTGTTGCTCAAGTTCCTCTTCAATAAGAGCTTTGTGAGAAACAACCACGTTTTTGTACTCCTGGTTAATTTTAACCACTTTGAATTCCATGGTTTTGCCAACAAAGATATCGTAATCGCGGATTGGTTTAACATCGATTTGCGAACCGGGAAGGAATGCCTCAATGCCAAATACATCTACAATCATACCACCTTTAGTACGACACTTGATGTACCCTTTAATAACCTCATCCTTATCGAGCGCTTGGTTAACGCGATCCCATGAACGCAACGAACGTGCTTTTTTGTGCGATAGCACAAGCTGTCCTTTTTTGTCCTCCTGATTTTCAACGTATACTTCAACAGTATCGCCAACTTTTAAATCAGGATTGTAGCGAAACTCGCTGATAGTAACAACTCCTTCAGATTTGTAACCAATGTTGATTACAACCTCGCGCTTATTAAGCGCAATAACTGTTCCGTCAACAACTTCACCCTCGGCAACTGACGAAAGGGTTTCATTGTACAAGGCCTCAAATTCAGCCTTCTTCTCTTTTGGGTATGCGCTTTCCTCAGCGAAATTATCCCAATCAAATTCCTTTTCAACCACCTCGTTTGTGGTTTCTTTTTCCTCGTTTACTTGCTCAGCAACTGGCTGCTCAGCCTGTTCAACATTTGCTTCGTTCGAAGCCATTTCTTCTTGATTAATCATTAAATTTGCTCTAAATTAATAAGTTAGACAATATTGATAGTAAAAACAGATTGCAAAATTACATAACTTTATCATTTATAGGCTAAAAAACGTTAATTTTTTTCAAAAAAACTGCTTAAAGGACTTCTGCAATGCTTGAAGTGAAATAAATTGATAGCTAAAATTCCATATTCGTATCATAAAAACTATCTTTGAGCATATATTTACATTGGGTTTATAACAATAAAATAATTCTTTTAACATATTTCAATGAAACGAATACTTGTAACTGGAGGTGCTGGTTTTTTAGGTTCGCATCTGTGTGAAAGACTTCTGAACGAAGGGAATGATGTAATTTGCCTTGATAATTTTTTTACTGGTAATAAATCGAACATAATTCATCTGTTAAGTAACCCATACTTCGAACTAATTAGGCACGATGTAACCATGCCAATATTTGTT
Organism: uncultured Rikenellaceae bacterium; assembly: GCA_964563065.1. GTDB lineage: Bacteria > Bacteroidota > Bacteroidia > Bacteroidales > Tenuifilaceae > DAOSWM01. The sequence continues at coordinate 6,002 of CAZLXF010000083.1, read as the reverse complement.
GAGGTTGATGAAATTTTCAACTTAGCTTGCCCTGCTTCGCCCATCCACTACCAGTACAATGCAATAAAGACAGTAAAAACCTCTGTTATGGGCGCTATCAACATGCTGGGATTGGCAAAAAGAGTGAAGGCAAAAATTTTGCAAGCCTCAACTAGCGAAGTGTATGGCGATCCAACAGTGCACCCGCAGCCCGAATCGTACTGGGGAAATGTAAACCCAATTGGCGCACGATCCTGTTACGATGAGGGAAAGCGTTGCGCAGAAACCCTTTTCGTAAACTACCATCAGCAGAATGGCGTAAAAATCAAAATTGCCAGAATTTTTAATACATACGGACCGCGCATGCACCCAAACGACGGAAGAGTTGTTTCGAATTTTATAGTGCAAGCACTTAAAAATGATGATATCACCATTTATGGTGACGGCTCGCAAACGCGTAGTTTCATGTATGTTGACGATTTGGTTGAGGCCATGATTCGATTAATGAACACACCAGATAGTGTAACCGGACCTGTTAACCTTGGAAATCCTTCGGAGTTTACGATGCTTCAGTTGGCAAATCTTGTACTAAAGAAAACTGGAAGTAAATCGAAAATTACATATCAAGAACTTCCTGCCGATGATCCAACTCAACGAAAACCCGACATTACACTTGCGAAAAAACTCTTAAACGGTTGGCAACCATCCGTTGAGTTAGAAGCAGGACTTGAGAAAACGATTGAATACTTCGATAAACTTTTAAAATCGGAAAAATAAATACTAAAAAATGATATTAATAAACACACCACTACCCGATTTATTTATAGTAAAACCAACCGTTTTTAGCGATAGCAGGGGTTACTTTCTGGAAGCATACAATCAGGATAAATTTCATGAGTTGGGAGTTGATACGGTATTCGTTCAGGATAACGAGTCGAAGTCCTCACATGGCGTTATTCGTGGGCTTCACTACCAGCTTGCGCCCTACTCACAAACCAAACTTGTACGAGTAATTGAGGGGAAAATACTTGACGTTGCTGTTGACATACGGCGTAATTCGCCAACCTTTGGAAAGCATTTCTCCCTGGAACTCGATGCTGAAAGCAAGCAGATGCTTTTGGTTCCAAAAGGTTTCGCTCATGGGTTCTCAGTTTTAAGTGATAAAGCTATTGTACTTTATAAATGTGATGCTTTATATAATGCTGAAGCAGAACGAGGAATTCTTTTCAACGACCCTGCATTAAATATCGACTGGATGATTGATCCCAAAAAGGCAACTATTTCTACAAAAGATAAGATTCATCCTACCCTTGAAAATGCCGAATTCAACTTTACTTATGGAAAATAGCAGCAACTCTTTTAACCGGATTTTAGTTACAGGAGCCAACGGGCAACTTGGCACCGATATAAGGTTAATTTGCGAAGCAAAAAATGACCAACGGTTTCTTTTTACTGACATAGATGAATTAGATATTACTAACCAGGAATCGATTCGAGAGTTTTTGTCCATTCAGAAACCCGATTTGATTGTTAACTGCGCAGCCTACACAGCAGTAGATAAAGCAGAGGATGAAGTTAAAAAGGCTTTTCTGCTAAACTCCGAGGCTCCAAAAATACTGGCAACAGAGGCAAAAGCAGTTGGAGCTAAACTTATTCACATATCTACCGATTACGTTTTTGATGGGAAAACGTATGTTCCATATAACGAGGAAACAGGAACTTCTCCAAATTCGGTTTATGGAAATTCGAAGCTAGAAGGTGAAAAGGCAGTTATTGATTCTGGAAATGGTTTAGTAATTCGTACTTCGTGGTTGTATTCACCTCATGGTAACAACTTTATGAAAACGATTATTCGAAAAGGCAAAGAGCTCCCTCAGCTAAATGTTGTTTTCGATCAGGTTGGTTCGCCAACCCTTGCTAAGGACCTTGCTAAAGCAATTATTTCTATTATTGAAAAAGGCAGGAACCAATTTGTAAACGAAACTTTTCACTTCTCAAACGAAGGCGTTTGCAGCTGGTACGATTTTGCCAAAGAAATTGTACATCAGGTTGGTATAAATTGCAAAATAAATGCTATATTAAGCTATCAATATCCTACATCAGCAGTTCGCCCGCCCTACAGCGTGCTGGATAAAACAAAAATTAAAAGGGTTTACAATATTGAAATTCCACATTGGAGAGAAAGCCTTTGCGAATGCATTAAAGAATTAACCTTATAATACTAAATGCCATGAATGCACAAAGTATCGATACCGCCATTCTGAAAAAAGCAGAACTTTGGATGCTGCCCGAATTCGACAAGGAAACAAGGGAAGCGGTTCAGTATCTTTTTGAAAATAATCCAAAAGAGTTAGTCGATGCTTTCTATAAGGATCTTGAATTTGGTACCGGAGGTTTGCGAGGAATTATGGGACCTGGAACTAACCGCATGAATATTTACACGCTGGGCATGGCAACACAAGGATTGGCCAACTACCTAAAAATGCAGTTTGCTCACCTTCCTGAAATTCGGATTGCCATAGCATTCGACTCGCGGAACAACAGCATGAAGTTTGCCCAAACTGCAGCGCAAATTATGAGCGCAAATGGTATTAAAGTTTACCTGTTTGAATCGTTACGGCCAACTCCGCAGCTAAGCTTTACAATCCGTTCTTTTAAATGCCAGAGTGGCATTGTTATTACAGCTTCGCACAACCCAAAGGAATACAACGGTTACAAGGTTTACTGGGAGGATGGTGCACAAATAGTTGCCCCACACGACAGAAATATTATTGCTGAAGTGAAGAGAATTAAATCGGT